>CP071065.1:0-340000 GCA_017164015.1 Nostoc sp. UHCC 0702
ATGCTAAATTGGTGCTTGCTCATATCTTCTATTGTGACGATTAGCAGCAAAGGTGGTAAATAATGGAAATTCCCATTGACAGTCTGTGGAGTCAGGTGCTAGAGCGCTTACAAATAGAACTATCTCGTCCCACCTTTGAAACTTGGATTAAAACTGCAAGTGCAGAGCGGTTAGAAAATAATTGTTTGGTCATAATTACTCCTAATCCTTTTGCTCGCAATTGGTTACAAAAATATTACATCAACACCATTGCTAATGTAGTACGAGATATTCTGGGGCATCCTATAGAAATTTATATTACCGTTGCTCAAGGTGATGCAGTCGCTCATCTGGGTGAAGCAGAAGTTTCTTGGGAATTACCAAACCAAAACGTTGTCTCTGAAAATGTTCCTAAAAAAGGACAAACAACTACTAAATTAAACTCTAAATATATATTTTCTCGTTTTGTAGTAGGAGCCAACAATCGCATGGCTCATGCAGCATCTTTGGCTGTTGCTGAATCTCCAGGCAAGGAATTTAATCCCTTATTTTTATGCGGTGGTGTAGGCTTGGGAAAAACTCACCTCATGCAAGCTATTGGGCATTATCGCTGGGAAATTGATCGAGATTCTAAAATATTTTATGTGTCTACAGAACAGTTTACTAATGATTTAATTACAGCAATTCGTAATGATAGTATGCAAAAATTCCGGGAGCATTACCGCGCTGCTGATGTTTTGCTAGTAGATGATATTCAGTTTATTGAGGGTAAAGAATATACCCAAGAAGAATTTTTTCATACTTTTAATACTTTACATGAAGCTGGGAAGCAAGTTGTAATTGCTTCCGACCGTCCCCCTAACCAAATTCCTCGGCTGCAAGAACGTTTGTGTTCGCGTTTTTCTATGGGTTTGATTGCTGATATTCAAACTCCAGATTTAGAAACTCGGATGGCGATTTTACAGAAAAAAGCTGAGTACGATAATATTCGCCTTCCCCGTGATGTGATTGAGTATATTGCTTTTCACTTTACTTCTAATATTCGAGAATTGGAAGGAGCTTTAATTCGAGCGGTAGCTTATATTTCTATTTGGGGTTTACCCATGACGGTTGAGAATATCGCACCAGTTTTAGAGACACCAAGCGAGAAAGTCAAAGCTACATCAGAGGCAATTTTAACGGTTGTTGCTGATGCTTTTAATGTTTCAATTGAAGACCTTAAAAGCAACTCCCGCCGACGAGAAATTAGCTGGGCGCGTCAAATAGGTATGTATTTAATGCGTCAACATACCGATCTAAGTTTGCCGAGAATTGGTGAAGAGTTTGGTGGTAAGGATCACACAACAGTGATCTATAGTCATGACAAAATTGCCCAACTCCGGGAAAGCGATCGCAGTTTAGCACAAACTCTACGTCAACTGAGCGATCGCATCAACATGACCAGCCGCTCCTAAAAATCATCGGGTAAATAATTTCTGGTTTCCTTAGATAGCAGGGGAGCGGGGGAGCAGGGGAGCGGGGGAGAAAAATTTGTGTCGGTAATTTTACAGGGAGAAGGGAGTCAACAGCTAATTTAGAATATTAAGCAATGTATAAAAACTGATTAAATCTTAATTCTTCTGTGGAAAAATGATGATTTTCTGTGGAAAACTTCATTAAGTATAATTACCCTGTGGAAAAAATAGGGGGTTTTTCCACAAGTTTTCCACAGATACCAACCAGATCAATTATTTTTTCAACAGACTCGTACTAAGTTTTCCACAATTTCCACAATTTTGATGAAAAAGGGAATTGGGAATTAGGAATTGGGAATAGCTTATTTCTCCCTCATCTCCCCTGCTCCCCTGCACCCCTGCTCCCCTGCACCCCTGCTCCCCTTTGCCCTTGTCTTTCTGCTAACCACGTAAATAAAACAATACCGCAAAGGTCAGCGGCTAAGTCAACTAAATCAAAGCTGCGGTAGGGTACAAAGAATTGAATCATTTCATCAACAAGGCAAAAAAATATCACAATCAATGGTGCCAGAGGCAGATAAATATTTAAGATTTGAATTTTACGTTTATTTAAAGCTAGATGACTCAAGTAAGCAGCAATTCCCAGTAAAAGAAAATGCAAAATTGTATCGTAATACGGAAATTGTGATATCTCAGTTGGAATGATTTTTAGGTAAGCTGATGCAGAGATAGACATTAAAATTCCAAAGTAAACCCAAAATGCAAAAACCCAACGCCGATTAGCTTTCATTTTGATAATTTCAAAAGTTATTTATTATCAATACAATGCAAAGAAATAGCGTTCCGCAATTGGGAACGCTTGATTTTAGTAAAACCTTTTGAAGTAAATGTAAATTTCAGCTGAAGTTTTTGTAAGTTAAATGTTGGTTTTCTTGAAGAATCAGGCATGAAGGTTAGCTTGTTCTTGCAACCACGGATCTACAGGCTGTCCATCTTTGCGACGTAATTCAATTTCTACTACCATGACTTCTTTGGAACCTGGAGGAGCAGGTTTTTTATGGAAAATAATGTCATAATCCAATGGATTGTGTTGACGTTCTTTCAACCATTCCTGCACTTTGGTTGTAGCAAAGAATGATTGCCCTTGTTCAAACATTCGGGTAATTTGCAATTGCAGTGTGTAGGGATTTATCCGACCCATTTTTTACCACCTTTTTTACTTAAATTTTCAGCTTGGGTGATGCCTACTTTATAGGATAGTTTACGGGTGTAATACTAATTCGTCATTCGTCATGAATGCCCAGTGTTACGGCTTTAGCTTAACGCACCGTTACATAACTGGCTCATACCATTTCCAAAAATATTTGGAACACATGAATCGCCTGTAGAGACGTTCCGGTGGAACGTCTCTACTAATGTATTTGTATCAGGTATTTCGTGAAATGGTATCACCTACAGTAATTTTATTTTTACTTAATAAATGCCCTCTGAAAGATTACAACCCTTGCCAATTTGGTATTAGGTATTTTTTGCCATCATTAAAAAATATAGCAGATGGTGCTTGGAATCAGGATGGAGGGGTAGCGATCGCAAGTCTTGACAAGAATTAGTTAATTTACCTCAAAATTGCAAATTATCCGCAATTGTGGGGTGTCCTACCCGCCCTTCAGAGAAAGGACGGGTGGGGACACCCCGAAGTTTGCTCAACGGGGGGGAACCCCCGCACGCAACTTCTCTCCATCCCACAAGAAAATTTGGGATATTTTTTAGAATGGAAGTTCCTAAAGTGATTGTGCAAATAAAATGACTTTTAGCTTACTGTCATAGGTGTGTCTAAGTGTGTTGTGGAACTGCTGATATAAACGTTTCTTCTTAAATCAGGGTTCGGTAAACCTCATAACTTATGTTTCAGGAATCGCAGCAAAAGTTAATCTATCTAAAGGATAAGTCTCAAAATTTCCTGAGTACGGTAAACTCTAATACTAAGGCTTTTAATACTCCGTTACAATTAAAACTATAAAGCGAATTGAGGAGCTGCCAGGATGCAAGTTTCATTCGATTCTGATAAGCGTAAATTGCTGTCATCTCTGTCTCATGGGGCGATTTTCTTTAGTACAGCAATATTTTCCATTGGAGTTCCTATTGTAATTAACTTACTTTCCGACGACCCAGTTGTTAAAAGTAATGCGAAAGAATCGATTAATTTTCACTTCAATGTTTGGTTTTGGGCTACTATAATTGGAGTTCCAATTGCGATTCTATCTTGGATAACTTTTGGTCTTGGCGGTATTTTGTTCTTCCCCGTTATTGCTTTGGGCTTTGCACTGCACTGGGGACTGACTATTTGGGCAATTTTGCACTGTCTCGGTAAGCCAGATGAACCTTTCCGTTACCCGTTTATTTTTCGAGTTTTTTAATTAAGTGAACTGAGTATCATATTTGTTTTTAAAAAGGGATTGAGGCAATCATCCCTTTTTTATTTATCATGATTTATCAAGCGATCGCTCTTTGCAGTATAGGGTTTGAATTCTAAAACTGCTTAACCCAACAATTAATTATATTAACTTTACTTCATTTCACCCAACCGACGAGTCACTGTTTAGTCTGGTTTTATCCAGCCTTTAATGATAGCCTTAACAATATTAATATAGGAATTATCCAAAAACTCTTCAATTGCAGTTTCAGTACCTCCTTGTAAAGCTCCAATAAAACGACGCTTGAAGCTGGGGGTAGTTTCGTCGTTTACATAAGCAATCTTTTCAGTTTCAGTCGCTGTTGGATCATTTTGTTCTAACTGTTTAAGAAGCCGTTGGATTTCAGCAGCAGCTTCAGCAAGAGTTTGCTTTTGTTCAGATAGATGAACGTATTGATTTGCTTGCTGGCGTGCATTATCTGCATTTTTATTAGCAAAATTTCCAATATTTGCTTGTTTAAGGTCGTTATTGTATATTTCTGACATAATATGCTCCACATTGATAGGTCTTGTTGCTTGTTGTCTAATAATTTCTAATAAATTCGTACTTTGCTGACGATAGAATATAATTTCATCATCTTTTGCTTGAAGTTCTCTGCGATATTGAGCTTCTAAGAACTTTGCATTAGTTTCATAAAGTTCTTTAAAACCAGTTTCAATAGCACCTTTCACAACATCAGTTTTGACACCTGATTCAATATTCACATCTAATCTAACAATTAATGTATTATTTTTACGTTCAATTCCTTGAATATTAATGTTTTGCTCAGGGTATTGCTGATGTAATTCGTTAAAAGACTTAAAAAAAGCTTTCCAATCGATACCATCCGTAAAAGTTAAGTCGATAGTTTCTAGTGCTTTCTCAGCAACTCTGACACGTTCTGTAAACTCATTAGGCGCAAAAATACTATTTGTGTCTATGGGACGGCGCTGATCAAATTTCAATAATTCATGATTATAAAATAGATAAATATAATCACACTTAACATCATTTATCTTAGTTGAAGAATCAATATTCCAATTTTCTATACAAGCTCCTGTCAAATTAGCATAACTAAAATCTGTACCGATAGCCTGAACATAACTCAAATTTGAATTTCTGAGGTCTGCAAAACTTAAATTAGAATAACTTAAGTCAATTCCTTGCAAATCTGCTTTATATAAATTTACTTCACTAAAATTAATATTTGCCAAATTCAACTTATTTCTATAAAAAATTAAAATTGTTTCTATTAGTACTTTTTCAATTATTATAGTTACTATAATGAATAGAAATATCCGGATACTAATAAAAATAATAAATTTAGCATGAAAAATATTATTTGAATATAAAGAAAAGTAATTTTCTATTAATTTGTCTAAATTATTGAGTAGTTCAGAATTTGATAGATAAGGAGTAATAAGTGCAGTAATAATGCGCGAAAAAATTATTTCAACTTGTTGATAGGCTCTTATAGAAATTTCCCTAATCAGAGAAAGTTCACTAAAATCAATATCTATATCAGGATTTGCTTCTCTCCATTTATTCCAAACTACAACTCCCTGTGAAAGTTTTTTAAGATGAGCTTTTTTTGCCATTCTTGAACGATGCTATTGAATCAATAGTTTTACAGGAAATTAGATTTTACTGTAAAATATGAAGTTTCAGTTTTTACTTTTAAAAAATAAATAATGAATTAATATTTTGACTAAACTACCGAAAAATTTTAAGAGGATGTTTGGAAAGTCGTAAAGTATACTCAAAACCCCTCTCCAAACCTCTCCCCGAAGCGGAGAGAGGCTTTGAAACCCCCATTTCCTCATAGGGAAGGGGGGTAGGGGGGTTAGGTTCGGAAGCTTTTGTTGTTAGTAATAATACTTTTTAAACATCCTCTAAGGCAGGCAAAATGCCCGCCCCACAAGACAACATAATTAACCCAACGCGGACTTTAAATCACTCCGTGCTTGTTCCAGCGCCTCTGGTAACTTACTCGCGTCGCGTCCGCCGGCTTGGGCTAAGTTTGGTCTACCGCCGCCGCCACCGCCGCAAATTTTCGCAACTGCACCCACAAATTTACCTGCTTGCAATCCCTTTTTATTCACTTCTGGACTGAAAGCTGCAACTATGCTAACTTTCCCAGCTTCGGGAACTGAACCCAGCACCACCGCACCGTTACCGATTTTTTGCAGCAAGCGTTCCGCAGCAGTTTTCAAAGATTCAGCATCAACATCTTCCAACTGGGCAACCAGAATTTTATAATCGCCCACAGATTCAACTGTTTGCAGCAAACTATCAGATTTTGCGATCGCTAACTGTGATTTCAAAGTCGTAAGTTGTTTTTCACTGTTTCTCAGTTCGCTTTGCAGAGTTGTGATTCTCTCTGGTAGTTCTTCAGGTTTGACTTTAAAGCGATCGCTCAAATCCTTCACTACTTTATCGCGGACGTTGAGATAATCCAACACCGCTGGCCCCGAAACAGCTTCAATTCGCCGCACCCCAGAAGCGACACCAGCTTCCGAGATAATCTTGAATACACCAATTTCAGCAGTATTACTGACATGTGTACCGCCGCATAATTCCATTGACACGCCTGGGAAGTCAATCACCCGTACTTCTTCACCGTATTTTTCCCCAAACATGGCAACGGCACCCCTTGCTTTTGCCTCTGCTAAAGGTAACACTTCCACTTTTGCAGCATGAGCCTCGGCAACCCAACTATTTATCTGTTCTTCAACTTGTTGGACTTCTTCTGCTGTCAAAGCACGGGGACAGTTGAAGTCAAAACGCAACCTGTCAAAGGAAACCAAAGAACCAGCTTGAGATATGCCTTCATCGACAATTTTCTTCAAAGCTGCTTGTAACAAGTGCGTTGCGGTATGGTTGGCTTGGAGACGACGGCGACAAGCGCGATCAATTTGGGCAGTTACAGCATCTCCTACTCGGATTGTACCGCGTTCGATGCGTCCGAAGTGAACAAAAAAATCAGATTCTTTTTTCACGTCTTCAATGCGAACGACGATACCATCACCCAAGATATAACCGCGATCGCCGATTTGTCCGCCAGATTCAGCATAAAATGGCGTTTGGTCAAGGACAATTTGCACTTCTGTCCCCGCTTCTGCTTCTTCAAAGGGAACACCATGTACTAATATGGCTTCGACTTTGGCTGTTGCCTCATTTTTTTTATAACCTAAGAATTCGGTAGCGTGGATGTGTTCTGCAAGCTTGTCGAGAGAACCTTGCACAGTTAAATCGATGGTTTCATGTGCTGATTGAGAACGTTTTCGCTGTTCTTCCATTTCCTCATTAAACCCTTCGACATCAACGGTTAATCCGTTTTCTTCTGCAATCTCTTGGGTTAGTTCTAAGGGAAATCCATAGGTATCATACAAGGTAAACGCTTCATATCTGGTGATACGATAGGCATCTTCAGGATTAATTCCTGATATTCCCGAAGGTTTTTTAATCTCGCTTAATAGAGCATCAGCTTCAGGATCAATTGGCGAAACTATTGGAGACGAACTTTTTGGCAAATTTACTTTTTTCTTTTCAATGATGATTTCTTCTAAAAGCTTTTCGCCTCTATCCAAAGTTCTGAGGAAGTTAGCTTCTTCCCGTTGCAACTCAGCTTTAATTGCAGCTTCCCGTTGCCGCACGTTGGGGTAAGCTGATTCTGAAAGAGCGATCGCAGTTTCGGCAACTTGGGTAATAAATTCGCCAGAAATGCCAATTAATCGCCCATGACGCACCACACGCCGAATTAATCGCCGCAACACGTAACCCCGCCCGACGTTGGAGGCGCGAATTTCATCAGCAATCATGTGGACAACGGAACGAACATGATCACCAATCACTTTCAGGGAGACTTTTATCTTTTCGTCGCTAGCATGGTAGTCAATACCAGCAATTTGCGCTGCTGTTTGGATAATTGGGAAAATTAAATCAGTTTCGTAGTTATTCGGCACTTTTTGGAGAATTTGCGCCATTCTCTCCAAACCCATGCCGGTGTCGATGTTTTGGTTTTGCAGTGGTGTTAAATTGCCTGACGCATCCCGGTTGTATTGCATGAAAACCAAGTTGTAAAACTCGATAAAGCGGGAATCGTCTTCTAAATCGATGTTGTCGTCGCCACGTTCCGGGTGAAAGTCGTAATAAATTTCCGAACAAGGGCCACAAGGGCCAGTAGGGCCTGATACCCAAAAGTTATCATCTGCACCCATCCGTTTAATTCTCGCTTCTGCCACACCAATTTGATCGCGCCAAATGCTAAAAGCTTCGTCATCATCTTCAAAGACGCTGACAACTAAGTTGCTTGGCGAGATGCCAAACACTTGGGTAGAGATTTCCCAACCCCAAGCGATCGCTTGTTCTTTAAAATAATCACCAAAGCTGAAGTTACCCAACATCTCAAAGAAGGTATGATGCCGTTTGGTGCGTCCGACATTTTCAATATCGTTGGTGCGGATGCATTTTTGCGATGTCGTAGCCCGTTTGAAGTCCGGCGTGCGCTGTCCCAGGAATATCGGCTTAAATGGTAGCATCCCCGCGATCGTCAGCAGCACGGTTGGATCTTCTGGTACCAGGGAAGCACTGGGGAGAATTTGGTGTTCCCGTTGGGCATAGAAGTTAAGGAATAGGTTGCGAATTTCGTTACCGCTGTTAGCGAAGCGCGGCGCAGCCGGGTACTGGGGATTAGAAGGCATGGGTGGACTGAAGTATGAAGTATGTAAACGCCCTCCGAGTGGGTTCCCGTACTCCACAGGAGAACCCGAAGGGTAGGGTAATGTGAAGTTTACTGGGTGAAGTCTGAAGCCGCTAGTTGTTTTCTCGCACTTCATCCTTTATCCAGTTGCTTCACCTTTCTGTAGTTTTATATATTTTTGCATTTTGTTTGGGATTGCTGCCAGTAAATTCTACCTTTGGGTATTTATGTACAGCTATTGCCTGCTGCTATGTCTGTAATACCACAGTTACCTAACTCTAGTCAGATGCGCGATCGCTTTCCGAATTACTACTATTATCTCTCAAGTACAAATTCAGCTTTATGTAATGAGGCCAGTAATGTTACTCAAAGTGAAAGTTCCCAATATCGCCTGCGATGCCTGTAGTGAAAAAATTACCGAATCTATTCATACTATGGAACCTGATGCTCAAGTAGATGTAGACGTGAAGTCTAAAATTGTCTCTGTAGAATCTCAGGCTTCTGAGGAGTCCATCAAACAGGTAATTGTTGCTGCTGGTTACAACATAGAAGGCTATTAATTAGATTTGGGTAATTTTCCAGAAATTTTAGATGAACTAGCTCAGCCAACACCATTATTTCCGCTTGTGTGACATGCGGAAATAATCAGAAATAAATGAATTTTTACCAAAAACTTACAAAGAATTTATTTATTGACATTTTATGTATATTCACTAGTAGTCTTGGCTTCTTATGAACAAGAATATGGGCAGTTAAATATTTACGATCAAGCTGCTGCTACTAGTTGACATAACTATTACTTAGCACTTTTCATAGTGAGTAAAACTGCTAGTAAATGGACTGAAAGCTTTTAGACGCAAGGAAAATATCGCGGTATTTTCTGGTATATAACATTTACACTATTCAAAATACATCTCGGTTAATACGGATAAAGAAGAAATTTTATTTTTTTTTAAACATTACAGATAAAGAAAAAAATTGCTGTTTAAGGTGACAAGGAACAGAAACGGTTTATACTTAAAATGTTTGCAAAGCAATTACACCTTGAAATCACAGTCAAGTTTGATATTGAAAAATAATATTCCGTATTTATACTGTTTCAAAAAAAAATATTTAAAAGCAGAAATTAATTATTAAGGTAAGAACTTTAATAGACAGGGTTTTAAGTCAGGGATTAAGAGGAGATTAAAATTGAGAGGTGGTTGTAAATTTAACGCTAAGACTATCAAGTATAGGGTAAGAACCCTGTAAAAAAAATACCGAGTAGATTCAATATTCGGAATAAATGCCAGTAAGTTTTAGCTTGAAATAGGGCAGAAAGCACAGCAATGAATATTTCTCTACTGGTCGTTGGAAGTGATAACTTTTTCTCTACACTTCCTATTCAGATCAGTGACACAACCACTTATAAATTAGAAATTATTGCCGATATCAATCAGGCAATCTCGCACATCCAAATTGCACCGCCCGATATCATATTTGTTCAGGGTAGTCTGAATGACAGTATGAAACTTTGCTCTTGGTTAAAAGAACAGACTCAGCTATCTTGGATATACTCAATATTCTTAGAGGATCGTCCCGATAAACTTGCTGCTAGAAGTAAGCAAGGCTGGGAGTGCGAATTGCAGATGACCGCCACTGTACTCAATGAAGGCGCAGATGCTTATATTTGGCATGTTTCTGAAGAAAAAACAGCCCAGCCTTTGGTGGATGTCACAGCAAATCATTGCTTGATACTAGCTCACTTGGCGGTGGGTTTGCGCCAAGTGAGAAAATACCGTGATTTAATTCAGCAAAATGATTTATTGTCAGCGATCGCTTTGGCTGATTCGTTGACCAAACTTAATAATCGTCGTGCTTTAGAATGGGATTTACCCAGACAAATTCAAAAAGCCCGCACTCAAGGAACTCCCTTGAGTTTAATTATTTTAGATGTAGACTATTTTAAGAAAGTTAATGATAGCTACGGGCATTTAGCTGGCGATCGCCTGTTGCAATTGCTGTGCAGTCGGGTACGCAACAACCTGCGGTCTCAAGATACTGCCTTTCGTTATGGTGGCGAGGAATTTGTAGTCATTTTGGCTAACACCACTGGTGAGGAAGCACTACGAGTTGCAAATCGCCTCAATGGTGTAGTTAGCGAGCAACCATTTACTATCAACAATAAACTAACTATTGATATTACCATTAGTTTAGGTGCTGCTACTCTGCATCCAGACGATGATGATAAAGGGCTGAGTTTACTGGATCGTGCTGATCAATGCTTGTATCATGCTAAAGCGACTGGGCGTAACCGAGCTATTAGTTGGGACAAATTACCCCATTCTTCGCATCTGCAAGCTGTTTCTTCATAGAAGTGGTGAGTCAGTTTAAGGGAATTCCCAGAAAGAAATTATTTGGACTGATGGCTGATGGCTGATGACTGATAGCATATTTTTTATTTGTAAGTCCCTAATGTGGTAAAGTGCGTTATCGGGAAAATTTTCTAATATCATGTACGCTTGATTACTTATTAAACCCTAAGAACTCCACCCCATCAAATCTACGCTTTGTTTCCTGCGTCTAATCCCCAACGCCACTTGCAAAGGCTGTCGGCAAAGCGCGATAGCGCAGGGCTGCCTCCCTCCGGTCGTGGGGGCCCCGAGTTCCCCGTTCACTCTGAGGGGTTAGGGGTGGGGTGCAATGACTGTGGGAATTATAACTATAATTATTCCGGACAAGACATGACGCACTGAAAATCCAGGATGGTGCGTTAGCCTGCGGCGTAACACACCCTACTAAATTTAACTCCTAACTCCTAACTCTTAACTCTTAATCGCCCTTTGACAATCTGTCACTGAAGCCCGTTCCCGCATGGCTTGGACTAGTGCTTGGTAACTAGACCAATTTTCTTCGAGTAGAGTTTTGGCTTGGAGAGCATGAAATCGCTGTTTTTGCTGATAAACTGACTCAGAAAAACCCAAAATTTTCAAAACTCTCGCCAGCTTACTTTTATCGTCAGCTCCACCTTCAGCATTCTCATAGACTAGAGTTTCGGCGGCAATACCAGCCATCCAAAGGGTACAGTAGCGATCAAGCATTTGAGCGCCAATTTTACCCTTTTCTAGTTGAGATGCTAATTCACCATCATCAAAAGTAACACCACCTTGTCCAGTTTGTCCTTGCTTCCAGGCTTCCCAGGCGCTGAGGGTGTAGCCGGTCACGGGAATCCCCAGCAGATGAGCAACAAGGAAGTGTCCAGCTTCATGGTGGATAATGCGATCGCGGTGTTCGGGTGAAAAGCTAGCAATCCAGTCTAAAAAAATAGTACCTCCCTTACCTTGCAAGCCGAAACTGTCGAAAGTGGCTATTCCCAAGATGGTGAAGGTAGCAAGGGCTGGTACTGCTGGGGACAAGTTGACTAATGGCCCCAGCAGTACCGATAAAGTCATGACAAATATAGAGATGGCAACTAAATTTAGTGCTGTCTGGCTCATTGTGAGTTTGTTAAATCTCGCTTAATATTTCTTTATTATGAAGCAAGATTTGCAATAAAGAGAATGCCCTCAAGCAACAGCAGACTTACTGAGAATTATTTCTAACTCCTGCTGTACCTGCTCAAGTTCCTGGCGTTTCCCGTAAATCCACGCTTTATCAGCCTCGCGTTGCTCTAGAGTCTCGTTGTGAGCTTTTTACTGCTGTTCTAGAAGATTTTCGTAAAGTGCGATCGCCTCTGTCAACTCCAAGATAAACTCTGTGAAGATGCCCTGACTGTGATTAACCGTTGTGAATCACATGATGAGCTTGATTTTCTGTTTCCTGAAATTACCCGCATTCACAACCATGATTTAGTAGTATTAAACTCGTGGCAAAATCATGTTGATTGGATGGGATCGCTACCTGATTCAGAAGTAAAACTTTTAAGTAGCACTGATTTCAAAAATTCAGAACTCATTTTTAGTCCAGACCCTAACCAAGCCACAACTGTTTTTACAGCACCACCAGAACAATTACTATACGATAATTTAACTGAAAAGTCTCATTTTTATTCACTGCGTGACCAGTTACTATTTATGTTTGAGCCTGAGCTACGTCAAAAATACGAATTTTATATTAATCAACAAGCTCAAATTACAGGTTATAAAACATTAGTTATATCCAATTTACAACAGGCATCAGATTTAACTGTTGCTAATCTTTATTACTATTTCCAAGTCAGAGATGAATCACCAGATGAGGTAGAAGTAGCTTAATATCACATCTTGTCTAGAGCAAAGAACAACTGAAAGTTACGGCTAAACAAACTATTTGCTCTTGGGCGGACTATTCCTATAATAATAGTTAGTTGTTGACTGTTTAACGTCAACAGTCAACAGTCATCAGTCATTAGGGACTGACAAATAAAAAATATCTCAAATTTTCTTGTGGGATGGGTGTCCTCACCCGTCCTCTGTATTTAGGGCGGGCAAGATGCCCACCCCACAAGATTTAATTTATTTCTCAAAAATCCCTCAGTCATCAGTTATCAGTTATCAGCCATCATTTAATTACCGCTTGATAACGACCGAGAGCGATTAAAGGAAAGTATTGCTGATACATGTGATACTTGAGGTAAAAATGACCAGGGAAACCAGTACCTGTGAAATCTGCCTCAAACCAAGTACCATCTGGCTTTTGCGTTGCCACAAGGTAATTAATTCCTCGCTCAATGGCCTCCAGAGCAAATTTACCAGTTGCTTCACCCGCTGCTATCAGCCCAATTAAAGCCCAAGCAGTTTGAGATGCAGTACTATTGCCTTGTCCTTTGAGGTTGGGGTCGTTGTAACTACGGCAAGTCTCGCCCCAACCACCATCAGAGTTTTGACATCCGACTAACCAAGCTGCACCCCGTTTTATACTTAGTTGATGCTTTTGGGGAGTAATTAAAGCTAAAGCTGATAAAACACCGCTTGTTCCATAGATATAATTTACACCCCAACGACCAAACCAACAGCCTTCACTTTCTTGCTCGTTGAGCAGATAAGCAAGCGCCTTCTCTAAGTTGTCAGCGTCAATCACTAAGTTACAAGCACCGAGCATTTCTAACACTCTGGCGGTAACGTCTGCGGTGTTGGGGTCAATCATGGCTTTTAAGTCGCCATAGGGGATGGAGTTGAGCCAATCTTGATCGTTATCTAAATCAAAGGCAGCCCAACCGCCTGGTTTACACTGCATCGATGCGATCCAATTCAAGGCGCGATCGCACGCAGTCTGCTTTAATTGTTCATTGGGGAGTTTGGCTAGATGTAAAGCCATGACCACTACAGCCGAGTCATCCACATCTGGATAAAAGCGGTTATCAAACTCAAACGCCCAAGCCCCTGGTTTTCCAAGGGTGTTTTTGACATGCCAATCACCGTAGTCTAAAATTTGCTTTTGCAGTAACCATTCTCCAGCTTTGACCACAGCCGGATGATCTGATGCAAAACCAGATTCCACTAAGGCACGTATCACCCAAGCTGTATCCCAGACTGGTGAAATACAAGGCTGGACTCGGTAGCTTGAATCTGTTTCAATGGCAAAATTATCAATCGCTTGCAAGCCTCTTTCCACAATCGGGTCGTTGGAGTCATAACCCAAACACCGCAAAGCTAACATTGAATTCAGCATGGCGGGAATAATCCCACCCCAGTCACCAGTGGCTTCTTGCCGTTCTAAAATCCATTTTTCGGCGGCTTTGATACCCTCTTCTCGAAAAGGCACCAAATTCCAGCTTTCTGCTAACTTAAATCCATCATCAAGGGTCAGGAATAAATCTGTCCAATCGCCACTCTTGGGCAATTCATACCGGACTTGATCCACACCTTCAGCATATAATTCATCCAAGGTGATAGCTGGGTCAGTCACAAAAACAGGTTTTTGGTTACAGACAATTAACAATGGTACAGTGCTAGAACGCGCCCAGCTAGACATTTCGTAGATATTAACTGGGAAAGCTGGCGGTAAAAGCATTATCCAAGGAGGCAGTGAGGGAATGCCCCGCCAATCGTAGCATCCAATCAAGGCGAGGTGTAATTTAGTAAAAATGCGAGTTTTGCTAATGCCACCCCGCCCTAGAATAAAAGACCGTGCCCGAATCATCGCCGGATCTGTTGCTGGTACACCTAACAACTTCAGCGCCATGTAAGCTTCAACCGACGTGCTAAGTTCTCCGCCATCTCCATAGAAAAGTTCCCAGCCCCCATGCTGCCGTTGTTCAGTACGTAGGTAGGCTTCAACTTTGTGCAAAGGTCTTGTTTGGTCTGTCCCCCAAATTTTATGTAGGAGAACGACTTCAGCCGTGATGGTGGCATTAGATTCTAACTCTGCCCACCAATAACCTGCTGGATTTTGCATCGAAAGCAGATATTCTTGGCTTTTTGCGATCGCCGCTGCGACTTTATTGACTTTTATCCGCTCTTGTGTATGCATCAACTGAAGGATGAAGGATGAAGTGTCAAGTATGAAAGAAAGATACCACGGTTAGACGCTGCGGTTAGTACTAGGTATAAAATATCAAAGTCTCATCCTTTTTTTGGTTATGGGTGCAATTCTACTAGGACTAACGCTTTTATCCTTGATAATTTGGTTGGGATTATTGAGTTTGCGGGGGCAGTTTTGGCGGTCAGACCAGTTATTAGAGGTTGCCGAAAGTCAGCTACAATACTTACCTACAGTTTGTGCTATTATTCCAGCCCGTAACGAAGCTGACTTGTTACCAATTACTCTGCGATCGCTTTTACTCCAAGACTATCCTGGTACTTTCCATGTATTTTTAGTAGACGATCGCAGCACGGACGGTACAGCAGGTTGTGCCCTTGGTGTTGCCCACGCTGTGGATAAAGCCATGCAATTTCATCTTGTTTCTGGCGAATCATTACCCCCTGGCTGGTCGGGCAAACTCTGGGCTGTTGACCAAGGCATTCAAAAAGCCACAGCACTGACACCAGACTACTTTTTGTTGACTGATGCAGATATCGAACATCACCAAAGCAATCTCCGGCGACTAATCACCAAAGCTGAAGAGGAAAATTTAGACTTGGTATCTGTGATGGTGCGACTCAGATGTGACAGCTTTTGGGAAAAATTGTTAATTCCAGCTTTCATCTTTTTCTTCCAAAAACTCTATCCTTTTCGCTGGGTCAATGACCCCAATAAAAAAACTGCTGCTGCTGCCGGCGGCAGTATCTTAATCCGTAGAGAAGCATTAGAACGAATAGGTGGTATTCAAGTCATTCGCCAAGCTTTAATTGACGATTGCGCCCTTGCTTTGGCTATTAAGGAGACGGGGAGGGGAGCAGGGGGGCAGGGGGGCAGGGGGGTAGGGGAGCAAGGGAGCAGACAAAGTAATTCTTCTGTCCCCCCATCTGCCTATCCCCCCATCCCCCCATCCTCCCCAAAAGGCCGGATCTGGCTGGGATTGAGTTCTTTAACCCGCAGTCTGCGCCCTTATCCTTTTCTGGCGACAATCTGGAATATGGTAGCCCGCACCGCCTATACTCAACTGAATTATTCTCCATTGCTGTTACTGGGTACTCTGGTGGCGATGACTCTCATTTATCTAGTTCCACCTGTGGGTGTAATTTTGGGTGCAGCTAGTGGGAATTGGGCGATCGCATTTACCAGTTTATCAGCATGGCTATTGATGACTTGGGCTTACTACCCGACAATTCGCTTTTATAAATGTCCTTTCTGGTTAGCTTTCAGCTTACCCGCGATCGCTTTTCTCTATACTTTGATGACTCTAGACTCAGCAATCCGTCATTGGCAAGGGCGCGGCGGTTCCTGGAAAGGACGAGTTTATCCAGGATGACTGATGATATCATGTCCTTTGCTTATTGCTTATGACACTCGAAGAACCCCACCCCACCAAAGCTATGCTTTGCATCCCCTCCCCGTTGACTCTTAGGGGTTGGGGGTGGGGTTTAACGACTGTGGGAAACATAACTAATTACCCGGACATGATATGACTGATAACTGAGCCTCTCCCCCCGTGGGGGAGAGGTTTGGAGAGGGGTCAAAATCTATGGTTCAAAACGAAAAATAGAGACTTTTATCTTTTTCTTTTTTCCAATGAAACCACCCTGCCCTCTGCTAGAAGGAGAAGTCAATTTAGTACCCGCTGAACTCATCTTTACACTGGACAATATAAATAGGTAATGCTGTGTACTAACTCTTGCCAAACACAGCACCGAGGGAACGTGCTATATTTTGCGGTTGCATGGCATCCATTGCGGCGGTGGGTTCGTAGCCACAGTGCATCATGCAATCTGCACACTTGGGATTACCACTAGCACGACCGTATTCACTCCAGTTAGTCTTTTCTAGCAATTCTTTGAAGGTGGCATAATAACCTTCACCTAAGAGATAGCAAGGTTTTTGCCAACCAAGAACGCTGTAACAAGGGCTACCCCAAGGTGTACATTCGTAGTCTTTCTTGCCAATGAGAAAATCTAGGAATAAAGGATTGTGATTGAAATTCCAGTTTTTTGTACCAGCTTTGTATGGTGCTAAAATTTCCCGGAAGAGGGCGCGAGTTTGTTCGCGCTTGAGAAAATGATCCTGATCTGGTGCCCACTCGTAACTGTAGCCAGGAGAAATCATCATCCCATCAGTATTTAATGTTTCCAAGAAGTCAAAGAACTCTTGCGTTTCTTTGGGGTCACAACCTTCAAAGATAGTAGTGTTAGTGGTGACACGAAAGCCTTTGGCTTTAGCTGCACGAATGGCTTGCACAGCAATATCAAAAACGCCTTTGCGGTCTACACATTTATCGTGCCACTCTCGCATCCCATCTAAATGCACGCTGAAAGTCAGATATTGCGAAGGTTGAAATTTATGCAAACTTTTTTCTAACAACAAACCATTGGTACATAAGTAAATATACTTCTTGCGCTCAACTAATCCCCGCACAATTTCATCAATTTGGGGATGTAACAGAGGTTCTCCGCCAGGTATTGAAACAACAGGTGCGCCGCACTCTTCCACTGCGGCAAAGCACTGTTCTGGGGTGAGGTTTTGCTTGAGAACTTCCGTTGGATGCTGAATTTTCCCACAACCAGTACAAGCTAGATTACACCGAAACAGAGGTTCTAACATCAAGACAAGGGGGAAGCGCTTGCGTCCCAACAGACGCTGAGTCACTAAATACTTCCCAATATCCATAGCTTGTTGTAAATTAATCGCCATTTTTCCGATCGCTCCTCAGTTGTATATGAAAACACCATAAAAAACGATAAAGGCTGAAATTAAAAAACTTTTTCATCCTTATTTTTCATTTGACGTAACCCCCAGAGAAAAACCAATTTACAGCATCCAGTATTGCTGTTTCTAGGGAAGACTGAGGCAAACCTAGCTCTTGTATAGCCTTTGAGGCATTATAGTACATAGGTTGCAAAGCCATACGTACACCATCTAAAGGCACTGATGGCGATTTACCCAACGGTGCGAGAATCTTTTCATCAACCCAGGCTACACCTAGAGGCAACCAAGGAGGTACAGAACGTCGGGGTGCTGACAGCCCGGTAATTTGGGCGAGTTGGTCAAGCAATTGCTTGAAAGTCAAGTTTTGATGACCTAAGATATAGCGATCGCCACTCTTCCCTTTTTGTAAAGCCAGTAAATGTCCCCATGCCACATCGCGGACATCGATAAAATTCAGACCAGTATCTATATAAACAGGCATTTGCCGCCGCAAAAACCGCAGGATAATATCACCTGTTGGGGTAGGCTTGATATCCAACGGGCCAATTGGGCTGCTAGGATTGACCACAACTACTTGTTGTCCAGTAGCCGCAGCTTGCATCGCTTCAAGTTCCGCCAGAAATTTAGACTTTTTATACTCACCAACCAATTTTTCTAAGGGACTTTGATGAGTTTCATCTACAACTTTTCCAGATGAACCCACGCCAATTGCTGCCACTGAACTGGTATAAACAGTACGCTCAATACCTGCTTTCAAAGCAGCATTCAGCACATTGCGCGTACCCAGAACATTGTGCTGGTAGAGTAATTCTCGGTCTTTGAGCCAGAGAGAATAATGGGCTGCTACATGAAACAGGTACTGACAGCCTACCATGTGTTGCCAGAGTTGCGGGTCATTTAAATCACCTTTGACAATTTCCACTTCTAAACCGTGCAGATTCTCCAGATTGCTGCTGTGGCGTGCTAAGGCTTTCACCGTGTATCCTTGTTGCAGCAACAACCGCACCACATGAGCGCCAATAAAACCTGTACCCCCTGTGACAAAGACTTGCATCAATTCCCTGCTCCCTGGTCACTGAGCGTAGCCGAAGTGCTGCTCCTCATCCTCTTAAAGCGGGGAAACCAATCATCTAAAATCGTGTAAACCACTGGTACAACAATCAAACTGAGGATAGTTGAACTGATCAGACCGCCAGCAATAGCAACAGCCATAGGCGATCGCAATTCTGAACCTGCTCCTAAACCCAAAGCGATGGGTAGCATCCCTAAGATAGTGGAAGCAGTGGTCATCATAATCGGTCTGAGACGTACTAGTCCAGTTTTGAGGATGGCCTCGGTGCGGTTTAAGCCAGCTTGGCGTAGCTGGTTGATGTAATCCACAAGCAAGATAGCATTTTTATTTGCCAGCCCCAGCAAAAAGACAAAGCCGATTAGTGAAATCATGCCAAAGTCGCTTTTGGTAATTAGTAGCGCCAGCATTGCCCCCACCAGTGCCAAAGGCAAAGAAATACCAATAACCACAGGGTCTACCCAGCTTTTGAACAGCAAAATTAGTACCACGATGATGCACAAAGCAGATAAAGCCAGAGTAGTGCCGAAACTGCCAAAAACCTCTCCAATGCGGGCCGAATCTCCTCCCAAATCCAAAGAAACACCAGAGGGTAATACAGCTTGAGCTTCAGCCACCAGTTTATCAGTAGCATCACCTAAAGACAAATCCTTGCCGAGGTTAGCACCGATATAAGCTACCCGCTGATTATCCAGCCGCTCAATATGAAAAACTGTGCCTTGTAAATTCTGTTCACCTGTAACTGTGACATCAGCAAAGCCCGGTAGTTTTGAAATCCTTTCTTTAATTGCCTTAGCGGCTTTGCTTAAAGCTTGGAGATCATTTCCCCGTAATGCTACTTGGAGAGGTTTTTGTCCGCCGGTATCGACAAATTGAATATCTTCAACACTAGTAGTCACCCCAGGCAGAGTAGGCAAAGCAGAGCGAAGTTGGTCTTGTAGTGCCGCCGTTGTAATATTGCGATTATCCTTCAGCTTCACATAGAGCGTACCTTTATTCGGTTCCCCTTCACGAGAACCAACAGTAGTAAACACTGTTTCCACTGCTGGTGATTTTCTCACGACCTCTTCCAGTTTTTTAGCAACTTCGAGAGAATCATTTAAGGGATTGGGGATTTGGGGATTGGGGATTGGGGACTGGGGACTGGGGACTGGGGATTGGGGACTGGGGAACTCGGGGCCCCCACGACCGGAGGGAGTGGGGATTAGGGGCAATGGGGACTGGGGATTGGGGATTGGGGACTGGGGATTGGTATTTCTCCCCTGCTCCCCTGCTCCCCTGCTCCCCTGCTCCCCTGCACCCCCGCTCCCCTGCACCCCTACACCCCTGCTCCCCTGCTCAAGAGCAACTTCGGGAATACTCGGCAAAGGGGCAATATAAGCAATATTGAACTCACCGCGATCAAGTTTAGGAATAAACCCTTTGGGGATCAGGGGAATAATTGCTATACCTGCAATGAAACTGAGTGCAGCTAACCCAATAACTATCCTGCGGTGATTCAAAGACCACCGTAGCAAGCCTGTGTAAGATTGGGCAAAAGCTACCCAGATATTTGCTTCCCGACGAGGAGAACGCGAGAATGTCGGTTTTAGCCAGTAGATAGCCAGAACTGGCGATAATGTCCGAGCAACCAGCATCGAAGCAAGCATCGCTGCTGAAACAGTAATACCGAAGGGCTTGAAAAATTGACCAATAACCCCACCCATCAAACCTATTGGCAGAAATACCGCTACAGCCGTCAAAGTGGCGGCGGTGACTGTTAAGCCAATTTCGTTCGTGGCTAAAAGCGCGGCTTTGCGGGGACTCTCCCCATCTTCGATGTGACGCATAATGTTTTCCACATCAACGATCGCGTCATCTACAATACTGCCAATCACTAAAGCCAAAGCCAGCAACGTGATTGTCTCCAGGTTAAAACCAAAAATCGCCATGACGATAAACGTCGCCAACAAAGATGTAGGAATGGCTAAGGCAGAAATCAAAGTTGCTCGCCAGTTCCACAAAAAAGGAAAAATCACCACAATAGACAACAAGACTGCCTCCAGCAAAGCATCTATTGTTGACTTGGTGGCTTGGCGGATGTATTTTGCTTGAGTAGCGGCTAAGGTAAGTTTGATATCCTTCAGGGTAGAACGCAGCTTTTGGACTTCCTTCTCAACCCGACTCACCACTTCTAAAGTGTTGGCGTTACCACGTTTAATCACCTGAAACGCCAGTGCATTTTGTCCGTTAAACCTAACTAATGTAGCCCCTGTTTCGCTTAGCGCATTAGCTGGATTTGGGGCAACAGATGCACTAGGATTACCCAAGAGTGAGACTTTGAGAACTCCTGGTAGTTTTGCGATCGCTGGCACAATTTGGTCATTGGCTAGCTTAGTCAAATCTGTTAAATTCCGTGAGTCACTCTCAATGGCATAGCTAACGGCGGCTGACTCGTTCAGATTCAGGGGAATGATTTTGTAATTTGCTTTCTCAGGCAAAGTCAATTGCTTGAGAGCAGTTTCTACCTTACGAGTCGATGTGTCTAAATTAGTGCCAACCACAAAAGACAGACTGACGGCAGTTTGACCAGGGTAGACGGATGCACGAATATCTTCAAGTCCTTGTAGAGAACGCAGTCGCTCCTCCAATGGCTGGGTGAGCTTTGCTTCCGTATCTAGGGCAGTATTTAGAGGTGCAGTAGCATTCACCACCACTACCGGAAAGGTTATATCTGGAAACAAAGCATATTTGAGAGAACTAAAAGCAAGAGTACCAGCGATGGTCACGGCAATCCAAAAACTCACCGTCAACCACGAAAAGTCAATTGCCAATCTGGAAATATTGAAGCGTTCTCGTACAGATTTTGAATTATTTAACTTTACCATTTGGGAAAATCATCGTGTGGGTGACACAATTATTTGTCATGCTACAGTAATCGGTTGTCAGTTGTCAGTTGTTAGTGGTCAGTGGTCAGTTGTCAGTGGTCAGTTGTCAGTGGTCAGTGGTCAGTTGTCAGTTGTCAGTGGTCAGTGGTTATTCTCCCCTGCTCCCCTGCTCCCCTGCTCCCCTGCTCCCCTGCTCCCCTGCCCCCCTGCTCCCCATCTCCCCCATCTCCCCCATCCCCCATGCCCATGATTCTGGTGCCCCAAGGAGCCGAGTATAAAGCTGTGTGTCGTGGCTTAAGTCGAGTCACTGGCTTTAAACCAACCCTGATGCCTATACCAATTGGCGCTAAAGCCTTAAACGAATACCTGCAACGATGTTTAGAGAATGAAAATTTCCGCAATCATCTACAACCACAAGTCTTGGTTATGGGTATATGTGGCAGCTTGACCAAGCACTATGGTGTCGGAGACGTTGTGCTGTATCTTGATTGTATTTATCAAGGGAAGTTGAGAGAGTGCGATCGCTCTTTTACTGCACAGTTGCATTCTTGCTTACAAGAAAAGGTGTCTTTAGTCAAGTCTTTGACAAGCGATCGCGTAATTTGCTCTGCTGCTGAAAAACAGCATTTGGGTGAAACATTAGGGGCTGATGTTGTTGATATGGAAGGATTTGCCGCCCTAGAGTTTTTCCATCAGTTTGGTGTGGCAGTGGCTATGTTGCGAGTTGTCAGCGACGATTGTCAGCATGATATCCCAGATTTGTCATCGGCAATCAATCCAGATGGTTCTCTTCAAGCAATACCATTAGCACTAGGATTACTTGGACAACCAATTGCCGCTACCAGACTAATTCGAGGCTCATTAAAAGGACTCAAAGTATTGGAGAAAATTACAAATTTACTATTTTTTGACCAAAGCTAGAGTGTAGGGGGATATCAGGGCAAACGCACCAAAATTTACAAAAATTGCGCCTCATTGGTTGTCGGTCAAACTGAAATCAAGATGCCTCAACTTCAAATGTACAAACATTTGATATCAAGTTCGGCTAATTACTTACGATATAGTCGGTTTGCTTGGTAATAGGTAATGGCTAATGGGTAATAGGTAATACTCAAAACCAATTACCAATTACCAATTCCCAATTCCCAATTACCGACCTCCACAGATATCATAAGTGTTTAAACGGACATGATATGAGATATAACTGTTGTTGGGTACAACAAAAAACAAAAAGCCCAACAACTCACTGCATCGACTTAAGCTAATTAGGTGTGATCGCAATCACAAATTAGTAGTCAGAACAGGTGTTGCTGTGGGCTTGAGATTTAGGTATGTGGGTGCATTACCTGACGGGGTGACAAGAAGGCGAAGAGTGCTGATTGAATCCGTGCAATAGCATGTATACCTCGCCTAATTGGGGTAGTTTACCAGGCACAAGACGTACAAGTGCGATCGCTAATCATTTACGATTGCGATATCAAGCCTAATTGAGATACTGTTTCCTTCTTTGCCGCACTTGATGAGGTAACTTTTATAACCTCTTCTATACCTCTGTATTTTTTAGCAAAATTAAGAAGCACATCTACTAAGTGTGTAAAAAGTTCAAAAATTTTACTAACTAATTCACAGGCTTGCTTATATTTGTCTTCTGTTAAATGCATATTTGCGATATTTTTTTTGATTTGATAAGAATGAACACAATGTTGATCTTCAGCGAGGAAATGAAGATTTCCAAAATATGGATACTCTCTGTTAGTGAGTAATTTTAATTCTTGGGTCACTGGTGCAGTTTTTGAAAAGAATATATGCGATATGTATTCTATAGACTCAATAGCCACTAACTTATAAATGGGACTAACTTTATAAGTATACCGATATAATTCATAGATTGTTTGTCTACAAATCCACGTCTCATTGCTCCAATTAAATTTTAAAGAATCTGTAAAATTTAATGAATAATTAAACTCTAAATCTTTCAGATCTTGTAAAAACCATATCCAATGGTTTTCTTCTTCGCAAATTTGTTGATTAATAATATTTTGAATAGGGTCGGTAGTTGGTTGTTCTAACCAAACAAACTTGTTTAAGTCTCCATAACCCATTACAAAAGGGGTGAAACAAGGAGCAAAACACAGTTTTTCTGCAGGAGGAATATTTGGATCTTCTAAAAATTGAAAAAACGGTAATTGAGCAAATTTGAATAATTCTTCTTCTATTAAGGCTAAGATTTTTTTCATTGTTAAATTTTACCTTGATTATTTTTACTATACAATCTTTAATATCTTAATAATTAGAAAGTGGCAATACCAAGTTGGTATGCATCAATACTTTGCTTTAACCGTTCTCTAGCATCCAAAGTTAATCTATTAACGTAATCAAACATTTTAGGAGAATAACCAGCACTTCCTTATTTTATTCATATAAAAACACGAATAACATCAGTAAATACGCCCGAAAATATTTTTTAAATATAAATTTTCTATCAAGCGCTCCAATGCTTGAAAAAGTATTTAGTCAGTTTTTACTGAAGCTTTAAGCTCTGAAGAAAAATAAAGCGCAGTTTCGTATATAATCGGTATTATTCATAATCCCCTGCCACTGTTGCGATCGCGCTCCAAATCCAGGCGATCGCTCTGTTTGACCTCTGTCAATTCTGGAACTTCAACAGAGTTTCATGACGACCATGCCCTACTTCTTCTGTTTTATATAGGACTCATATTTGATTTTTGAACAAAACTCAGTACACCTTTATTCCTTCTTCCCAGTCCCCAGTCCCCAGTCCCCAGTCCCTTACCTCTACGAGTGATTCAGAAATCAAATCGGATTGCTATATGTCCTATGTTGAATCTCTTGAAAACCTGTATTTATAGTTGATTTGAAGAGTTTTTAATTTCATCATAAAGATTACTTTAATTATTTTTTAACTTAATTACATAATCTGCATTTTGCTGTGTAATTAACTTCACACTTGAGATCGCCACTTACTCATGGCGGAAACCACACCAGATGCCCTCTGCCGACAGCCTTTGCACCTGGCGTGAAACTCCAACACCCTTACGCGTGACGCTCGTTTTGGCGCTCGTTCTTCGCGCTTCGCTAACGCCGGGAACCAGAGCCACTGCGCTATCGCACTCTGCCGACAGCCAAAGGAAGTAGCGTACAAGACGAGAGCTACCTCACCGTAAGACTGCGACTGCCTCACCAAGTGGAGCAAGTGGCGTTCCAGAGTCAATAGTCCAAAAAAGCTAAAATTTGGACTATTGACTATTGACTGCCTCAATTAAAAATTTATGACAATGCGCGTAAGTCCAAAGTATGTTAAATTGTGTTTTTAATTTGTGCTGGTGTTTGAAGTTGAGAAGATTTTAAATAATTTTCTCAACTATTGCTGAACAAAATAAAAACTCTTCCTTACCAATTACTTGAAATTCTAATTCTGCTCCTACAGTTTTAGATTTAGCATCAAGTATTCCGAATAAGGTGACACGATGGCCGCGTCGTTGAAGATGCTTTCCTTAGGAAAGCATAGGGTTTAGGTGACCAGATACTGGTGGACAAATGATACCAAAATGAGTCATTATCAAGTGCCTTTGAAAGTGAGATTTTGTGTTTGTTTAATGCATCTTTTTAATTTTTCGGCTATAACTTGAACGTGAGGTTCATACAACATTGTTAAGTGGTCACCAGGGATAAAATGCACTTCCAATGGTTCAGCAGAAAACTTGCCCCAACCCCATGCCGTATCTTGAAGAATATCAAAAAGTTCATCTTCAAAAATAACAGCCCTCTCTGGATTAAAATCGTTAGCTCTAAACAGGATATTTCGAGTTAGATAAACTTGCTCTGGTGGGTAAAAAGTTAAATCATTAGCAATAAAACTCACAAGCCAGTTGTATAAACGTATTGCTCTCTGTTCTGAAGATATATTACCAGTAATTCGCAATGATTTTTTGTTCATAGGATGAAGTTGCTCGGCATTTAGGAATTGCTCGAAAAGGTAGTCTATTTTTTCGTCTGTATTCAGAGACTGGAGAATATTTTCAGATAAGTCCAGATTTATTCCACCTAATGCTTCGATTGTTTTGAGAAGATAAGTTACCCATGTAGGACGATCCCAATCAAAATTTGTCGGTTTAATTGACCTTGGGGCAGAAGTATCTAGTAGGGCAATTAGAGCTACCTCTTGTCCTTGTTTAAACAACTGCTGTGCCATTTCAAATGCCACTTTTCCACCAAAGGAATGTCCTCCCAAAAAGTATGGGCCTTGAGGCTGAACTGTCTGTATTGCTTTAACATAGTCAGATGCCATATTCTGGCATATGGTGTAAGGGTTCCATTCTTGATCAATATCTAATTTTTGCAGTCCGTAAAATGGTTGATTTGAACCTAAATGATGTGCTAACTCACATAAATAACTTGCATTTCCAGCACCCCCTGATATACAGAAGAAAGGGCGCTGAGAACCACCAGTTTGAATCTCTAATAATGTAGAATCCGACAAAGATGATGTTGATTGATATCTAACAGAATCAGATAAACTAGGGTAAATATTGGAATTTTCATCCTTTACAGGTATCTTGTATTTTATTGCACTTGCTTGTATTTCTTTAAAAGAATTAGCATGAGTCCGTTTAATTTCTAAATCTAGATAATTTGCAACATCTAAAAGAGTTGGTTTTTCATAAAAATCACGAGGATAGATTTTGATTTTCAAGTCTTGATGAATATGATTAGTAACTTCGATGATGATCAAAGAATCTACGTCTAGTTCTAAAAGGATATCGTCTTCTACTGGAACTTGTTGAGCATCTATCCGTAAAACTTGAGCAATCTTTTTTTGTAAGTAAGATGTGAGAAAATCTACTCTTTCTTTTGTTGCCATCTCAAGAATTTGATTGAGAAGTATTCCCTCTTTTTCTATGATTTGAGAATTGCGGTCAACTGGAACTAATTTTGATTTTTCAGAATCCTGAAATGGTAACTGTGATTTACTTGATTGATTTTTGGATTCAGTTAATATTGGTTGAATCAAATCTTGTTCACTTTCTAAAGTTGTTTGTTTCTCAATCCAATATCGCTGTCTTTGAAATGGATAAGTTGGCAGCCTAAGTTTTTGTTGCCGATGATTTTGATAAAAAGCAGACCAATTTATAGTTTGTCCACGCACATATAAGCTACCCAAAGTTTGAAGTATTTGTTGCCAATCAGAAGACCCAGGTCGCAAACTTGCAAGCCAAACTCCTGTTTCTGCTGGTAAACAATTACGTCCCATTTTTAACAAAATAGGTTTTGGGCCAACCTCTACAAATATTTCATAACCTAAGTCGTGAACTGTCTGCATACTTGCAGCAAATTCTACGGACTGCCTCATGTGACGACACCAATAATCAGGTGTAATTTCATCAGATTTTAATTGCTTTCCAGTCACGTTAGAAATAATATTAATCTGCGGTTTCGAGTAAGAAATGGTAGCAGCAACTTGACGAAATTCAGCGAGTATCGGCTCCATTAATGGAGAGTGAAAAGCATGAGAAGTTTCTAGTTTAACTGTTTTAATTCCTGCGTTTTCTAGTTGAATACAAATAGCTTGTAATATCTGTTGTTCTCCAGAAATGACAGTATTTTGTGAACTATTACGAGCAGCGATCGCTACTTTATTTTCATCAATTTCAACCAGTTTTCGGATATCAGCTTCTTGTGCAAATACTGCTACCATCTCACCATTGGTAGGTAAGTTCTGCATCAAGCGGCTTCTTTCGGCTATTAGTTTTAATCCATCCTCCAGACTAAAAACTCCTGCTACACAGGCAGCTACATATTCTCCTACACTGTGACCCATGACAACACTGGGTACAACACCCCAAGATTTCCAAAGTTCAAAGAGCGCATACTCGATCGCAAATAAGGCAGGTTGAGTATAAAGTGTCTGGTCTAATGGTGAAATCTCTCCCGGTTGAGGATAAAGAACCGCGAGCAGTGAGTTTCCTAAATAAGTACGTAAAATTTGATCGCAACGATTCAAGGTTTGGCGAAAAATGGGCGCAGTTTCGTAAAGTTGGCGTCCCATGTCAATGTATTGTGAACCTTGTCCAGTGAATAAAAATGCTATTTTGGGAGGTTTTTTGCTCTCTATCAAACCACTGATAACTGTGGCTGTCTTTTGATGATTCGTAAAAGCAAATAACTGTTTTTGCAACTGCACGCTAGACTCAGCGACAATGGCAAGACGGTTGTTAAAATGCGATCGCCCCACATTAGCAGTAAAACAGATATCTGCCAACGCTGATTCTGGCTGGTCGATTAAAAACTCCCGATAACGTTGTGCTAGTTCCCCCAGAGCATCTTCATTTTTGGCTGATAAGGTGAGAAAATGCACAGGATGTTCAATTACGTCATCTTTTGGACTTTCCACTGGTGCTTGTGCCAAAACCATATGGGTATTTGTGCCGCCAAAACCAAAAGAACTTACCCCAGCTAATGCCAAACTATTTCCTTGTGGCCAAGGCTCTAAGGTTTGCTGAACCCGTAGAGGTAGTTTATCAAAAGGAATATAAGGATTTGGCTTTTGAAAATGCAGACTCGGTGGAATTTGTTGATGTTTGAGAGACAATGCGACTTTAATCAATCCAGCAATTCCCGCTGCTGCTTCCAAATGTCCAATATTAGTTTTAACTGAACCTACAGTACAGTAGTTTCCAGGCAGCCGTCCCTCTGCTAGAATTTTTCCTAAAGCTTTGATTTCTATGGGATCTCCCAAACTTGTGCCTGTACCATGAGCCTCAATGTATTGCACCTGACCAGGCGAAACACCGGAGATTCGATAAGCAGAACGTAAAACAGCTTCCTGTGCTTGGGGATTTGGTGCGGTAAGTCCATTACTACGCCCATCTTGGTTAACTGCACTTCCCTTAATCACAGCATAAATGCGATCGCCCTCAGCCTGAGCTTGCGATAAGGGTTTCAAAATTACCACACCCGCGCCTTCACCACGAACATAGCCATTAGCTCTTGCATCAAAAGTTTTACAACGACCATCAGGAGCCATGAACCCGGCTTTGGCAAAGTTAAACGTGGCTTTTGGTGACAACAAAAGATTCACTCCACCAGCCACCGCAAGTGTAGACTCTTCATTCCACAAGCTCTGACATGCATAGTGGACTGCAACGAGTGACGAGGAACAAGCCGTATCAAAGGCGATGCTTGGCCCTGTAAAATTTAACACATAGGAAATGCGGTTCGCTGCTATACAGTGAGATGTTCCAGTGGTCTTATAGATGTCATCGTTGGAATTTTCCCAGGACAATACAGAAAAATCCTGACTTGAGATACCGATAAAGACACCAGTTTGCGTACCTGCTAAATGCGCTGGTATTTGTCCAGCATCTTCTAATGCTTCCCAAGTAACCTCTAGCAATAAGCGTTGCTGGGGATCCATGCTCGCAGCTTCTGGTGCAGAAATACCAAAGAATTTCGGGTCAAACTGCTCTACCTGGTCTAAAAAACCACCCCAAAAAGTATTTGTTTTGTCTAGTTTGACTGCCTTTGGGTCTATGTCCCATCGTGAAAGAGGTGTTTCTGTAATCGCATCCACACCATCAGATAGTAGTTGCCAAAAAGCCTCTGGATTTTTAGCATGAGGAAAACGGCATCCGATTCCGATGATGGCAATTGGTTCTCTATTCATAAGTTATAAGTTATTTATAAGTAAAAGTTACAGGGAGAGATTTTAAACCGCGTAAAGCTATGTTTTTACGCCACTCTAATTTGTCTGAAGCTAACTGTAAGTCAGGAAATTGTTGCAATAATGTGTTGATAGCAATTTGAGCTTGAACCCTTGCTAGTGCAGCGCCTAAACAATAATGAATACCATCACCAAAGGCAACATGGTTATCCTGATATCGATGAATATTGAACTGATCGGGATTGGGAAACTGATATGGATCTCGGTTAGCAGCTCCCAAACAAAGAATTAATTTTTCACCTGCTTGAATTGTTTGGTTCCCTATTTCTATATTGTCAATGGCAACACGAGCAGTTAATTGAACTGGGCTATCGTAGCGGAGTATTTCTTCAACAGCACTTTGAATAATTGTTGGTTCTTTTTTCAGTTGTTCCATTTGATCGGGGTGATGCAGCAATGCCAACATCCCATTACCGATTGTATTGACTGTGGTTTCTTCACCTGTGGCAAATAATAATATGCAAATTGCCAGTAGTTCTTCAAGAGTTAGTTTGTCACTTTGTTCTCTAGCTGCAATTAAAGCACTAATTAAGTCTTCTTGTGGATTTTTTTCTCGTTCAATAATCAGACCGCGTAAATAGTCTTGAAACTCTCCAATCACTCGATTGAGGATTTCATATTCTTCTAGTGAGACTAGTGAGTCTAAAATACGGGACAAAACATTAGACCATTGATGAAGCTGTTCTTGAGCTTCAATTGGTATTCCTAACATCTTACCGATCACAATTACAGGCAATGGCCCAGCAATATCGGCAATAATGTCCATATTTCCCTTATTTTGAACTTGCTCAAGCAAGTCATCCACTATTTTGTGGATACGGGGACGCATACGTTCAACGACTAGAGGAGAAAAAGCTTTCACAACCAAACTACGTAGTCTGTGGTGGTCTGGCGGATTCATATAAAACAGAATTTTGTTGCTGATCTGAGCAAGAGTATTGAGATTTCTCCCTCGATTTTGCAGGTATTGGTTTTTTTCTTTGATCAACTCTGGCTGGTCGTGGCTGCGAATACGATTACTTCTCAAAACTGCTTTGACATCAGCATAGCGAGTCAGAACCCAATCGCCTCCCACAAAAGATTTGTGTACAGGTTCTTCAAAGCGGAGGCGATGGTAAATGGGATAAGGATTAGTACGAAATTCGGAGCTATAAGGATTAAATTTGAAAGCTTTTTTTAACCCTATTTTGGGAACCTTGTTAATACTAATAACTTCTTGATTCACGTTAGTTATTTCCTCCAATTATACATTTTGTTCAACACCAACTAGAGAGTTAAATGCAGCAATTGACTGTTATCTAACTGTTAAATAATCTGCAAGTATTTCAATATTGGGGTACTCCCAGAAAAGGGTAGGTTCAAGTTCACAGCCAAGCCATTGGGCTAATTCTCCCGTCATGCTGACAGCTACTGAGGAATCTAGACCATATGCAGCAAAAGGTTCTTGAATGTCTATTTCATCTGGGGATACTTTCAGTGATGAAGCAAGATGAGAAACAAGCCAGGTGGCGATCGCTTCTTCTGTAAAAGCTGGTTCTCCAGATTCCTGATGGGGTTGAGACTCATGTGAATTTTGCACTTGCTCCCAAAAGGTTCCTACTTGTTGAATATTCGCTGTCCAATCTCCGACAATATTCAAACTTCCATTGATAAACCCATCGCGACAAGCATAGCGCTGAATCTTACCGCTAGAAGTTTTTGGGATACTTGCTGTCTTCAATAGCACAACAGCATAAACTTGTAGCTGATGCTCTTCGGATACTGCTTGACGAATGGCTTTCACTATCTCATCTATATCTAGCTGACGTATATAACTCCGCTCTACCTCTTGGACAATGACTAGTCTTTCAACACCTTCCACCTCTATAGAAAATGCTGCTCCATAATTCAGTCTTAGTGCAGGATGGCTCTTTTGGACTGTCAATTCTATATCCTGGGGATAATAATTTTGCCCCCGGATGATAATCATGTCTTTGATGCGGCCTGTGACAAATAACTCGCCATCAAGCAAAAAGCCCAAATCACCGGTACGAAGAAATGGCCCTTCTTTTGTGTCTGTCAGATATGCATTAAAGCTATTTTGAGTCTCTTGAGGTTTTTTCCAGTAGCCTCTAGCCACACTCGGCCCAGAAACCCAAATTTCTCCTATGTGTCCATCTGGATATTTAGTTAATGTTTCAGGATTAGCGATCGCAATTTTTTGTTCAAAGCAGTTCTTACCCGCACTGACAATGGCTTTAGTATCTTCTTGTTTTTCTCTAGTAGTCTTTACCAAGTTTTGCTTCAATGTTTGCTCGTTGACAAACTGAACAACTGGTAAATCTGTTTTTAAACCCCCAGAAGTAATTAAAGTTGTTTCAGCCATTCCGTAGCAGGGGTAAAAAGCAGTTTTTTGAAAGCCAGAATCTTTAAAGCTAGTTAAAAACCGCTCTATAGTTTCTGCGCGCACAGGTTCAGCACCAGTAAAAGCCACCTCCCAACTACTCAAATCAAGCTGAGAACGCTCCTGGCTATTAATCTTGTCAATACACAAATCGTAGGCAAAGTTAGGGGCACCACTGGTAGTCGCTTTGTAGTCAGAAATAGCCTTTAACCAGCGAAAAGGCTTTTGTAGGAAAGTCTCTGGCGACATCAATATGACAGGAAAACCACTATATAAAGGCTGTATTACTCCACCAATCAAACCCATATCGTGATAAGGAGGAAGCCATATTACACCTTTACTGTCAGCTGTATGTCCAAAACACCTTTGAATTAAGTAAGAATTGTGCAATAGATTTCCATGACTTACCATCACTCCTTTGGGGGTTCCTGTTGAACCAGAAGTATATTGGAGAAATGCCAGTGAGTTGCTAGTTATTTCTGGTTTAAACCAATTGTCTGCATAATCGTCAGTTAGATCATCAGTAGTTATGTATTGCAAAGCTGCTAATTCTGGTTTTTCTTGGCAGCTTTGTGCCAAATTGATCGCTATAGATTTGCTGGTGAGGGCAAAAGTTGCTTGTGCGTCTTGTGCTATGGCTTGCAATCTTGTCAGCCGCTGATTGTGTCGGGGTGGATATACAGGAACAGCCGTTACACCTGCGTAGAGACACCCAAAAAAAGCAGCAATGTATTCTAATCCAGGTGGGTACAAAAGCAGCGCTCTTTCGCCAATAGCTTTCATCCTCTGTAATAAACTAGCGATCGCTCGCGCTTTTTGATCTAATGCTTGATAGGTTAAGCTAACTTTTTGTGTTTCTCCATCTACTAAAAAGGTATATGCTACCTTTGTTTGTTGCTCTAGCGCTCTTTTGCCTAACAGATCCACTAAAGTAGCTTCAGCAAGAGTAGGAACTAAAAATAAACTTTTGTTCATTAGAAATCTCCAAAAATTAAATTACTCAATCCATCCAAGACAACTAAAAAATTTCTCACGCTGCTCTACGGCAATTCCCTCAAGTTGGGAAACCATGCGCGGCTGTCTCTCTTGCTTACCAAAGCGATTGATTATTTTTTTATTTGTCAGTCTCTTAGAGGTTGTTTGAAAACTATGGTGATTAATAGAAAAACCTCCACACTAACTCCCCTCCATACCCTCTTAGGAAGGGGGAGGTATAAAATCCTCTTTCCCTGTAAAAAACTTATAGATCCCTCTAGAAATTGAGAGAAACAGGAATGGAAGCGGGGTTTATACTATACTTTACAACTTGGCAAACATCCTCTTACAGCAAGCGTGTTGCTTCGTTATAGATCAGCATTAGTCAAGTTAAAAAGTTGATGTAAAATTGAACTTTTTTCCTTGTACTCTTGAATTTAATCGCATCAGTTAATGACCTATTTTTTTACCTGATAAGGCAACGAAATAGGCTCAAAAGCTTATGAGATAAAGAATATACCTATTTATCCTAGAAAAGGACAGGTATAATTTCCTCAATAAGATCAATCAATAAGATTGCTAATATTACCCGCATTGTAACAAAACTACTTAGAATGTCAATTGAGTTTACCAGGATACCTGTTACTCAAAATTTTACTTAATTTCTTACAGACAATTTAGAGAGCATAGCAGATGCTTTACTTTTGGCAATTAAGGTTAAGAGTAAAACAAAAAGAATACAAACGTTTTTTTTAGCAAATATAACAAGTAAAAAAGTTAATTTTACATTTATTAATAAATATTTATAATTTTATTAACTTGATATAAAAATAATTTATATAGCAATTCATTCTATGAATTGCTATATAAATTTATTGATGATTAGTATAATTTCGGATAAAAAAGCATTTTTAAGATATTTTACCTCACTGCCGAAATTAGGTAGTACTGACATCTGTGAACAACAAAATATTCTATTACAGATAATACAAATTTATGTTGTTGGTCAAAAAATTAAACTTCAAAACATCAAAAAACTCGTTTTAATTAATATAGTCACTTATTACCAAGACACAGTAGTTTTTATATTAGCTGATTAGGAACACAATAGCCAATTATGAGTTAATTTACATAGTATTTAATATCTCAAAAAATCACTCGTTTATTTCAGACTACACTAGATATTGCTGTGTGACTGTTATCTTCATGTTGTAGCGGTAAATCATATTTATGAGTAACTACTTAGACCAATATCAAGTAGTATTTTCCACTTTGGGTATGAGTTTTAATTACAAAGGAATTAACTTGTTCTGCTGTGTATATTCAGAAATCACTAGCTGATGAAAGCGAATAGTATCTTCCAACATAGATTCAAATTTGAGTACTATTAAATCAACGCCAACCGCCTCGTATTCTTTGAGGCGCTTAATAACTGTGTAGCGATCGCCAACGAGTTGAGCAGATAAACCTAGATTGGCTTCAATGGTTTGACTGATATCTAGTTTGTTGTGGGCAACTACGTTAGGATCGATTTGCTGTTGAAAGTACTTGATTTGTTGGTGATCGGCAGAACGATAAATTGCTTCTAATCTAACTTGCGTTTTTAAGTATAAAAAAATACTTATATATTCAGAAAAAATACGTCTGTATTCCCTTTTGGAATATGGAAATGGAATTTAAGTATATCGAATCACGACATCGGAAAAGTTGCCGTGCTAAAGTCTGACTGATTCAAAACTACGGTAGCTCGGTCGATTTATGGTATATTACCACCATCAGCTCCTGAGATTGTCTACAAGTAGACTCAAAGTAGTTTCCAGCCACTCTCAAGCTTTTGATTTTGACATATCAAGTTTTAGCTGAATTATTAGCGATGAAAAATTAACTTTAGTAGTATCACAAGCAAACTTAGACAAATCAGCAAGCAGTTCTAATTACAAACGCACAATTATGGTAGATATTAAATTCGCATACTGGATTCCTAACGTCAGCGGGGGGTTAGTGGTAAGTAAAATCCCCCAACGGACAAATTGGACTTATGAATACAATGCTCAACTAGCTCAAACAGCTGAAGAAGTCGGGTTTGAATATGCTTTAGCACAAGCCAGATTTATCGCCAGCTATGGCGCTGAGTACCAGTTAGAAGCATTTACAACCGTATCAGCCCTAGCTCCAGTCACCAAAAAAATAAAGCTAATTGCAGCAGTTCACCCTGGCTTGTGGCATCCGGGAGTAGTTGCTAAAATCGGTTCCAGCATTGATTTTTTGTCCAACGGTAGGTTTGCCCTCAACGTAGTCAGCGGCTGGTTCAAAGATGAATTCACTATCTATGGTGAACCTTGGTTAGACCATGACGAACGCTATCGTCGTTCCGAGGAATTTATCCGTGTTCTCAAAGGTTTGTGGACAGAGGATGAGTTTCACTTCAAAGGCGACTTTTATCGTATCAACGGTGGTTGGGTGAAGCCCAAACCACTTACCCAACCGCATCCAGAAATCTTCCAAGGCGGTAACTCAAAAGCAGCCCGGCGCATGGCTGGGCGGGTGTCTGATTGGTATTTTATGAATGGCAATACTATAGAAGGGGTGCGAGAGCAGATTGCAGAGGTGTCTGCATTAGCTCGTAGTGAAGGACGCAAAATCAAGTTTGGTTTGAATTCCTTTATTATCGTGCGTGATACGGAAGCAGAAGCCCATGAAGTATTGCGCGAGATCATCGCCCAAGCTGATGTGGAAGCGGTTAAGGGATTTGGCGAAGCCGTGAAACAGGCGGGAGCCTCGACTCGTGAACGCGAGGGAATGTGGGCGAATTCCAATTTTGAAGACTTAGTACAGTATAACGATGGCTTCCGGTCAGGTTTGATAGGTACAGCTGACCAAGTAGCCGAGAAGATTCGCCAATTTTATGAAGCCGGAGTTGATTTAATTCTCGGTGGCTTCTTACACTACTCAGATGATTTACCTGCATTTGGTCGTACAGTAATTCCGATTGTGCGGGAACTAGAAGTTAATCGTCAGACATCTGATGAGTTGGTTGTGGTGTAGAGTCACAGGAATATACTTTGTAGGGGCGGGTTTTGTAGATTCAAGCTGTTCTAGATAATAGCTTTACTCACTCCTACAGCAATAATAATTAGCGATGCCAATGGCAAGCGCAAAGTGCTACGCAAATATTAGCGGTTAGTACACATTTTACAATCTCTGACATGAATCGATGGCGTTGCTGAATCAAGGAATGAATCTTGTGGGACAGGCAAAATGCCCACTGTGCAATACAAGGGACGGGCGAGACATCCATGCGACAAAACTATCAAAATCATCCCGCAATTATGCGACATCAAATTAGCTATCTTGTCTATCACCAACTTGAGATGGGTAAGATGTCCATTCTTCAAATGGGATGTGCTGATCAAATACAAATATTTTGCACAGTCTGATAGTAGTGGCGATTATAAGTTACTCAATTACAATCAAGGAGTTTTATCATGACATCAGTAATTAATACTGAACAGCAAGCGCATATTATTCAGGATGATCAAGAAGCGATCGCGATCGCTCACGAACTAGCAGCTGAGTTTGCCAAGGGTGACTCAGAACGCGACCAAACTCGGCGTCTACCTGCCGAAGAAGTGCAAAAGTTCTCCCAAAGCGGATTGTGGGGGATTACAGTCCCTAAAGAGTATGGTGGGGCTTTTGTATCGAATGTCACCTTGGCAGAAGTAGTTAAAATCATCTCCGAAGCTGACTCTAGCCTCGGTCAAATTCCCCAAAATCACCTCTATATGGTGGAAGCAATCCGGTTGGATGGCACACAAGAGCAGAAGAAGTTTTTCTTTGATTTGGTTCTACAAGGTAAGCGCTTTGGTAACGCCTTCTCGGAAATTGGCACTAAGTCTGTCACTGATGTCCAAACAAAGTTAGAACCAGATGGTTCTGACTACGTACTCAATGGACGCAAATACTACTCTGCTGGGGCATTACTAGCACATTGGGTTCCTGTGATTGCTAACCAAGATGGTAAGACAGTGGTGGCATTTGTGGAAAGAGATGCCCCAGGATTGACCTTACTTGATGACTGGACGAGCTTCGGACAGCGTACCACCGCCAGCGGCACTACCATTATTGAAAACGTGAAAGTGAAGGCAGAATACGTGATTCCCCACTATTTAGCCTTTGAGCGGGCTACACCGATGGGTGCGATCGCGCAAATCATCCAAGCTGCTGTAGACGTAGGAATTGCCAAAGCCGCAGTCCGTGACACCATCTACTTTGTCCGCAACCATACCCGCCCTTGGGTTGACAGCAACTTAGAAAAAGGATATGAAGACCCGCTAACACTCTATAATTTAGGCAATGTCCAAATTCAAGTTCACGCTGCTGAAGCATTGCTGCGGCGTGCGGGTGAGTTTATCGACATCGCCAACGAGTCAGGTTTAGAAGAACCCAAGGTAGTTGAAGCATCGATCGCAGTTGCTGAAGCCAAAGCCTTAGCCACCGAAGCATCACTACTAGCTACCAACAAGTTGTTTGAACTAGCAGGTACTAAGTCCACATTGGAGCAATTCAACTATAATCGCCACTGGCGAAATGCCCGCGCTCACACACTCCACGATCCCGTGCGCTGGAAATACTACGCTGTTGGCAACTACTTCCTCAATGGTGTTTATCCCCCACGCCATCCTTGGCTGTAATTGCCGCATTCTATATTGAAAGACTTTTTTAAATTTTGGATTTTGAATTCAGGACTTACGCACGGACTACGATTTTACGTCCGGAGCGAGCTTAGCGTTGTAATCGCAAAAGCTTAGTTTTTCATCAATAGTGCGTAATTCCTAAAATTATTTAATCCAAAATCCAAAATTTAAAATCTAAAATTCGGTGAAGCATTCAAAATCAACGGTTACGTTGACTCTACTTCCCTGCGTCTGGGGACATCATAAGTCATGAAATCATAAGCCATGTCTGTATTGAGAAAAATTGCACGGGCTTCCTGAAGTAAATCCTTCAACTCCAAGGAATTTCCAGGAGCATAGCGGGGACTGAAATGAGTCATAATTAACCGATGCGCTTTAGCGACTAAAGCTGTTTGTGCAGCCATTGTGGTTGTAGAATGCAACCGCTGAAAAGCCATGTCTGCATCTTGATGGGCAAAGGTAGCTTCATGAATTAAAACATCTGCATCTTGCGCCAATTCTACTGCGCCTTCACAATAAACTGTGTCTGTGCAATAAGCAATCTTGCGTCCAATTTCTGTTGGCCCGCACAGTTCTGTACCATTAATCACTCGTCCATCGTTAAGGGTGACTGTTTCACCACGCTTGAGTTGACCGTAAATGCGACCAGGAGGAATTTGCAAAGCCTTGGCTTTTTCTACATCAAAACGTCCTGTTCGGTCTTTTTCTGCTATACGGTAACCAAAGGCAGGAATGCGGTGGTGCAAAGACCCACAGCTAACAGTGAACTCATTATCTTCATAAATCACACCAGGACGGATGGCATGAACTTTGACAGGATAGGAAAAATGTGTATGGGAGTACCGACAAGCAGCTTGGATATATTCATTTAATCCAGCTGGGCCATAGATATCAACTCGTTCCACATTACCAGCTAAGCCGCAACTAGCCAGAAGTCCCATCAAGCCAAAAATGTGGTCGCCGTGCATGTGGGTGACAAAAATTCGGGATAATTGGCTACTTTTCAGCTCACTCCGCAAAAGTTGATGCTGGGTACCTTCGCCACAGTCGAATAACCACAGCTCTGCCCGTTGGGGTAATCTGAGAGCAACGCTGGAAACATTGCGCCCTCTTGTAGGTACACCAGAACTCGTCCCTAAAAATGTTATCTGCACAGCGTTCTTTGGCCTTCCTCTTGCTCAATTGGACTGAAGAAAGGTTAAAGTATGAAGCATGAAGGATAAAAACTTTATCTTTTATTCTCGGTAAGATGAGCATAAATTGATAGAGAAATTTCAGCCCAGCATTTATTTTTCAAGCCCTAGGATTGCTCCTGAGGTTACATCCTTCATACTTTACACTTTACCCTTCTGTTGACGCTCTGTTTTCTATAGTGGCATGGTTGTTGAGCAAAATATTTATGGGAAAAAGTCGGTCAAGCATCGAAAGTATAGTTAAAAACCTTTTTTTGACTCTATTTTCATTGTTTCTTTCATGTCTCTAGGATGCAACTGCTTCTTTAAAGAGGTTTTTTCACTTTTGTTCAGATTAAAAAACGCATAATAATATCTTAATAGTGTAATATCTTTAACAAAGATTTTAAGTGAATAAGGATGGAGTATGAAGACACAACTTATTTCTAAGGTATTACGGAAAGTGCGTCAGCGCGTATTTCCCCTACTGGGGATAGATGAAATAACTGGTACAAAAATATCGTCACGTAATGATTTGTTACATATAGGGACAGGTTATGGTGGCTGGGTGGTTCCGAAAGATTTACTCCAGGCAGAATCTATATGCTACTGCGTCGGCTGTGGGGAAGACATTACATTTGATTTAGGGTTGATAGAAACATTTGACTGCCATGTATACGCTTTTGACCCTACTCCCCGCGCAATCAAGCACGTCAGAGAACACGCTGCCCATTATGACCAATATCATTTCTTTGATATTGGGTTGTGGGATCAAGAGGAAAAATTAAGGTTTTACGCACCAAAAAATCTAGACCATGTATCACACTCAGCCTTAAATCTACAAAAAACCGAAGAATTTTTTGAGGCTAAAGTAGACAGACTGGCAAATATCATGCAGAAGAACGGGCACACTCACATTGACTTACTAAAACTAGATATTGAGGGAGCCGAGTATAAGGTCATAAACTCGATTATTGAAGATAAACTGGATATCAAAATATTATGTATTGAATACGACGAAGCTGGCATTCCCTTAGACACTAATTATAAGAACAGAATAAAACAGTCTGTAGCTAGCATACTTGACTCTGGATACTCAATGGTGTGCGCTCAAAATGTTGGTGGAAATTACACGTTTGTCAAACACGCGTAATAGTTTGTCAACGCCGTTGCTGAATTTAAGTATGAAATTTCCAAATTTGATATTTGAAACTCTTACTCTCTGCGCCTCTGCTTGAGGTAAATTCATACCAGAATTCAGCAACGTCAAGTCAACTAACCAAAGTAATAGTTCAGATCATCAGCAAAAATCATCAGCAAAAATTTGTCAGCTGTTTGGTGATGTAATCTTACTCAAAACCCGATCGCGAATTACCATTAGTTGCTCTTCAGTGCTAACTGGGCTTCTTGGCGCTGGTATTTCCGTATTGGGCCAGGTGATTAAATCGTTGCAAGGACACAACAAAGCTGGCATACCCACATTTCGCATCGCTACTGGCATACTGCAACGACTGCAAGGCGCTAATTCCCATGCTGGTGTCAATAGCTCAGCAATAGTTTCATGAGTACCCTCAAGGTGACATTCGCCTGATTCCGGCAGAAGAATTTGCTGCCAGCAAGCTTCAAATTCATCACTGTAGCGATCGCCTTTTAGCACTGGCTGAGGCACAAAGCTTGCCTGACCATTGCCCATCACTATTTTTTTGCCCAACTGAAACCAGTAGGCAAGATATTTTTTAACTTCTTGTTTGGTTGCCATAGCATAATTATAAAATTAATATGGGTCTATTTTGATATTAAATACTTAATTTGCTATTAAGACTTTGGTGGTGGTAACGGCAAACCAAGAATGCTGAGATTCAACACATGACCACCAGTAACTAAATAGACAGCTTCACAAATTGTACTTAACTGGCGCACCAAAGAACCCAGGCGATCGCGGAATGTCCGCCCCAGTGGATAAGCTGGCACAACGCCCCAACCGGTTTCTTCTGCTACAAATATCATATCAGCAGCAACGAGTTCCACAGTTTCTAACAACTCCAAGAGGGTGTTTTCCCAACTAGCCTCATCCTCTTCTAAAAGATTAGCTACCCAAGTCCCCAAAGAATCTACCAAAAGGCAAGTGTCTGGTTTGGCATCGGCAAGAGTGGCAGATAGTTCCACTGGTACACAAAGCGTTACCCAGTCTTGGGGACGGCGTTTTTGATGTTGTTGAATGCGTTGATGCCACTCTTCGTCAGTGGGATTTTCAGTAGCTGTTGCTACGTAAACAACGGCTTTCCCCGACTGCATTGCCAGAGTTTCCGCCCATTCACTTTTACCGGATCTTGCCGGCCCTGTGATCAGAATAACTTGACCCAAAAACTGTTTCCTTAGTTTAGAACTTACGCAACTGGCACACTAAATAAAGATTAGGGTTGTCAACAGTCCACAGTCAATAGTCAAGTCGTTGGGTGTCGGCTGTGGGGGTAGTTGAGGAAACTCTCAACTGTACTTGAGACTAAGAAGCAGAAAATGATTTAGAAAAGCTGAGTTGAGAACAACCAATGCAAAAAATCTAAAACGTGAGAAATTTAGACTAAAATTGAACTTTTGACTATTGACAGCCTCAACTAAAAATTTCTGACAATCCGCTTCAGTTTTGTTTGCAACATTGTTGCTCATAAATAACTTTTAAGAGATAAAATTAACACCAGCATTCTTTATGCCAAAATTGGCAAAAGCTAAAAATCTCAAAAAACCCATTCATTTTGAATTATTCAATATTAGTGGGGTCAGCAAATTTTAGGTTATTTTTATGAAAGCAGGTATAAAACGTATTGAAGCAACTCTACACGATTTAGGGAATCGTAGCATAGATTCAGCCGAAGCAAGTGATTCCACAAAGCGATCTTTTTCGTTTAGGATTAGTGTTGGAGCAACGGAGGCTGTAGCGGAGGCTGATACCGTAACTCAGGAGCAAACAAACACCCAAGTACAAGCAGATCGCACAGGTACAGACTCTCAAGGTGATTTTACTCCTGAACAGAATATATTTGCTCAGCACAGCCAAGAGGTGCAGACCTTTCCTGCACAAGATGACGGTAGTAAAACACCCAGCCTGCCAAAGTTCAAAAATCCTACCTTCAGTAGCCATCGCCACGGAGCTAATCCAGCATTGGCGATGAATCTCTTGCAAGAAATTCAGGAACATGTGGCTGGTTGGCAGCAAGAGCTACAAACAATTTTGCAGCAGATACAAGACACATATCTAGAAGGGCCAATTGTCAACGGATGGTTAGAATCTAATCCACAAGAACTAGAACAAGGAGGAACTGCCACACTGCGCCATGCAGAAGTTGACCGCCTGATGGACTATGTGGAAGAAATTTGTGCGCCAGGGGCGAAAGTCTCTTATAAATCTTCTCGTACAGGTTATCGCCTCTGCGGTTTGGATAGTTCTGGTAAACTCTGGTCACGTCCATGCCCACCAGATCAAGTACCCACTGTGAGCATGGCCATCGCTCGTCATCAAAAGTTACGTCAACTATTGGTACGCAAGCAATACCTGGAAACCCGACTCAGTCAACTGGCTGAAACTTTAGTGATTTTACACAGTCATATCCAACAAGCTTAAAGTTTTCAAGAGTATTTCCGAAAAATCTCGGTTGGTGAGTGAGGAATTTTTGGTATAGATTAACCCTCAACAGGCAATTGTTGGATTTAGGATTTTAATTAAATTAAAATTTTAAATCTCAAATCAAAAATTAAACTTATGCCAGACACCCAAATCTCTGCCATTATCTGTACTCACAATCGAGATACCTATTTAGGTGCAGCGATTGATAGTCTATTGGCGCAGGATTTTGCACCTGACTTTGAAGTGATAGTAGTCGATAATGGTTCTAGCGATCGCACCCGCTCAGTTGTAGAACAAAGGGCCGGCAATCACCGCTTGAAGTATGTCTTTGAACCCACCATTGGCTTGTCTGTTGCCCGCAATACTGGGGCAAGAGTTGCTAGTGCTAAAATTCTCGCTTATTTAGATGATGATGCAGTCGCCAGTACTCACTGGCTGCAAGTTTTATATTCTGCCTATATAAATAATTCTACTCTAGCGATCGCAGGTGGCAAAGTCACTCTTTTATGGCCTCAAGATATCCAACAACCACGGTGGCTATCTCCTGGGCTAGCTGGAAATTTGGGAGCATATGACTTGGGCGACAGTAGCATCTACATCCAACAGCCTTCTTTAACCCCCAGAGGCTTGAATTACTCTATACGCCGCAGTTTCCTGGAAGAAATCGGTGGTTTTGATCCTCATCTTGGTCGAGTGGGGAAAAACTTACTATCCAATGAAGAACTGCAAATGACCGAGTTTGCTATACAGCGTGGTTGGCAAGTCGCTTATCTTCCCGAAGCTTTAGTGGCTCACAATGTCGCGCCAGAACGTCTCAAACGCTCTTGGTTTTTAAACCGAGGCTGGTGGCAGGGTATAAGTGAGTGTTATCGAGAACAACTCTCTGGTAAAGCTGGTATTGGTCAGTTACAGCGCGGCAGCGAACGTTTTTTGCGTGGGTTATATAAAGCATTGCAATATTTTTCCGACCCAGCAGAACGCTTTGATAAACTTGTGTATGCCTATGCTCAGGTGGGTTACTTAAATGCTGCTATTAAAGGTCTGCTGTTCACATCAAATAAAAAATAAGAACTGATATGTTATCTAAAATTCCAGTTTCTGTACTCATTCCCGCAAAAAACGAAGAAGCAAATTTACCTGCTTGTCTCGCTAGCCTCACTAGAGCAGATGAAATATTTATCGTCGATTCTCAAAGTACTGATAAGAGTGCTGAAATTGCTAAAAATTACGGTGCAAATATCGTACAATTCAACTTTAATGGTCGTTGGCCGAAAAAGAAAAATTGGTCTTTAGATAATTTGCCTTTTCGCAATGAATGGGTGCTGATTGTAGATTGTGATGAACGTATTACTCCGGAATTGTGGTCAGAAATTGCCCAAGCAATTGAAAATCAGGAATATACAGGTTACTACCTCAACCGCCGCGTATTTTTCTTAGGAAAATGGATTCGCCACGGTGGTAAATATCCTGATTGGAATCTGCGTTTATTTAAGCATAAACAAGGTCGTTACGAAAACCTGAATACAGAAGATATTCCCAACACAGGCGATAACGAAGTTCACGAACATGTCATTTTGCAAGGGAAAGTCGGATATCTGAAAAATGATATGCTTCATGAAGATTTCCGTGACCTTTTCCACTGGTTAGAAAGACACAACCGTTATTCTAATTGGGAAGCTCGTGTTTATTTCAATCTGCTAACAGGTCAAGGTGACAGCGGCACTATTGGTGCAAATCTATTTGGAGATGCAGTGCAACGCAAGCGCTTTTTGAAAAAAGTATGGGTACATTTGCCATTTAAACCATTTTTACGGTTTGTTTTGTTCTACATTATTCAGCGTGGTTTTTTGGACGGCAAAGCGGGATATATTTATGCACGGTTGTTAAGTCAATATGAATATCAAATTGGAGTCAAACTTTACGAGTTACGCAGCTGTGGCGGTAAGCTCAATACGACAACTACATCTAAGCCTTTAGCATCATCTCTAACTCAAGAAATTGGGCAAACAGTGAGTTGAGCAGGGGAGCAGGGGAGCAGGGGAGTAGGGGAGCAGGGGAGCAGGGGAGCAGGGGAGCAGGGGGATGAGGAAGAAATAATAACTACTCCTGCTTTCTGACAACTGACAACTGACAACTGACAACTGACAACTGACAACTGACAAATGACTAACGACAAACCCTTCGTAGATTTACGCAAATATGACCAATCCTGGTTTGATCGGGGACGACCAGGTTGGTATATTTTGCTATGGTGGTTTGTACAGGCGATCGCCTTTCCCTTGACTCCTCAACCGCTGAATATTCTGCGTCGTGGTTTACTGAGGCTGTTTGGAGCTAATATTGGCAAAGGTGTATTTATTCGACCCACCGCACGCTTTACTTATCCTTGGAAAATTACCATTGGTGACTACAGTTGGGTTGGAGATGACGTAGTTTTCTACAGCCTCGACGAAATTCACATCGGTGAACACTGCGTAATTTCTCAGGAAACTTACTTATGTACTGGTAGCCATGATATCCAAGACCCTGCCTTTGGCTTAAAAACAGCCAGCATTACCATTGGCAATGGAGCATGGGTAGCAGCAGATTGTTTCGTGGGGCCAGGAGTACAAATCGGCGCTAATGCTGTCATTGGCGCTCGCAGTAGTGTTTTTAGTCACATGCCTTCTGGACAGGTTTGCTTAGGAAGCCCCTGTCGTCCCCGATATCCAAGGCTAGGGAGTCAATAGTAAGTGGTCAGTTCTCAGTGGTCATTTGTCAGTGGTCAGGGGTTTTTTCTCCCCTGCTCCCCTGCTCCCCTGCTCCCCTGCTCCCCTGCTCCCCATCTCCCCTGCTCCCCTGCTCCTCATTTATACTAGGGTTTTTCTAAAAGAATTGGTTTGTCTGCCACGTCATCTAAGCTGATGCTGCTCAGCAAATTTTTCCACTCTGTCTTGAGTGCCGCATCTTGGGGATTTTGTTGACGTAATTGTGCCAGCGTGGAGAGTGCATTGTACCAAATCCCGTTTTGGACATAGATAGTAAACTGCTGTAGAGGCGTTGCTCTTTTTAGCTGTTGGGCAATTGCTGGCTTGAGGCTAACCCGTTGTACCACCCCTTTAATGAAAATGGGGGGTGATGTCTGGTCTGCATAACAGCGGATATTCACAAACCAGTGGTATTGTTTGCCTATTGTTAAAGAGGGAGCGTTCGCAGGCAGAGAAATACTAATGACTCCTGGCTGAGCCGGTAAAGCGATCGGTTTTTCGTAGATAGGGCTTAAATCCTCATCTTGCAGCACAAATTCAGTAGTAAAGGCACAATCTTTGGTAGCAGAATCTTTGGTATATGGTGTATATACCCAAAGGGTTGGGTTTGCGTCAGTTGTCAATCCCCAAACATTAGTCACTGAGCCATTCTTAGTAAAAGGTACTAAAGCAGTCAATTGTGGACAAAATTGCAATAGACACTCGTCCCGCGTGGCTCCACCACGGGGGCGGCCTCCTGGAGGATTATCTGTTGGAGGTTGCGGCCACGAAGGGGGTGTAGTTTGGGCAATAGTCCCCACACTACGAGCAGAAGTTAGAGGTGGTGGTGTTGCCAATAACAAGGTCTGACTAGCCACAAAAGTTGTGTAGCTAAGAGCTAATGTTAAAAATAGTTTCATAGTTGGATTTTGGATTTTGGTGTTTAGATTTTAGATTGGAAATTGCTTATTTCATGTGACAGTTGCGTAAGCCCTATCAGTATTAAATTTACAACCAACATATTAAGTTTGTAGTAGTCCTAAATAATTTTTGAGATCTGTTCTCTTTCCCTGAGCTTCCTATCCTGGGGGTTCTGTTTTGAAGTACAGCTGAAAGCCCCATATCTACCTTCAAAAAAACTGCTCACGACTCAAATAAGATTGCTATGGAATGTTGGCTAATTCCTAGTTCTGTACATCGTGTTTGTTTAATTTTGCACTTTGCATTATGAGGAATTCTATAAAGCCAACTGTAATCACCAAAGATAAAGCTGACGGTACAAAAGGCACCCAAACGCCCGCAATTAACAGACCAAAGCAGAGTAAATAAAGAACACTAGAAGTAACACCAACTGCTAATGCCAACCAGGGCAAAGAGCGCCACTGCCAAGCAACTACACCCCCGACGATAGACCAACCCCAAATCCAGATGACTTCAAGCCAAGGTGACCAAACCCGTAATAACGGACGCCCATCCAAAACGGCGCTGACAATTTGGCTCACCATATGCGCTTGTACCAGCACTCCTGGCATTTGCTTGTCTAAATTCCCGTAGGGCGTATCCCAGTAGTCAGGACGATCTTCTTTTGCTGTCACACCAATCAGCACAATCCGGTTTTTGATATCTCTAGGGTTGACTGGATCAGATAAAAATTGGGTTAGCGATACTTGTTCGGCAACCTTAACAGAGGAGCGGTAATTGAGTAAAATTTGACCACCATTAGCATCGATGCCTTGATAACCGCCGGTACGAGGCGAAATGCGTTGAAAAATAGTATTACCTAGGTGCAAATTCGCTTTGGGATCATTAGAGTTAAGCTTTGGTTGAATTTTTAAGGACGATAAATAATGGAATGCCAGTTGCGTGCTTAATGCATAGGGGGCAGAACACTTAGATCCAGTTTCGTGGGTCATGAACAAAAGATGGCGACGCACCACCCCATCACTATCATCAATGAAGTCACTGAATCCTTGGCGTTGATTGGGAATTTCGGGGGGCGGTGCAATACCTTTACTTTTAGTCCCTACTGACGTATCACTCCCCTTGCATACCCCAATCAAGTTATTAGTCTGCTTCAGACGTGTAATTAAATCTTTGTGTTCGGCAGGAAAATCACGATATATATCTAAGCCGATCACACGGGGTTGGTACTGTTCTAGTTTTCCTAATAGTTTTTTGAGAGATGTTTCAGAGATGGAAATTCCTTTGAGAATCTCACCATCATTGCGCCGTTGATTATCCAAATCTGTACCGTCAATCGTCACCACCAGTAGGCGGCGATCAGGCCCTTCATCTGGACGCGATCGCATCATTTGGTCAAAAGCTTGTAGTTCACTGGTTTGTAGCCCTCCCAAAAATCTCACGCCACAGACTAAGGCAGTAATCGCCAGACTGGAGAACAAAGTTCTCTTCAATCCGCGTTTGCGGAACAGATGTGAATCCAATGTCTCTTGCTTTTCGGTGTGTTTTAGCTCGTCCCAGGTCAGTGGTATCTGTCCCGGATTTTGGCAAATCACTGGTAGCCAAGTTGCACAGGGAAATCTATCCTCTAAACCTTGCAAACGTTCCCGTGCTTGTCGCACTGCTTGGTATAAAGATTCACCACCTGCAAAGCTTTCGAGAAAATACTTCAAGAACTCGTGGGCTACTTGGTCTGGAACAGGTTCACGCATCACAATGATCTGCGGGATGTGCAAATCAGCCAGTTCTCGTGCCAGTCCCAACCCATCACAGGAGTTGAATATTGCTAATTGTAAACCCCGTTCAATGGCTGTTTTCAGGGCGTACTTTAATTCGCCGATGCTGAGGCTATCAGTTTTATTCAAGTAGATCCGCCCACAGTTATTACTTCCCTGACTGGAACTATGACCGGCGAAGAATAGAATGTCCCAGTTTTTGCCCCAGAGATAATCGGTCAATTCCTTGCGCTGTGGCTCCACTACAAAACTAATATTCGTATGAGGGCACTTTTGCAAGATGGCTTGGTCTGCTTGGGTATCAATTCCTTGACTGTCACCCACAATTGCCAAAATGTTGACTAGTGGGTTTGGTTCACGTGGCTTGACAATGAGTTCATAACTTGGGGATGAGAGCGCAATTTCAGTTTTGGGGTAGCGTTCTAACAAATCCCAAAGATGCCAAGGCAGTCTCTGCAATTGACTATTTTCTGATTGCAGAATCACTCGCACTTGATCTGTAGGCAATAATCTCTCTAACCATTTCTCTCGTAGGGGACGAAACTCCTCGGCTTGCAGCCAACTGTTAAAGCGTGCCCGCAAAATGTGGGCCATATTTTGGCAGTCTTGGGAAACTGACACATTAGTTACTTGGATTTTGTCAGCATCCAAACGGTAACGGTTGCCCAACTGAATATAGCTAGATTGCCAACGGGCGTAGTAAAGGGGCATTTCGGGACATGGCGGCAGTTTACCCGTAATTTCCGTTGAGGGGCGATCGCTTTCTTCACCTATCTGGAGAGTGACAGTGAACCCCAGATCAAAACTACCGTCTGTGAATTTCAAAACCACTAACTTAGCCATGACCGTCGCTTTGCTCTCATTCAAAATCACTCTATGTGCTTACGTCTGTTGACTCGCGCCATCATTTGAGTTCTGCTTTACAGTACAAGTACTTTCTGAGAACCCTTCCGAGGAACACAGCCGCCTAGATTGAGCTAACCATATTCAGAGCATTGTTGTCTGTTTTTCCAGTAAACTCTTCTTTCATCTGCTCACTGTTTCACCGCTGCGCCTCTACAAAAGAAGCCACCACTCCAACTTTTCTTTAAATATAAATTTTTTAACAATTCAGCATGAATGTTTAATATTGAGCTGTTAATTCTCCTATTTTCTTTTAACCATGTCAATGATTAACAAAATCTAAAAACTACCTTAAATCACAAAATTTTCTGTAATACTCATATCATCCAATGATACCTGAACACTAAACTGTTCTTGAGTTTCACCTTTAAATTGCAACTGAATGTAATTATCAGCACTTCTGGCTTGTGCTTCTAAAAATACCGCTGCCGATCCATCTAGAACCGTGAGTTTTACTCCTGTTGGCAAGTAAATTTGATTACCTGTAGCATGTAATTGTAAACGAATACTAGTTTGTTGATTAGCTTCAGGGCTGATTTCCACAACCAACATCACGGGTTGACCAGCTATTTTGATGCCCAAATCAATTAGTTTTGCCCGTCTTGTAATTGTTTGTGCTTGGTTATCTAATGTTTCTTCAAAAGTTACCGGACTGCGAAAGGCGTAAGCGGGTCTGGCTTCCAGCGAGTTCAACAAAGATTCAACAGTTTGCCAGCCAGCCTGACATTGATTGGTAAACCACTGGCTTAAGTTCACCAAACTGTCAAATGCAGTTGTTCTCAGTTCTGCTAAACGATCAATTAATGCTTCCAGTGGTTGCAGTTGAATTAAAGGTAATGCTTCTGTTGCGACACTTTTGATAAACCCTAGTAGTTTTGCTTCTTTTAGCGATTCATCAATTTGTACCACTACATAACCGACTCGTTCTTCCCAAGTTTCTGGTGGAATCAAACATACGTTATCCTGCAAACGCACAGGACGACACTCTAAACGACCAACTGAGGGCATTTGCAAGTCAGCCACATTACCAGTTAGTTGCATTACAGAGTTCCAACTGTCACTTCCTCTGAGGTCGGTAGGTATTTCCATCATCTGTAAGTAGTCATTCACCACCGATACAGCTAGCGTATTCATCTGAACTTGCTGTGCTTTTTCAGCAGTAGGTTGTTGGCTAGCAAACTGCAAAGCCGTAGTACGGGCTGCTTGGGAAATCGGCAATGTGATTGCGGAATCGTCTAGCTTGTAGGTGGTGTTAATCATAAATAAATCCCAGTGATCAATGCTGCTATATATAATTAACGCCTGCATTCAAAAAATTTATGCCGTAAATTTGGAAAAAGTCAGAAAAAGTAGGCAAGAAAAATTGGAAGTTAGGGACTGGGGACTGGGTACTGGGGACTGGGGACTGGGGACTGGGGACTGGGGACTGGGGACTGGGGACTGGGGACTGGGGACTGGGGACTGGGGACTGGGGACTGGGGACTGGGGACTGGGGACTGGGGACTGGGGACAAGGAAGGAATTTAGTTCACACGACTTAGTTTTTTTCCTAATACCCAATCCCCAATCCCCGATCCCCGATCCCCGATACCCGATCCCCGATCCCCGATTCCCGATCCCCATTCCCTAATTACAACCAATTGCCAACTAACACATAGGCAGACCAAAAGCTGGGCGCTCGGTAGTTAGGATGTTGCAGTAATTTTAGCTGAGCATGGCGCACAGCTGCGGCTTTGGTGATTTTGCCGCGATTAAGTTCTTGATAGAAGTCACCAACAAACAAGGCTGTTGCTTCATCATCAATCTGCCACAATGATGCCAGGGTACTGCGTGCCCCCGCTCGTACTGCTGCTCCTGCTAGACCGAGGGTTGCACGGTTATCTCCAGCAGCCGTTTGACAGGCACTCAAAACTAATAGTTCCACTGGTTCGGTTCTGGTTTCATCCCGACTCCTCAGAAGACTGTCGAAGCCTTTAACGTTGATCGGGCCATCGGCAGCTAAAATAAAGGTATTTTCAGCATTAGAACTAAACTCTCCGTGAGTTGCCAGATGCACTACATTAAATGGAGCAGTATTCACTTCTGTTTCGAGCGCCTTGCGGGTGAACTGCTGATCTAGCAAACTAGTTACTGATACTCCAGCGCTAGCAATGAGATTGATTTCAGATTTGATGGCAGGCAAGGGGGCATAATCGGAAAAGCCTACCGGAGGCTTAGTTAAACCAGCAGTTAATGCTCTAAGTTGCTTTTGCAGAAAAGGTTTGGGTTTTTGCAGTTGTAAACCAACGCTAAGAGCGATCGCATATTTTTCTACGAGGTATTGCTTACCATCGTAAAGAGATGCCATTGGTATATTACGTAATTTCCCATCAAGTACAAACACTAAGGTATCCACTTTACTTGCTGCCAATTCTGACTCAATGGGTTTGATCAACCATTGGTAAACTTCTTGCGATTTGGTTTTAAAGGCTTTGGTAGCCGCAGGATTGACAAGAACTTTTCGTAGTTCGGTAACGCGTTTATCTACGTATGCTTGGGAAATATTCTGACTGTAATGCTGTAAAGGTTTATTGGGAATTTTGACAATTACTTGGAGTTGTTCGGGGAGAATAATTGGATAAAAGATAGCAGCAGTGGGATTCTCTTGGTCTACTATTGTATCAAGGGACACACTTTGACCCTGCAAGCAAGCTTCTCTAAAAAAGTTATCTAACTCTGCTAACTGCAATGCTTCAATCCGCTGACGTGCTTTATCTAAAGTTGTTTCATCCAGTTTTCCTTCTGGGGATTGCAGTATTAACTCTACTGACTCTCGATAGACTGGTTCAACACTGTCCCGGAAGTTAAATTGCACATCCTGATTTTTGTCAGCAACCAAGTCACTGCGGAGAGACTTGAGAGTTTCTACGGCCGCATCATAGGCGACGATCGCTCCCTTGATATCTTTTTGTGACCGTTTCAACCTGCCTAACTGCCACTCTGATTGATAGGCAATGTCTGGTGCGTTATTTGTTTGAGCGAGGACTAATGCTTGCTGAGTGAGGTTTTCTGACTCTGACCATTGCTGGTTTTTCTGATACAAACTACCCAAACTCAAAAGTGCATAAGCTTCTGCTCGTTTATCGCCCAAACTGTGGGATTGTTCGACGGTGGTAGCCAGCGATCGCGCTAAGTTTTGCGTGCTGAATTCAAAGACAGATTTTCTATTCGGCACTTGGAACTCAGGGCTTTGGAGTTTCATCAGGCTTTGGGCAAAATTAATCTGGGCGTACATGGCAGCACGGCTGTTGGGCAGTTCCTTGACTTTTTGTTTAATTAATGGTATTAAAGCTTCAGCCTCTGCCAATTGTTTATCTTCGATAAACAGACTCAGAAGATTGAGTTGGGCCTGGACTTTTGTCAGGGGCGAGGGGGATGCTTGAGTTGTTTGTTGATAATAGTTGATCGCCTGACTCAACCAGTACTTAGGGTCTAATTCTCGACGGGATACTTGAGTTGTTTGTCGATATTTAGCGATCGCTTGTTTTTGTTGGTACTGTGCCCGGGCGTGGTTTCCCAAACTGAAAAGACTTGCCCCAATTTCACCATTTGATTGCAAACGCTCAGCAATTTCCCGACTCTGTTTGAGAGCAACCAGGGAGTTTTCCCCATCTCCCACTGCTAAAAGAGCATCACCAAGCGATCGCAATCCCACTGCTTTTTCTATTGAGTCTGGTTGAGATTGTAACTTTTGATATACTTCTGTGAGGATTTTGACTGCACGAGGGTAAAATCCTTGCGTTCGCCATGCCTGTGCTTGATTGATTTGCGATCGCACCACGCCACTGTCATTTTTTGCTTGCTTATAAATTTCTGCTGTCTGCTGCCAAGTTTCTAAAGCTTCGTTTGTCTGCCCCATTGCCAGTTGCAGACGACCTTGAATATCCAGCGATTTCGCTAATATTTGCAAATTTTGGTTTTTATCACTTGTCTTGAGCAAGTTCAAGCTATCTGTAATTGACTGCTTTGCTTCAGTCCATGCACCGAGTTGTTGGTAAGCCAGAGATAAATTGCTGAGAGTGATGGCTAATCTGAGGTTATCCCCTTTTTCTTTGTATTCCTGTGCTGCCTGCTGTAATATCTGCACTGCTTCGGCAAAACGTCCAGCATCGTATAACACTTTGCCCTGTTCTAAGAGTGAGTCAGAAGTAGTAGCAGTAGTTGCATTTGCCTGGTGGTATGAGGAGTTGATTGCACCAGTCACTTTTGCCAACACAGGTGAACCAAGAATACACAGCAAAGCTATAAGAAAGTACAAAAGCAAATGTAACCAGTAAAAAGTTTTACCTTTTACCTTTCGCCTGCTAATTTTTATAGAATTTTGGCAACAAATCTTAGTTGTTTTATTCATGGGTGTAGCCAGTAATTCGTAATTAATATCAAGTTTGGTTAATTAGTTTTAATTCCTGCACTCTATACAGTCAGCTAAAAAACCCTCTTTACCCTTCCTTTGCTGACTTTATGATAAGTCTTTGACCGAACACGATATCAGACGGATTTGAAAAAGCTTGATATATTAAGTTTCTGATGCTTGACCCTGTTTCTCAAACAATCTCCTCAAAGGGTCATTTTCACATAGTTAGTTAATTCAAAGTTGTTGGCAATCAATACTTCACGCACTTGCTTGCTTAATAGGGCAGCAAGTTCTGCTTCGCCCGCCCCTGGTAGACCATTGAGCGGTTCCTGGTGATTAATAACTGCGGGATGGGAATAAATCTCTACCAAATCTGCTTCAATCTGGGGTATCAGACCGAGTAAATATTCCTCAGTCATAGAGCCAGTTTGTAGCAACCCGTACACTCTGTTAGCAAATCCTATACCTTTAGATGTTAGCAAATCCTCACCATAGCGACGCAATCCACCAAATACTCCTGCCCAGACTAACTTAGTCAGGAAACCCTGACGGTCAAGCTTGAGGGTGATACCCAGTTCTTCAGATGGCAGACGAATGGCTCGAATTTCAAACTCTTGTGCTAACTCCACTAAAATACGCAGTACCACTGGATGGGTATGTAGATGTAGATGCCCGTCTACGTGAGAAAGGCGTAACCCAGATTCACGAAATTTTTCCAATTGACCGCGAATTTCTTGCCGGAGTTCTTCACGAGCAGCAGAATGAAATTGGTAGCGCAACCCCGCTTGTAGAGGGCTATTTGAGAAGTTCCCCATTGAATCAACCAAGTGGGGAATCTGGGAGGGTGGCAAAAGTGCGCGGCCGCATACCAACACTAAGTGCAGACCGACAGCCAAATTTGAGTGAGTACGTGCTAAAGCGATCGCTTGCTCGGCGGCATCACCTGTCACCATTAAGCTGGTACTAGTCAGTACACCTTGCTCATGTGCAGTAATAATCGCTTGATTCACACCACTAGAAAAGCCAAAATCATCACCATTGATAATGGCAAAACGACGAGAATGGGGCATGGGGAATGGGGAATTGGGGATTGGGTATTGGGTATTGGGGATTGGGTATTGGGGATTAGGAAAACTCTTACCTAGTCACCAGTCCCCAGTCCCCAGTCCCTGCTCCCTATTGCGCGTGTGTAGCAGCTTGAGTGCGGCGTTCTCTCAGGTAGGAGAAGAACTCAGCACCTTCGCGCAGGCGACGTACCAACATTTGCCGGTCAGTTAACATTTCCTTAACTATTGGCGCGATCGCTTTGGGGCGAAAGTAGAATTTACGGTACATGCGCTCAACGGCATCTTCAATTTCCGCACCAGAAAGAGTCGGATATTGCAGTGTGGAGGTTTGAATGCCGGAATTAGCCACTAAAGCTTGGTTGCTAAACCAGCCGTTGGCTTTGGCTTGTTCATAAAGTTCTGTGCCGGGATAAGGTGCGGCGATGGAAACTTGAATGGTATGGGGACTGAGTTCGCAGGCAAAGCGAATAGTCTCTTCTACAGTTTCTTTGGTTTCAATTGGCAGTCCAATAATAAAGGTACCGTGGACGGTAATGCCGAGTTTGTGGCAGTTTTTCATAAATTCCCGCGCCACCTCTAGCTTGATGCCTTTTTTAATGCCGTTGAGAATATCCTGGTTGCCAGACTCAAAACCGACTAGCAGCAATCGCAAACCATTGTCACGCAGTTGTTTGAGGGTATCGTAGTCTAAGTTAGCGCGGGCGTTGCAACTCCAAGTCAGCTTGAGTCGCTTCATATGCTCACTAATGGCGATCGCTCGATGCTTATCAATGGTAAAGGTATCATCATCAAACATATATTCCCTTACCTTGTCGCCAAAGATGGCTTTGGCTTCTTCCATCTCGCGTCCCACAGCTTCGGGGCTTTTATGGCGGTAGAGATGACCGCCAATTGTTTGCGGCCAAAGGCAGAAGGTGCATTTTGCCGGACAACCACGCCCAGTGTAAAAGGAAATGTACGGATGTAGCAGGTAGCCAATGAAATATTTTCTAATATCTAAGTCACGCCCATAAACTGGTAAGACACTGGGCATAGCATCCCAGTCATGAATCAATGGGCGTTCTTCATTGTGCTGTATATTAAAGTTCTGGTCACGATAGCTCAAACCCTTAATTTCTGACCAAGATTTACCTTCGGCTAGTTCCTTACAGGTATAGTCAAATTCATTGCGACATACAAAGTCGATGACTGGGTGATCTCGTAGTGTCTCCTCTGGTAAGACAGCTACATGCGCTCCCACAAAACCTATTTGAACATCCGAATTTGTAGCTTTTATTGCCTCAGCACACTTGACATCATTAGCTAATGAAGGTGTACTGGTGTGCATGACAATCAGCTCGTAGTCTTTGGCAATTTTCAGCACATCTTCCAGCGTTTGACCATGTGGTGGAGCATCTACAAGTTTGCTACCTGGTACAAGTGCCGCAGGTTGCGCCAACCAAGTAGGATACCAAAAAGAAGTAATTTCGCGCTTGGCTTGGTATCGCGAACCGGCACCACCATCAAACCCATCAAACGATGGCGGATTGAGGAACAGGGTTTTCTTCACTGATATCTCTCCCACACTTATGTTTTCATTTAATCTACAAAAATATAGAAAATTGGGAATTGGCAATTGCCAATTGGGCATTGGGAATATTCTCCCTCATCCCCCCATCTCCCTCATCTCCCTCATCTCCCTCATCCCCTCATCTCCCTCATCCCCCTCATCCCGCTCATCCCCCTCATCCCCCTCATCCCCCTCATCCCCCTCATCCCCCTCATCCCCCTCATCCCCCCATCCCCCTCATCCCCACTTCCCAACTCATTAGCTAGCTTTGACGTTGACACTGATAAACTGTTGAATCAGTGCAATCACTTCATTGCGGCTAAGTTTTTCTCTACCATTAGCTAGAGCGTCAAGAGTGCCATGAGCCAAGGTTAAGGGAATTTGGCAAAAGTCTAAAGCAGGGCCAGCAGGAAGCGATTTAGTATAAGCATCTGCTAGTACTAAGTTGCGATGTGCATACTCATGTAGATTTGCTGCACTCCATCCTTCAGGAAAGAAGTCTACCCCACGTTCCAAATCTTCAATGTGGTTACGTAGGATGTTAACGGCTTGTAGACCACGGCCAAACCCAATTGCTTGAGTACGGTTCGTCTCGGTTCCGTCGTACCAACTCCACAAATCCGAGAGTAACAAACCAACTGCACCTGCAACTCCAAAGGTATAACGATCTAAATCTGACTCTGTATCAATTTTCCAGTTTTTTTCTGCCCAGAAAGCCATGCGGTCTGCCATGGCTGCGGTAGCATCCCAAATCCGAGGTGCGATCGTTTCAGGTGCTAGTATCGACCATTCTCTCACCCTGATGGTGACTTCTTCTAAAGAATTCTCGTATCCGCTAAAGCCTGCCGAGAAAGCATCAACTGCAAAACCATCAACACCTGCCTGTAATGTAAAGCTAATCATTCGTAACAGTTTTGCTTTTGTCGGATTATCCAGTTCTGGATGATCTTCAATTTCATCAATAGCACGCATACACAGGTATGCTGATGCTACTGCTTCTTGCAATCCTGGCGGCAATATACTAATTGGAATATAAAAAGTTCGGCTTGTTGCTTTGAGGATTTGCAATGCATCGCTACGTAAATCCATATCTCCACTCCCCTCTTTTTTCTGACACCACATGCAGTTTGCAGTTTTCTGATAATACTGGATCTAGTTGTTACTGAACCTAAAAAACTTTGGATACCCTAGTATTTCATCTAAAAATTGATTTTTTATAGTATCATAATTGACAAAATCCTCAAATTAAGCAAAGCAAAATCTAGTATATAAGACTTTAGTTACATGAATTTGTCGTGTATAGGCTAATATAGACATCAGTATTTTTTGGTGTAAATATAGACAATTGTGCTATAATAACCGTGCTAAAATTTAACAGGTAATAACTAAAAGTTTTTCAGTAGCTAAAACCTAATTTATTTGTATAGTTAAAGCTACCGCAGGCGTGAGTTCTTCTAAGAATATGTCTCAAAAGTATTGGGCGAATATAATTCGCTACTACACAAACTCTCGTCCCTTCGGGTGACGCTACGAACGTCGAAGATCGCTCTTGAGATCGCCAGTCGCCTGGGTCAGGAAACCCTACCAAGAGCGCTGGACTCACCGCCTACGCGGAAAGCGCGCTTAAACGAGGGTTTCAAACCCACGCAGGTGGGTAAAGTCTCGTATAGCCAAGCCACTGCGCTATCGCGGTTTCCCGACAGCCTTTGCATGTGGCGCGCGACTTCTAGTCGCTAGGGGAAGTAATAAATTAGACTTTTCAAACATCCTCTAAGAGTTCCCTCGCTTCCACAAAGGAATTTTCTTAACTGAACCGTATTGGCCTATATTGTGGCTCAAGCTTTTGGTTGGAATTGGGGTGAAAATCTGAAACCAAAAGATGCTGCACGCTTTAGTTTGGTTTACACTGTGTTTGTCTTTCTTTCTTCGTTACTAATAGTATTTGGTGTAGATCCTTTGCAATTAACATTATTTTCAATGGCGATTACAGCAGTGATTTTGCCGCCTGTAGTTGTGCCATTTTTAGTGTTAATGAACGATAAATTATATGTTGGTAAATATACCAACGGCTGGATTAGTAATAGCATTGTCATCTTTACTCTTGTACTAGCGTTTGTCCTGGCAATTGTTGCTATTCCTCTGGAAATTATTGGAGGATGAATGGATTTAGGATTAGAATTTTTCTCTCAGTTTATATTTTTAACAAAAAACATAATTAAAAGTGATAAAAATGGACATTATTAGAGATGTTCTTGATAACCAATTAGTTGACCGCAATCAACGCAAAATGGGTAAATCAGTATTAGACTTAACAGGTAGAGCGATCGGACGCATTGAGGAAGTAAGAGCCGAACAACAAGGTGAAGAATGGATTGTTAAAGAATATCTTATCGGCTATGCTGCTGCGTTAGAAAGGCTATCTGCTTGGACAATTGGGTTAAAAATTTTGCATCTACTAGGAGCGTATAAAATCCAGGGTGGTTATACAGTACCTTGGGACAAGCTAGATTTGACAGACCCAGACAAGCCGCGTTTGCTTTGTAGTTTAAACGAATTAAAGTCATTAGAGCAATAGGAGTCAGTTGTCAGTTGTTAGTGGTCAGGAGGCAAGATTATTCTTTTTGTCCTCAACTTAATGTTTCAGAAAAATTTTCAGAAATTGTTGATCATTTTCAGTCAAATAAACTCCAGTATTGTTAATAATTTCTAATGTTTCTACAGACTCTATATCTTTGATAAAAGGGTTTTCTAAGTAGTGGTCAGCCTGAAAATCAAGGGGTTTAAAGTGAATATCAAATCTTTAGCTCAGTGCGGTTTAAATCGCTGATATTAGAGCAAATTCGACTTGCACCGACTATCTACGGAACTTTTTTTAAATTTTCAGAAAATACCATAATTTCTCCGCTTAGTTACCCAATTCGTCATAAATATATAGAAAGTTTCTGCATTAAGAGGTCTAGGACTTACGCACTCGTAACGAAAAACGGCGTTGCTGAATCAGAGTATGAAATGCCAAAATTACATTTATTTTTCTTTGTAGCTTTGCGCCTTTGCGTCTTTGCGTGAGACATATTCATACTTTCAATCAGCAACGCCCGAAAAACTAAGCTTTTGCAATTACTTTGCTAAGCTCGTAATGACCTAAAATCGTAGACCGTGCGTAAGTTCTGAGTCCATTTATAAAGTAAAAATAAAATTACTCTAGGGAAGCTACTGCGCGATCGCCCTCTGCTGACAGCCTTTGCATGTAGGGTTGTTTCTCCTATGAGCAATAGAAGTCATATGATAATGCGCGTAAGTCCTGAATTAAAAGGACTCAGCTTGTTTTAAGCTAATAAAAAAATCGTGGGTATAAATTGATGGCAACTGTAGAATTAGAAAAAAAGGTCATGACTGAAGAAGAAGTGACCAAGCTGTGGGAAGCGTTCAAAGTATTTGATGCGGACGGTAGCGGTGCCATCTCAGCAAAAGAATTGGGGGAAGTGATGCGATCGCTAGGGCAAAGTCCCAGCGACATCGGACTGCGCGACATGATCAAAGAAGTGGATGTTGACTTATCAGGCAGTATTGATTTTGAGGAATTCAAAACCCTGATGGTGTCAGCACAAGGCGATCGCCAAAGCCGTCTGAAGTTGGCATTTAGCGTGTTTGATGAAGATGGTAGCGGTCAGATTACCACAAACGAACTGCACAGTGTTATGACTCTGTTTGGGCTAACGGACACAGAACTCGACGATCTCATTAAAGAGGTCGATCACGATGGCGATGGTTCAATAGACTTGCAAGAGTTTATGAAACTAGTTCCACCAGAGTCAGAAATAACCAGCGGCTATAAAGATTCACCCATTTCTTTTACCAGTTCCCCTGAAAATAATCCAGCGCTGGTTACTGCAAACGACGCACCCATATCATCAACCAGTGTATCTCCCACACAGGAAACACAGGGCGATAATCTAGAAGTGGTACAACTCAAAGAACTGCTCGCGCAACACCCACAAGAGCAAAAAGAACGTGCCACCTCCCGACTGCAAATGCAGATTGGTTTGTTTCGCCTGATCCAAGGAGCTGCCTACCGTTGCTTCCGCGAGAGTTTCTCTGCCAATCACGAAACCCACCTGCGCGTGAGGAAACTGCCCTACAAAATTACAGACTTTGTGCAGTTTGTCCAAAAAGCGATCGCATTATACAAAGGTTTAGATATCGTAGAAAAAGCTTGCTACCACCTGTTAGATGCGATCGTTGAATCAATCGAACAAGAGTATGCCAGACTCCAAGACCGTATCCAGAACTGGAAGAGCATCCAAAAAACACCTGAAATGTTAGCTGAAGAAAAAGCAATGGAGTTAGCACGCCGTAAATCCATCTCTGTCAAGGAGAAGTTTGCAGCGGGTGTAGAGTTCGCCATTACTATCAAGAAAAAACATTTCAGCTTTCGTGACATTGCAGCAGGCGTGCTAGCAATCAACGAACTCAACCGTCTCAGGCGGATGGAACTGAATGCAGAACTTACTCCCCCTCCCCCAAAATCACCAGGCGATCCCAAAGATTACCTCAAGCAGTGGAACCGCATTATTCTTGCCGATGCTTCAGAAGAAATAGACGGTGCAATGATGCCAGTAGCCTATTGGTATGAAGATTTCATGCCGAAGTTGCTAGCTGCTTTCAGTGTCAACACTGCCGCTGACTTGGAAAACAACACCATACCTGACGAAGCAGCTTTGGCTCAGTGGTATGAAGATACTAAAACAGTGGGAGAATTTGACCGCTATGGGGCAGATGTGGCAGAGAACTTTTCTAAATGCACTCCCAAACAAAAATTGGCAATTAAGCAGGCATGGCGTTTGACGCATCATTATCTCAATGGCGTGCAAAAACGGCGTGAACGCCAAGAGTTTGGGCGCGAGTCAGGGGCACTTTCGCAATACGTGGCATTCATTGATGTGTATTTGGGACGCAGTGATATTAAAGATGCCCAGATGCGCCTGAGCTTTCCTTATTACATTGGGCCCGCTGTGTGGCGTTTCTTCCACACCACGGCTGAAATCGTATGTAATAAGCCATACAAAGAGCAAAAAGCGCTCGTGGCAGTTTTCCAAGACTTCTTTAAACTATTTGCCACGATGTACCCCTGCCCTTACTGCCGTCACCACCTGAATATGTATGTGGTGCAGAACAAAGAGGTCGATATGTACCCAGTAGAGTATCTTTTGCTGGGACGCGACCCGCAACTGAACAATTTTGAGGTATCGATGGAGGCCAAGCTGTCTACAGTTGTAGATGGCCCCGCCTTACGCTTATTTTTCTGGAAACTACATAACACCGTTTCCTCATCCATTGCCCGCTCCGAGGAATGGTATCACAAAGATGAGAAAGCTTTTTACACTACCCGCTATTGGCCCAGTCTGGACTCCGAACTCGCACGAAGCAAAGCGCTCAAACACCTCAGCATCTCCATCGAGCGATTATACCGCCTCTATGGAATTCTTAAACCGACATCGCGGTTGGCAGGAGTCAGAGCAACTCTGCAAAAGCTCTTGCAGAAAGGCGATGAGTTAGGTATCAAAGAGGCGTGTACCCTAGCCGAAGTTTATATCAAAGAGTTGGAATCATCTGTGAACGACGGGCAATTTCTTCAGGAAGCCTACCGCTTTGACCCTGAAATTGTAGATAAAAACCCCTACTTTTCTCCTGAAGAGGAAGAGTTTGCTCGCAGTGGCGTATTTGTAGAAGTCATATAAATATCAATAGCTCGTACAAGTAAGGTAAATATTATTACTTACCTTACTTGTAAGCTGTCGCGCCTACAAATTGCACCATTTTTATTGTAAATAAAAGCTTCAAACCTGCTCCCCCGCTCCCCTGCTCCCCTGCTCCCCCGCTCCCCCGCTCCCCCGCTCCCCTGCCCCCCCGCTCCCCTATTTTGTAACAAAATCTGTAACGACAATATGATTTGAGCTTTTACTCGTTTAGATTGATGAGAAATCTACGGGTAATCCCTGAATGAAGGGGTAATTTTGCTTAAAGATATACGAGATTATCAAATTCTGTTTCTGGGCTTGTTTCTAGTCTTGGGAATTGCTACAAGGGACTGGACGCTACGACCGGAGTTGATTGGTGTAGCGATCGCCACTTGTTTAGCAACACAATGGATACTGTCATTTGTGATTAGTCATTGGTCATTAGTTACTGGTACTGAACAAAAGACAAATGACACAGCACACATGAGGAATCTTCGTAGTGCTTTGATTACCTCATTGGGACTGAGCTTGCTTTTGCGAGCTGACCACTGGCCGACAATGGCTTTAGCAGCAACAAGTGCGATCGCTAGTAAATTTCTTTTCCAAGTCGGTGATAAGCATTTTTTCAATCCTGCTAATTTTGGTATTATTTTTGCCTTATTGCTAGCGCCCGATGCTTGGGTTTCTCCCGGACAGTGGGGTGAACAATGGTGGTACGGGCTGTTATTTGCTGGCACTGGTGGCATGATTTTGCAACGGATTGGTCGCTGGGACACCACAGCAGCTTTTTTAGGTGCATACTCCTTGCTGGAAGCAATTCGTAATCTTTGGCTGGGTTGGACTTGGGATGTTTACTGGCATCGGTTGATGAGCGGTTCTTTGCTGCTGTTTGCCTTATTTATGATCACCGATCCCCGGTCAATTCCCAACGCTCGAATTGCGCGTGTAATTTGGGCAGTGTGCATCGCCATCTTGACTTTTATTCTGAGGAATTATTTCTTTATTTCCACCGCAGTTTTCTGGGCATTGTTCGCCCTTGCACCATTGACCATCCTGTTAGATGTTCTCTGGTCAGCCCCGCGATTTTCTTGGTTAGGGGGTGGGGAGATGGGGAGCAGGGGAGCAGGGGAGATGGGGAGCAGGGGAGATGGGGAGCAGAGGAGATGGGGAGCAGGGGAGCAGGGGAGCAGGGGGGATGAGGGAGAAATAAAAACTGATTACTAACTCCAAACTCCAAACTCCTAATCTCCAGTCCCCAATCCCCAATCCCCAGTCCCCAATCCCCAATCCCCAGTCCCCAGTCCCCAATCCCCAGTCCCCAGTCCCCAATCCCCAGTCCCCAATCCCCAGTCCCTATCTTGAAAGTGAAGGTATAAAATGAACCGTTTGAAATTGATAATTCCATTACTAGTGGCATTGGTAGCTGTGCTGTGCTTTGCGCCGACAGCTTGGGCATTCTGTGGATTTTATGTAGCCAAAGCTGATGCTAAATTGTACAACAAAGCTTCTCAGGTGGTGATTGCGCGAGATAGCGATCGCACCGTCTTAACAATGGCAAACGATTTTCAAGGAGAAGTGAAAGATTTTGCAATGGTAGTCCCTGTACCGACGGTGCTGCAAAAACAGCAAGTCCGCATTGCCCAACCTAAGATTATCGAACGTTTGGATGCTTTTAGTGCGCCACGATTGGTCGAATATTTTGACTCTGACCCTTGTGCCGATAACGATTGGCTAAACCGACCAGTACCTGCACCTAGTAGAGAAGCACTAAACAGTACAGCACCCAGTGCGAGGGGTGATGCTAGCTTGGGTGTGACGGTTGAGGCCCGTTTTAATGTTGGCGAATACGATATTGTAATTCTGAGTGCTAAAGAATCTGGTGGGCTGGAAACTTGGCTCAACCGCAATGGCTACAAAATCCCTAGAGGGGCGAAAGAGTTACTTAAGCCCTACATCCGCTCCTCAATGAAATTCTTTGTTGCTAAAGTCAACCTAGATAAATTCGAGGAATCTGGCTATCAATTTCTCCGCCCACTGCAAATTTTCTATCAGTCACCCAAGTTCATGCTGCCAATTCGTTTAGGCATGATTAACGCTACAAAAGAGCAGGATTTGATTGTATATATCCTATCACCTCAAGGTCAAGCAGAAATCACTAACTACCGGACTGTGAAAATCCCATCAAACGCTAACATTCCCCTGTTTGTTAAAGATGAATTTAGCGACTTTTACAAATCTATGTTTCAAACTTCTTACGTCAAAGAAGATAGGAAAGTCGCTTTTTTGGAATATGCATGGGACATGAGTAGTTGCGATCCCTGTTCTGCCGAACCCTTGACCCAAGAGGAACTCAAGCAAGCAGGCGTGTTTTGGCTGGATGATAATTCTACCACTGATGCGCCAGTACCTCCCGGCTTTCGTCGTCGGTTTGGGACTAGTAATGTCTTCATTACACGATTGCATATCCGCTACACCCGTGACAAATTCCCCGAAGACCCAATATTTCAACAAACCTCCAACCGCGAGTCTTTCCAAGGACGTTATATTTTGCAACATCCTTTTACAGGTGAACTTAACTGTCAGTTAGGCAGAGAATACAAGCGGTCTTTGCCCAAACGTTTTGAACTTGAAGCGCAAACTCTTGCTAGGCTAACCAACTGGAATATCCAGAACATTCGCCAAAAAATGCAGTTGAGTGTGGGTAATTTGACCAACTCCTGGTGGGAAAATTTCTTCTCCTGGCTGGGATTCTAAGAAGTTGGGAGTTGGGAGTTATATCAAGTTCGGCTAATTACTTACGATCTAGTCGGTTTGCTTGGTAATAGGTAATAGGTAATGGGTAATGGGTAATAGGTAATACTCAAAACCAATTACCAATTACCAATTCCCAATACTTCGGCTTGCGAGAGTACAAGTTCCCAATTACCGACCTCCACAGATATCATAAGTGTTTAAACGGACATGATATTAGTGGTCAGTTGTCAATCGTCAGTTGTCAGTTGTCAAGAATTATTCCTTTTGTCCCCCCATCTTCCTCATCTTCCTCATCTTCCTCATCTTCCTCATCTCCCCCATCTCCCCCATCTCCCCCATCCCCCCATCCGCGATCCCCTGCCTCTACTACTATTGACAGATTTTTTGTGGTGAGAGAATAAAAAACAAAGACACTATCACGACACAGGGTAATTTTCTAAAACATTTTTATACGCAATACTAAAGTATTCTAGCTTTCTTCGCCAAGAGTTTGACATGGTTGAATTCGATGAACAGCTACGCCGCTTAGTTACCCAAGCCTGTGGACATCCACCTGGAAGCCCTCAGCGTCAGAAGCTGCTCACGCAAATAATACGCTTGACTTCCAGTAAACTTTGGAAGGAAAGTACTGCTTACTATCAAGATGCACTGCAACAAACTTGGTTATATTTCTGCCGCAACGTTTGTGAGGGATTGACAGGTCAAACCTATGATCCTGCTTATGGCAGTGTGATCACTTGGTTAAATGCTTACCTCAAACGCAGATTACAAGACTTTTACCTGAACCAGTACAAAGAACAAGCTACAACAGTTCCTATTAAGACTCGTCAGTTTGGATCGGGCGGAAACAGTGAAGTCATCGACCCTGTAGACAACTTACCAGCTGCTCCCCAAGCTCCTCCTATTCTGGAAAACTTGGAGATATGGGTAAAGACAGACTTAGATGGAGAACTACGTAGTACTCACATTAAAGGGCATCCGAAAGTGAATTGTCAGGTATTAATTCTCAAACGCCTACCCCCGGAAGTTAGCTGGAAAGAACTGTCTGAAGAATTTGGGCTACCAATTCCCACATTAAGCAGTTTTTATCAGCGTCAGTGCCTACCGCGCTTACGTAAATTTGCTGAATCTGAGGGTTTGCTATGACAGCAGGTTTTTGACAATCTCTATGCCTGTAGTTAAAGGCTAATAGGCAACTAAGCAAGCCAAAATCATAAAACCAAGTGTTGGTGATGATTTTGGCTTTTTGAGTTATACAAAGTTTAGCGATCGCCTATCTATTGTATTAAATGGCGATCGCTTTTTAGTTTTCTCAATGGCAGTGCTTGTCATACTCCACTTTGCCATAGTCTAATTTGACTATTCGGTCTGCTAGATGAAAATAGCGATCGTCGTGGCTAATGACTAGCACTGTTTTGCCCTGCTCTTTCAATTCGCTCAGCAACTGAGTGTAGAATATTTCTTTAAACACTGGGTCTTGGTCGGCTGCCCATTCGTCAAACAGATAAATTGGCCGGTCTTCTAAATATGCTGTCAGCAAAGCTAGCCGTTTACGCTGTCCTTGAGAAAGAGCAGTAGTAGAAAGTTGACCATTTTCAACTTTGACTTTATGCTCTAATTGGAGTTGCTTGAGATATTTTTGGGCTTGAATATCCAAGCTAGTATTTTCTAGACCTACAAGTTCTTCAAATAAATAAAAATCAGAGAACACTACCGAAAAATGCTGACGATACCATTCACGATTTTGCTCCCTAATTAACTCTCCATCCCACAAAATTTCACCATTTTCAGGAATATAAAGTCCAGTAATCAGTTTAGCTAAAGTAGATTTACCGCTACCATTACCGCCAACAATGAATACTATTTCTTGAGGATACAGAGTTAAATCGATGGGGCCAAAGATAAAGCTGTTTTCTTCTTTATCTGTGTAATAAACGTGAGTTACACCCTGAAGTTTTAAGCTGTACCAAGAAGATTTTAAATTAGGCGGAACAGTTGCTACTTCAGCCCGACTGGCTAAAGATAAACCAAGGGATTCTATCTTTTGTAAAGCAATATTCGCTCTAATGATTTGAGGAAGATTGTTGACAATATTATCCATCGGCAACATCAAATAGGTAAAAGTTAAGATGTAGCCAGAAAGAGTTTGAGGACTGATGATAATTAATTTAGGCAGTGCAAACAGTAAAAAACCGATGGCGAAAAAAAATAGAAGTTTGCCCCAGCTAGTAGTTGTGGCAAACAAAGTCAAACCATCAACATTGTGACGCCGGAATTTGACAGCCGTAGGTTGGAGATTTTTTGTCAAGAAAAATTGACGGCGTTGATAGTTAAGCTTGAGTTCCTTGATACCTTCGGTGATAGTGCGAAAATGCTTAAACAGGACATCTTGATCTTCACGCGCCAGGGCCAGCAGTTTTCCACCTCTGTTCAAAAGCCATTGACAACTGCCTATTGCTAGCACTATCAGACAGCAAAGTAGCAGCAGTACCAACCAAGATAGCCAGGTGATATACACCAAACAACCCAACACTATGGCCAAATCAATGCAGAGGAAAGGAATCAGATACACTGCATTGGCTACTGCTTGCACATCTTCTGTTAAAGTTGCCAACAGTCGAGAATTTCCCAAATTTTCCAGATGACTTAACTCAGAAGCAAGTATTTGCTGACTCAAGCCCATGCGTAATTGCAAAATGGCATTCTGAGATAGGCGAATCAGCATCACTTGCGAAATAATACTGGTAATCAGTGCGATGATTACTAACCCCAAAAAACCCCAAGCTATGGATGTCAAGGATGAAGTATTGCTGAGAGTTGCAGCACTACTGATCAAAGCGATTAATCCAGCGCTACTACCACCACTGAGAAATCCCGTAACGATCGCGATCGCCACCATCCCCCAAGAAGAACGTATCAACCAACGTAAAATCAGCACTTTTAGACTCTATACCCCCGACAATGCCCGTCTGTTCTCAAAAGCTCATTTAATATATATCTATTGGGGTACGTTAGGCTAATGCCGTACCACACCCCACTAAATACTTTATTGGCTTAACAGTGCCATAGCCTGTTCTAGGTGCATTTTAGCCTTGTGCAATGCTAACAGTTTTTCTTGGTCGTAACGGTCAGGGTAATTCATTTTTCTGCCTTCCAGCGTGATCTTGATTAGTGCTGCTTGTTCATCAGTAGGTGAGTTGATTTCATCGATTGCAGTGCTAATTACCTGAGTCACAGCAAAATCAAGGTTTCGTAAGCCCTTACCTTGCTTGAACTGGGAAACAGCTATCTGAGGAAACGCCATCAAAGTTACTATGTAACTAGTTTTGTATCCTGAGTTACCAGTTGGTTTGACGCCATATCTGCGGCACAAGTCGCGTAATTCTTGGATGGTTTTGATTTCAAGTTCCGATCGTGTCAACATGGAATTGTTCATTTGTAAAAGTGGACGTTGGTGGGTAACAACTTTTCCAGGGGTGTACCCACCAAAAAAACTTTAATCTTATGACACCAAAAGATTCAATTTTTATTAATACTTATTAACAATGGCTAACCCCAAGGGAACTCCTGAAAATTTACGCCCAATCAAATCAACTAGAGAAGAACCATTGACGGACAGGATTAACCTTCGCATCACCAAGGCGATGAAAGAAAAACTGTCAACTAAGGATGATCCCCCTGAATATTGCCGTCGCGCCATCCAGAAAGCACTGGATGAAGATAGCCAAGAGTAGTTTACAAATTTGTTCTTTGAGATGGCGATCGCGAATCTGTTACTGTTAATTTTATGTTTATCGGCTGTATTGTTTTACTGCTATGGGATTTATGCAGCGATCGCTTTTTTGCGTCACCCCTATGCTAAAGATCCCGAATTTCATCCGGCTATCACCATCCTCAAGCCGATTTGTGGATTAGAGAGTGATGCTTACAGCAACCTCGCCTCATTTTGCCAGCAAGATTATCCAGAGTACCAAATTATCTTTGCGGTGCGCGATCGCCTTGACCCTAGCATAGAAGTTGTCGAAAAAATCACCCAGCAGTTTGCTAATGTGGATATTCACCTAGTTGTGAGCGATCGCGTTATTGGGGCAAACTTGAAGGTGAGTAATTTAGCCAATGCTGTAGCTGTGGCTAAACATGAAATCTTACTCATAGCTGATAGTGATATTCATGTTGGTAAGGACTATCTACAAACAGTCATCCAACCTCTTAAAGATGAAAGTGTTGGTGTTGTCACTTGCTTGTATCGTTCTTCAGCACAAGGATGGGTAACTACTTTAGAAGCCATCAAGACTGCTACTGATTTCCATGCAGGTGTTTTGGTCAGCAATCAATTAGAGGGTATAAAATTTGCTTTTGGTTCCACAATAGTCATCCGCAAAGCAGTACTAGAAGCCATTGGCGGATTCAAAGCCGTAGCTGATTACTTAGCGGACGACTTCCAACTCGGTTACTTACCAAGCCAGGAAGGTTACAAAGTTGTCCTTTCTGACTATGTAGTTACACATAATCTTGCTACCAGCACCCTAGCTGATGCCATTGGGCGACAAATCCGTTGGGCGCGTTGCATCCGGGTTTCTCGACCTTGGGGTTATCTGGCACTAATTTTTACTTACGGAACAGTTACAAGCTTGCTGTTATTAATCCCTACAGGAGGTACAATATTAGGCTGGAGTGGGCTAGTTATCACCTGGTTCATGCGGTTAGTAATGGGCTGGGTAGTTGGAGTCAAAATTCTCCATGACCCAATTGCCAAAAGATTTTTATGGATTATCCCTTTGAGCGATTTGATCAACTTTGCCATTTGGTGCTGTGGCTTCCTTGGCAAAACAATAGAGTGGCGGGGACAGCGGCTCTTATTGACCAAAGGCGGTAAACTAATAGCGATCGCAAATCCTAATAACTAATGACTGATGACTGATGACAGTTATCAGTCATCGCTAAATGCTTTAGAACTTGAGCATCAAAACAACAACTCCAAACCATCAGCGCCAAACCCCCATTAGCAAGAATTTCGCGTCTATGCTACAGTCCGTAACTTAATGATTACAAAAAAGAAAAGTAGCAGATGGGTGAATTCTACCCATCTGCTACTAGTAGACGGAGGTACAAACTTGATTAGTTAATTGCTGTGAGCCAACTGTTTAGATTCAGTGGCAGAAGATTGCACAGCTAGGACAAATTCTTTGAGAACTTCTTTGAGTCTTTGGTCAATTTCCTCATCTGGCTGTACGCTACCATCAGGTAGCCGTTCCAGTTGTTTATCTACAGCGTAAACAGTAGGTAGAATATGCCGCGCTCCTAACTCAGACAATACAGGTTTTAAAGAGTATTCAATGGCTAACAAATGAGCTATTGTCCCACCAGTAGCAATTGGTAGTACGACTTTTCCTGCCAATGATTTCTGGGGTAGTAAGTCTAAAAATGCTTTGAGTACGCCTGTATAAGCAGCTTTGTAGATAGGGGTAGAAATAATTACACCATCCGCTTTTGCCAGTAAAGCTTTTGGCTGTTCTAATGCCGGGCTGTCGTATCGTCCATAAACCAAATCTTCAGCAGGCAAATCACGGGCTGAAATAATGTCTACATGTAAGTCTTCTGCTTCTAAGAGCTTAGCAGTATATTGCAAAATTCCGTAGGTTCTGGAGGGATGGGATGGACTACCAGCGATCGCTAGAATATGAGTCATTCAATTAAACTCCAAATAAAGGGGAAGGGGAAGGAGGAGGGGGAAGGCAGGAAATTTGTTAATTTTTCTGTTTTCTCTTCAACCTCGAAGGGGTTCGTCAGTGGCTCACCTTCTCACTCATACTAAGATATGGGTGTAGCTTTTTGTTTGGACTGCTGCTTGGGAAACTCTTCATTGGCAACAATCTCGCCAAATGGACTTAAGACATGTTGCTGTTCGACTGTGGGTAAATTCTCTAAGGGCAGATGGGGAAATAAAAGTTCTGCTACTCTATAGGCTTCTTCTAGGTGAGGATAGCCAGAAAGGATAAAGGTTTCAATACCTAAATCTGCATATTCCAACATTCTGGTTGCCACTGTCTTGGGATCGCCTACTAACGCTGTTCCTGCACCGCCTCTGACTAAACCAACGCCAGCCCACAAGTTTGGGCTAATCTCCAAAGCAGAACGATCGCCTTTGTGCAATTCGCTCATCCGGCGTTGTCCTTCTGAGTCCATGCGGGCGTAAGCGTTTTGGGCAAGTGCGATCGCTTGCTCATCTACATACCGAATCAATTGATTCGCTGCATCCCAAGCTTCACTTTCAGTTTCTCGTACAATTACATGGAGGCGAATGCCAAAACGCAAAGTTCGCCCCTGTGCCTCTGCTAGTCTGCGAACTGATGCAATCTTCTCGGCTACTTGTGCTGGTGGTTCACCCCAAGTCAAGTAGACATCTACATGTTTAGCAGCTATCTGTTGAGCAACAACAGAGGAACCGCCAAACCACAAAGGTGGATATGGCTTCTGAACCGGAGGAAACAGCAGTTTTCCCTCTTGAATATCAAGATAATTACCCTTGAGATTGGCTACTTGACCACTAGCGATCGCCCGCCAGACCGTCAAAAATTCATCTGTTAATTCATAGCGCTGGTCGTGACTCAGATGCAAGCCATCTCCCGCTAACTCCACAGGATCACCGCCTGTGACTACGTTAATTAGCAAACGTCCACCAGAGATGCGATCGAAAGTTGCTGCCATCCGCGCTGCTACCCCAGGCGACACCAAGCCGGGACGTATCGCCACCAAAAAACGCATCTGGCGAGTGAGTTGTACCAAGGTTGATGCTACAATCCAGGCATCTTCACAAGAGCGTCCTGTAGGTAGTAATGCTCCTGTATAGCCCAGGTCATCCACTGCCTGTGCAATTTGTCGCAAGTAGGGAAAACTGACCGCCCGTCCGCCTGTCGCAGTTCCAAGGTAGCGTCCGTCGCCGTGGGTAGGGATGAACCATAGTAGCTGCATTATTCCTGTCCTTCTAAACTCCGGCAACTCGATAGAACTACCGTACTTTATATAGACTAAGAGTATTACACATTCCCTGGAAGCAAGCAAGGGGTTTTTACAGAAACACGGTCAATGGTCAATAGTCAACCGGAATAATTTATTTTCTGAAAGTACCGAATCATACTTGCAAGGACTGCAAACATGGCGTCAATAATTTATCATTAAAATACGGTAGTTTGCCCAATTTATCGTAGTATAGAATTTACTTATGTTGTAAATCTACTTATGTTGACTAAGTATCTACCAGATCGATTGATGAAGATTGTCAAGAACTTTCTTCAGAATTATCAGATATCTAGAATCTGGATATTTGCCTTATTCTTTACCTTGGGATTAGGCTTGAGTCTTGTGATCTCTGCATGTTCTCCTAGCACCACAAATAACTCGGCGGTAACGCAGACAGCAAACCAAGCTTCTACCAATCAAAGTGTTGTGGTTCGGATTGGCTATCAAAAAGCAGCAACTATTCTCAACACCATGAGAACACAAAAAGATTTAGAGAAGGCTTTTGCAGCCAGTGGCGCTTCAGTGACATGGGCAGAATTTCCTTCTGGGCCGCCAATGTTAGAGGCAATGAACGCTGGGAGTATTGATTTTGGCTACACTGGGGAATCACCGCCAATCTTTGCCCAAGTTGCGGGTACTGCCTTGGTTTATGTTGCTTACGATCCTTGGAGTCCCAAAGCAGAGGCAATTCTCGTGCCCAAAAATTCATCCATTCAAAGCCTTGCAGACCTCAAAGGTAAACGAGTTGCTGTTGCGAAAGGTTCAAATACTAACTACCTATTGGTAAAAGCCTTAGAAAAGGCGGGAGTTAATTACAACGATATCAAACCAGCTTTTCTCCAACCTCCTGATGCTCGTGCAGCTTTTGAGGGTAATAATGTTGATGCTTGGGCAATTTGGGACCCTTACTTAGCTGCTGCTGTTGCTGCGACAGGCGCACGCACTCTGACTGATGCAACTGGGTTAGCACCCAATCGTGGTTATTATCTGGCTGCTAAATCTTTTGTGGAAAAGTATTCTGATGCCTTGAAAACAGTTCTTGATGAAGTGAAAAAAAGAAGCACCTGGGCGCAAAATAATCCCACAGAAGTTGCTAAATTTCTCTCACCAGAATTGGGTATTGATGCTGGGATTCTGGAAGTTGCAGAAAAACGACGCGAGTATGGCGTACTACCGCTAACTGAGGAAGTGATTCGTGGACAACAACAGATTGCCGATACTTTCTACAAAATTAAGTTGGTACCGAAATCTATCAATGTTAGTGAAATCGTTTGGAAAGGCAATAAATAGGATTTACGCAGATTGTCATAAATTTTTAGTTGAGGCTGTCAAGAGTCAATAGTCCAAAAAAGCTTGATTTTTGACATGTTGACAATCCTAACCTTTATTGAGTGTGCCAATTGCGTAAGTCCTGTTAAAGAAAGTAGGCGAAGTTTGGATAATTTCTGAATTTAGGGATATGAATATGAATGTCAATACGCAGTGGATCAAAACCGATGTGCTTGTCATTGGTGGCGGAACAGCAGGAACAATGGCTGGAATTAAAGCCAAACAAGCAAATCCAGATGCAGAGGTGCTGATTTTAGAAAAGGCTAACATCCGACGGAGTGGTGCGATCGCAATGGGTATGGATGGCGTGAATACCGCAGTCATTCCCGGACATTCCACACCAGAACAATACGTCCGCGAAATCACCTTGGCTAACGATGGTATTCTCAACCAAAAAGCTGTATATCAAACAGGCAAATTAGGTTATGAAGTCATCCAAGAATTAGAAAGCTGGGGTGTGAAATTTCAAAAAGATACTCAAGGCAACTATGACTTAAAACAAGTGCATCGTGTGGGTAAATATGTCTTACCCATGCCAGAAGGTAAAGACCTGAAAACAATTCTTACCCGCCAAGTCAAACGCCACAAAGTCAAAGTTACAAATCGCGTCATGGCAACCCGTGTGTTGGTCAAAGCCGGACGTGCAATTGGTGCAGTGGGATTTGATGTTAGAAATGGCGATTATATTGTCATTCAAGCCAAAGCAGTCATCTTGTGTACAGGTGCTTGTGGCAGATTAGGATTACCTGCTTCTGGCTATCTCTACGGCACTTATGAAAATCCTACCAATGCCGGTGATGGCTATTCAATGGCTTATCATGCAGGCGCAGAACTCAGCAATATTGAATGCTTTCAAATTAATCCTTTAATCAAAGATTATAATGGCCCAGCCTGCGCTTATGTTGCCGGGCCTTTTGGCGCACATACTGCCAATGCCGAAGGAAATCGCTTCATTAGTTGTGACTATTGGAGTGGTCAAATGATGCTGGAAATTTGGAAAGAATTAAACTCTGGTAAAGGGCCAGTCCAGTTGAAAATGACCCATCTTGATGAAGACACAATTGCTGAAATTGAATCAATACTTTGGGCGAATGAACGACCAAGTAGAGAACGTTTTCATCAAGGCAGAAATGAAGATTACCGTACTCACGCCGTAGAGATGCACATTTCAGAAATTGGCTTATGTAGTGGTCATAGTGCCTCTGGTGTGTGGGTGAATGAAAATGCTCAAACAACTGTCGCAGGTTTATATGCAGCCGGAGACATGGCTAGTGTTCCCCATAACTATATGATTGGCGCATTTGTTTTCGGTCGCATAGCAGGAACTCATGCCATTGAATATATCCAAAATTTAGATTTTGTCGAACCAGAAGCAGCTTTTTTAGAAGCTGAAAAAACCAGAATTTATGCACCTTTAACTCGCCCCAATGGTATACCTCATACCCAGGTAGAATATAAACTCAGACGCTTAGTTAATGATTATCTGCAACCACCAAAATCAGGTAACAAAATAGATATAGGTTTAAACCATTTTGTGCAATATCAACAAACATTAGATTTAATGGGCGCTCGTGACCCCCATGAATTGATGCGCTGTATAGAAGTTCATTTTATTCTAGACTGTGCAGAAATGGCAGCCAGAGCATCATTATATCGCCAAGAGAGCCGTTGGGGTCTTTATCATTACCGCTTAGATTATCCAGAAAAGAATGATGATGAGTGGTTTTGCCATGTCAATTTAAAGAAAGATGAATTGGGGCAAATGGTATTGTTTAAGCGTCCTGTAGATTCTTATTTTATCAAAGTAGATATAGCTCAAGAAGTCTACAATGTGGCAATTAAATAAAATGCCCATCAAACATAGTATTTTTTGCTGTATACTACACAATACCAACCTTTGATCATTAAAGGCTGGTTAATAAATAATTTTAATTTCAACTATGGATAATAAAATCCCTATTGATAGTCAATATAAAATTAGAAAGGCAGAGATTAAAGATGCAGAACGAATTGCTAGTCTTTCTGAACAACTGGGATATTCTGCAACAAACCAACAAATAGAGCTGCGATTTGCTAAAATTCAAAAGAATAATTCTCACATTGTGTATGTTGCAACTTTAGCAAATGAATATGTGATTGGTTTGGGTCATGCTTATATTTGTGATTTAATGGTTATTCCAACTCAAGCGATTCTTTTGTGGTTAGTTGTAGATAAAGATTATCGTCGTAGTGGCATTGGACGTATTTTAATGCAGCAAATTGAACAGTGGGCTGATCAGGCTGGATGTGAAGGTGTTCTGTTACGTACTAATATTAAACGTCAAGAGGCACATTTGTTTTATGAAAAAATTGGCTATACGAATATAAAACAGTCGCTGACTTTTTATAAACAATTAGCTTAATCAAAGTATATGCAGTTAATAGAAACATTTACTACTCCCCGTCTGCTTGCTGAACGTCTACAATTTCAACATTTGAATGAACTTTATCGTATGCATCAAGATTCACAAGTTATGGCAAATTTAGGTGGTGTTCGTTCTGATGAAGAAACACGGCTTTTTATCCTAAATAACTTGAATCATTGGCAGCGTTATGGATTCGGATTATGGGTGTTTCGAGATAAAGTTAATCATCGGTTTGTTGGTCGTGCTGGTCTTCGGAATACTCATGTAGAAGGTAATGAAGAGGTAGAATTAGCTTATGCTCTGATGGCTAAATTTTGGAGTAAAGGCTTAGCAACAGAAATGGGTGAGAAGATTTTGAAAATTGGTTTTGAACTCTTGAATTTGCCGCAGGTTGTTTGTTTTACTCTCACAACTAATCAAGCCTCACAAAGAGTTATGGAAAAGTTAGGATTTCAATACGAGCGTGAGATGAGCTACGCGGGTTTACCTCATTTGTTTTACCGCTTAAAAGTTTAATGACAAAATAATGGAGTATTTTTATGGCTTTAATCAATCAAAGAATAGATGTTCCTGTTATCGTTGATGAATCAAAATGTTTAGAAAAATGCACAGCTTGCATCGAAGTTTGCCCCTTGGATGTGTTGGCTAAGAATCCAGAGACGGGAAAAGCGTATATGAAATATGATGAATGTTGGTTTTGTCTACCTTGTGAAAAGGAATGTCCCACCAATGCAATTACAGTACAAATTCCCTTTTTATTACGTTAAATATTCTTTTGATGTGACTTTATATCTCTGTGGAAAAAATTAATGAATAATGACATTAAGCATTGGTTAGAAATGCTGCGATCGCCTGATATAAATGACCGTCTAGTAGCCGTCAAAACTTTACAACATTTAGGCGATGAAGAAACAATCGATGCTTTAATTGTCGCTCTGCAAGATGAACACATTACTGTGCAAAAAATAGCGATTTATGCCCTTTGGGAAATTGCTGATCCTGTTGCAATTCCTGCTTTAATTGAATGCCTCAGTTCAGCAGATACAGATATTCGTGCTGAAGCTGTATCAGCATTAAATGAACTAGTTACACAGGATGAATTGTTACTTTTACTAGAACAACTGCAAAGTCATGATATAAATGTACAACTAAATATTTTAGTGCTTTTACGGAAAATACATGATATTCAATCTTTACCGGATATTTTACCATTTTTAGACTCAAAAAATCCTGAATTAAGAGAAGCAGCGGTTACTACACTGCGATATATCAATCAAATAGAAGAATGTCCCCAAGCTTTGAATTTAATCTTTGACCAAGAAGCTGGTGTCCGTCGTGCTGCTGCTTTAACTTTAGGACATTTACAAGATACAGAAGTAATTACAATACTTTCTCAAGCACTTACAAATGATAGTGACTGGCAAGTTCGTCGTAATGCAGCCAAATCTTTAGCTATTCATGAAAATTATCAAGCAATTTCAACATTAGCAATAGCTTTAGATGATGAACATTGGCAAGTACGGAAATCAGTAGCACAAGTTTTGCAAAAAATTCCAGATATTCAAGTCATGCCGAAATTAATTCAAGCATTAACAGATGAATATGCAGATGTACGTAAAGAAGCAGTAATTGCACTTGGTAATTTAGCTCATCCTGATGTTGTAAATCCCCTGCAACAAGCCTTAGATGACCCCGATAAAGAAGTGTCTATCCAAGCGCAACGAGCAATTCAGAAGATTCAAAAAGATAAAATAGTTTCAAGGGAGCAGTAAATAACTGAGGGAAAGTACAATGGTAAATCCATTTCCTGGAATCAACCCGTATTTAGAACAGCCTGAACTTTGGCATCAAGTTCACAATCCTTTAATTGTAGCGATCGCCTGACGATAAAACCTGGGTAAGTGAAATTTTGGAGAGGAATTAAATCAGAGCGATCGCCGTTATTTATATAGAACAAGTGAAAACTAGCCATACAGACTTATATGTTATTAGACCTCTTGCATAAATATTTTTTTGTCTCACGCAAAGGCGAGGCAGCGCGTTGCGGGGGTTCCCCCCGTTGAAGCGACTGCCGTCGCAAAGGCGCAAAGAAAAGATCGCAAAGAACGACTTTTGCAAGAGGTCTATTGGACTTATTATTCCAAAGCTGTATCTAAAATTACAACCGCTGAAGTAACTCGTCATACTCATCATGTGTACCAATCCAAAACCAGTAGATATGATTATCTGCTTCTAGCAGTCCCAAAACTCGATAATTAAGACTCACACGAGCAGAATAAATCGGTTGCCGTTGACTGACTCGTTTAAATTGCAGACTATTATGGTAAGGATCTTCTCGCCAGAGTGCATAGGCTTTTGTAGCTTGTTCTTGCACAGACCTAGGGAGTAGACTAAGACGCTGCCGAAATGTGTTGGTGACGCTTGATTGCATTAATTACTCAGTTTGGGAAGACTTCATCTAATGGAGTGGTGTCCCCATTAACTATGTCTTTGCGTACCATTTCAGCTAAACTATCCCACTGTTTATCCGTTGTTGAGTCAAAACGATTAGTCCAAGCCTGTTCATGTTTCAACTCAGCCATCAGACGAGTCGCGATCGCATCTTGCTGTTCTGGGGAAAGTTTTTCTATTTCTGCAAAAACCTGTTGAAGAAGTTCTGTCATAGCAAACATCATTGTCAGTAGATAACCTTATTTTATCTGATGCCTGGATTGCTTATCTCCCCTTTACTACTTTGTCAACCCTTAAAACTTATTAATCATGTCTAACCACGATTCCTCCTTTCAACACTCAGAAGTTAATGATCTGCGTCAGCAAGAAGTAGTCCAACTCCTCAAACAGGTTATTGAACCTACCTTAAAAAATGACATCGTTAGTTTGGGAATGGTGCGAAATCTCCGTATAGTGGATCAGTATGTTTACTTGCGTTTATATATTGGTTCCCATCAACATCAATTAAAGGCAGAAATTCAATCTGTATTATCATCTTTATCTTGGTGTAAAAAAAACTATATTCAAATTTGTACAATTCCTGGTGTGAGAACAACTTTAGCAGTTTCTAGTGGTAAAGGTGGCGTGGGTAAATCAACAACAGCCGTGAATATAGCCGCAGCTTTAAGATTACAAGGTGCAAAAATTGGGTTATTAGATGCTGATGTTTATGGCCCTAATGTTCCCCAAATGTTAGGTTTAGGACAAGCTGAAATTCAAGTGATTAATACTCCCACAGGTGATAAGTTTTTACCTCTAGAAGTTCAAGGAATAAAAATTATGTCAGTCGGTTTACTTGCAGAAGCAAATCGTCCTTTGGCATGGCGAGGCCCTGTGTTGCATAAAATTATCACGCAATTTTTGCAAGATGTAGAATGGGGCGAATTAGATTATTTATTAATAGATTTACCTCCCGGTACAGGTGATGCTCAAATCACAATTATCCAAGAAAGCCCAATTTGTGGAGTAATTCTGGTAACAACTCCTCAGCAAGTAGCGATCGCAGATGTACGACGTAATATCTATATGTTTCGCCAAGTGGGTGTGCCTGTGCTTGGCATCATTGAAAATATGAGTTATTTAATCTGCGGTGATTGTGGTTCCCGCACACCGATTTTTGGCAGTGGTGGCGGTGAACAACTGGCCGCAGAATTACAAGCGCCTCTGCTGGGACAAATTCCCATTGACCCCCGAATTTGTAACGGTGGTGATAGTGGAAATCCCATTGCAATAGATCGCACTTCTTTTGCAGGTGAAGTTTTTACACAAATTGCTGCTGCACTAAATGCTACTTTTGCCTACACAGCTAATCTCTAAAAAACGGGTATAAGTTCATTACCAGCAGCAAGCCTAAAGGCAAACCTAAAACTATGGCAACTTGACCCTCTAATTCAATGTGAAACTGACCAACTCTGCGATCGCCGGTGGGGACGACCTTCACTATCCACCGGACAAGGGGAAAGGGCAAAGGAAAAGAATCTTAAACTTTTCCCCTTTTCCCCTTACCCGCCTATCAAAATCTTTTTGACAGGCTACTACGCAGGATAAAAAACGAATGTTCGCAACTCAATACTTTGTCTTGCAGGAGCATCTACAGGGCTGGTTGGATCGTCAAATGCTGAGTGGGCGGAAAAGCGCGCACGTCCATCTTCTGCGGAGTCGAAACATTTGATAAATATTACTTCGTTGCGCTGCATTTGCGGAAAGTAATACCATTTATGTTCTGGATTGTATGTGATTGCGTAAGTTTCACCGATGCGATCGCGGTACACTAAATCACCCGCTACAAGGTCTTGTGGTGCAATACTTCTGGCATCACTCAATGCTAATGGCGACTCTTGAATTGTATCAGCAATTCCCCGCCAAACATTAATGATGGCAAATCGTTGTTGTAACAGTACGTCAATCTCATCATTATCTATCCCTCTTGCTGCCAACTCCCAGCGCGCCCGTGTATACCCGGATTTAGCAGTAAAGTCATTGTGTACGCGTTTGCCAGGTTCCCTAATTTTATTTTCACCTGGCTTGCTTAACTCAGCATTACGCAGAGTGTGATCGAATATCACTACTTTAGTTCCACCTGTAACCTCTTTTAATAATTGCTCTGCTTCTGGGTAGTAAACCTGACGTACTTCGTCTTCGTCATAAAAGTTGCGGACATTGGTATGATGCTCGGTAAATGCGAATCCTTCTCGATCTAGTAAGATATCCTCCCTTATAGAACGACCATTGTAGATTGGCAGTTTGTGTGTTTCATAGGCAGTATTGGAGCGGGGAGTACCTGATGGTGGTTCATAAGTATAGTTGACAGGTTTTTCCGCCATCGGGACTAAGTAATTGAGGTTGGCCTCTACGTATGGCAAATCTTGAGAAGTCGGTTTATCTATAACTTGACTATTGAAGCTCATAGGTCATGCCCTTTTGGCTGTTAAGAATTTGGACTCAATACTCGTACACATAAGGTTGTCTGTTGAGGCTTAGTTCAACACCTATTTTTGATAGCAAAGCTCAGAAAACAACGGTTGTAGATGTCTTCTATATATGACTATGCCAATTGTAGTCTAATATTAACTACTAATTATCGACCGATTTACAGTAGTTTATTTTATGATACAACTTGAAATACAGCTAAGTAATATTAAGTTCGGGTGATTACTTATAATAAAATCTCTCGATGTAGGTTGGGTAGCTACTTGCACAGTCAGGGTTACCCAACCTAGAGATCTTATAAGTTTTTAATCGAACATGATATTACCCCTTGATCAGGATTACCATTTTTAATTGTCTTGGTCAGTTGGTCGGATCAGGATTTCGTTGACATTAACTCGCTGGGGTTGGGTAACGGCGTAAACAATGGCTGCGGCAACGTCTTCACTTTGCAGAGGTATGATTGAATTGCGTCGTTCTTCAAAACGTTGTTTGGTGATGGGGTCGGTAATATGGTCGTTAATTTCCGTATCCACCAAACCTGGTTCAATAATAGTTACACGGATGTTATCTTTGTGGACTTCTTGACGCAATGCTTCAGACAAAGCATTTACACCCCATTTTGTAGCATTGTACACGCCTATACCTGCTCGCGCCGTCCGACCAGCCACTGAGGAAATATTAACTATATGTCCCGATTTTTGCTCTTTGAAAACAGGCAAAACAGCGTGGGTGGCATAAAGCAATCCCAGGACATTGATATCGAACGATCGCCGCCAGTCTGAACTATTGCCGCTTTCAATGGTGCCAAGCACAGCAATACCTGCATTGTTAACCAGGATATCGATTCGACCCAATTCTGCTTTTGCCTTTTGTATCAAATTCTTAACTTGATTTTCGTCCGTCACATCAGTGACAACGGGCAATGCCTTACCACCACTAGCCGCAATCTGTTCAGCCAATGCATTGAGACGATCGCCACGCCTAGCAGCCAGCACCACATTTGCTTTTTCTGCTGCTAAAGCGATCGCTGTAGCTTCACCAATACCCGATGAAGCTCCCGTGACAATTGCTACTTTTCCCTCTAATTTACTCGTCATCTGACTATATATCTCCTTAGTTAAGTAGGTCGGCGTAAATCGTCAGTTGTCAGTTGCTATTCCCCTGCTCCCCCGCTCCCCTGCTCCCCTGCTCCCCTGCTCCCCCGCTCCCCTGCTCCCCCGCTCCCCTGCTCCCCCGCTCCCCCGCTCCCCCCCCTCCCCTGCGTAACCTAAAGACCGATGCAAGCGCTGCGCCACACAAAATAAGCGCCGCTAGGCGGAAAGTTCCTTGAAACCCCACAACGATCGCCTCAGCAGGAGCCACAGCAACATCCTTACCTGCTGCTACACTAGCAATTAATCCGCCGAATACCGCCCCCATCAATGGCACTCCTACAGTCGAACCAGAGGTGCGTGACAAAGAGAGTAACCCGGATGCAATTCCTAAACGTTCCCTCGATGCAGTACCCATGACAGCGCTGTTGTTGGGTGCTTGAAATAAACCCAGTCCAATGCCGTAAATAAAATAGCGTGTGATATAGCCCAACTCAGTCAGTTGAGCATCAAAGGTGCTAATTGCCAAACAACCGCCAATCATCAACCCCAACCCCATTAAACTGATGCGTTGAGCGCCAAAGCGGTCTGAAAGTATGCCAGCCAGAGGAGCTATTAACCCACTCACTACAGGTGATACTGCTAATAACAGTCCTACTTTTGATGTGGGATATTGCTTGACTTGTTCTAGAAAGAAGGGAGTGACAAGTAGCGCACCACTAATGACGATGAAGGTTAACCAACCACTGAGCAATCCCATACTCATTTGCAGATTGCGAAATAACTTCAGATCTAGAAGTGGAAATTCCAGCATTCCTTCTACTACTAGAAAAGTCAAAAAGCTGAGAGTGGCAATGCATAATAACACCAAGGCATTGATACTACTAAAACCTTGGCTTTGTCCTAAAGTCATACCTAACCCAAAACTGCCAAGAGTGAGTGTAGCCAATATGGCTCCGAACGGGTCAAATTTCTGTTTGCCGCCAGTGGGTGCAGAAGGTGGTACTACCTTAGCTACAAGAAAACTAGCGATGATACCTATGGGTACATTAATTAGGAATATAGTGTGCCAGCCTAACCAAGCTAAGAGTAGTCCGCCAACGGAAGGGCCAAAAGCAATCCCTAGTGACACTAGACTACCGATGATGCCAACAGCTCGACCTCTTTGGGCAGTCGGAAAAACTTCTGTAACGATCGCCAGCCCTAACCCAGAGATGAACACAGCACCTAATCCCTGAAGCGCGCGAAAGCCAATTAACCATTCAATACTGGGTGCTAAACCACACAATAAAGAACTGAAAGTAAACACAGCTACTCCCATTTGGTAGAGGGATTTCTTACCCCACATATCCCCCAAGCGACTTGCTGCTAAGACTAAACCAGAACTAACTAACAGGTAACTCAATGCCGCCCATTGAGCTGTGGGGAAGCTGGTGTTAAAAGCTTTGACTAATGTGGGCAAAGCTACATTGATGATGCCTACATCCAGGGTGGACATGAATATCCCAAGTCCTACACCCAGTAAAACCAACATTTTCTGGGAATCTGACAAAGCCAAAGGTTGTACTTGCGATCGCGCCAAAGTTTAGTCTCCTCGTTGCCTTAAATTATGGTTATCAATAGTTTGTATGGTTGATGAAGATAGAAATTTTTGCTTTGTCAGCCAAACTCAGGAAAGACATTTTAAGATAAAACTGGTTCTAGGAGTACCTTTGATTGTTGCAATAGTTGCACATTAGGGGCGACTTCTTGACCAAATAGCTTCATCGCTCGCCTCACAAGCTGATTATTCGCTCTTTAGCTGGAAGCTTGTAGGAATCGTAACAGCCTTATTAGTTAACGATGGTTGGGGTGTGGGAACCGCTGGTTTGCTGAGATTTTTCTCTAGAAATCAGGTGTTTAGCAGGTAGATTATTGAGAGTTGAATTTTTTAAAGATTCTCTTGGGAAAGGATAGCAATAATATCGGCGAGTTGACGATCGCGATTCCTTTGTTCTGGAGTCTCTTTACCTAACGAAGTATCCTTGACAAAACGGTAAATATCTGCTGCACCCTCAAAGGTGCGTTCTGTCAGACCAACAGCACCAAAGGTAGCCGCGATCTCTTCCATTTCACCCACCCAGCGGTGGGCTTTCGGTGTCATTGAGGGTATGGAACGAGTCAGAATATCAAGTAATTCTTTTTGGCTGCTAGATAATTCTTGCCACAGCACTTCAGCTAAATCTAGTCGATGGGCAGCGATTAATAATTCTGTGGCGATCGCAGTCAGCCCTTTGGTCAAAGCAGCATAGCACATCTTCAGACCGGAAGCTTGACCAATTTCATCGCCAATCACACGAATATCTAAACCATAATCGCGCAGTTGTGCGAGTTTGTTTGCTTGTTTTCCCGATGTGTAGATGCGGGTGCGGTTGGGTACTCGTGGCGGCGGCCCAATAATTGAGGCATCGACAAATTGTCCCCCTGCTGTCTCGATGATTGGCTCAATTGTTCTGGCCTTGTCGGGTGCGATCGCATTACAGTCTGCATATAAAATACTTTTGCCAACTTGCTGTATAGCCTCAGCCACCTGCTTTGCTGCTTGGGTAGCAGTTGAAGGTACCAGAACCGAAAGTATTAAATCTGCTTCACTGACAAGGCGGTTGAGGGAACCCACATCCTCAATTTTTGCCGCTCTAGCCAATTGCTGCGTCCTTTGGCTACGGTCATCTAATGCCGCTACTGTCCTCAAACCGTTTTGGTTCAGCACAGCAGCGATCGCTCCTCCCATGTCGCCAGGACTCAAGATACCAACAGTTTGTATTTGCATAAAGACTAATGACTATTAACAGTCAAGTAATTTGTTTAAGACTTGTATTTTAGGCAAGACTATGAAATACTCCCAAGTTATTATACGGTAACACGACCGATAAATCGTATTATTTAACTTGCACTAACAGACAACAGTGCAATTTAAAACAGTCTGCATCACAATACTGACGAGGAAATAATTGCATGAGTACCGTACACCTTTACTTTGCCAAAGCCTCTACTTTTTCTCAAAGAACCCGTGTTGTATTGTTGGAAAAAGGAATTGAGTTTACTTCTTTTGAAATTGACTTACAGAACAAACCGGATGGGTACACGGAAATTTCACGCTATGGCAAAGTTCCCGCGATCAAACATGGGGATATTGAGATTTATGAGTCTGCAATTATCAATGAATATCTCGATGAAGTCTTCACAGAACCGCCCCTATTGCCGAGTACTCCGGGGGGTAAAGCGATCGCTCGGATTTGGATAGATTACGCCAACACTCGCTTTGTACCTGCGTTTAGCAAATTCCTCCGTGGTAAAGATAGCACTGAACAAGAACAGGGGCGACGAGAGTTTTTAGAATCGCTGTTGTACATTGAACAAGAAGGATTAGGCAAACTGTCGGGTAATGGGCCGTACTGGTTCGGAGATAGGTTGAGCTTAGTGGATATCAGCTTCTATCCTTGGTTTGAACGATTGCCTCTTTTGGAACAGTACCGTAATTTCACCCTACCAGCAGAAACCCCCCGCTTGCAGCAATGGTGGAATGCTGTGCGCTTACGCGAGTCAGTGCGGGCAGTGGAAAACCCTGCTAACTTTTATTTAGAACGATTCGCCAAAATTCTCGGTGAACCCACTGCTGTAAGTGCTGCTCAAAAGTAGAGTAAATATTTATCTCAGCTAAAACACATATTCATTGCATAATCACTCGTAAAGCTCATTGACCGATAACTGATGACTGTCATCGGTTATCAGTTATCCGTCAACACAATTAAATATGCAACTCTTATCTGGAACAGCTTAGCTTTAATCGCGTCACCATCAATTTGAAGCTGAGATTCAAATAAAAAGTGAATTTTGGCAAAATTTGTTTTGTGTAGTGGAAATTTTATGATCAAGGGATTTCGAGTTAGCGTGCTGCTGCTTGTAGTGATGGGGTTGGGATGGCCATTCAGCGCCAAAGCAAGTTCAAACAGCAACCTCACAGTAGAGATTGATGGGTTCAAAAATCAAAAAGGACAAGTTTGTACCAGTATATTTGCTAGCAGCCAAGGATTTCCCAATAACCGCGATCGCGTCATCCAAAGACAGTGTACCAAGATTAGCGAAAGGTCTGTGAAAGTTAGCTTTGGCAACTTGAAAGCAGGTAATTACGCCGTCGCCGTCATCCACGATGAAAATAATGATCTAAAGCTAAATCGTAATGATATAGGTATACCCACCGAAGGCTTTGGATTTTCCAGAAACCCAGAAGTTACCACTAGTCCTCCCAAGTTTAATGATGCAGCTTTTTTAATCGCTGGCCCCAACACCGATATTCAAATCCAATTGAAATATTTCTAGTACAAGAAGCTAGGGGAACTCCAACAAATAAATTAACGTGAGTTCGACGAATTTAAAAAACCCCGCTTCCATTCCTCTCCCCTGCAAGGAGGAGCCACTGCGTTGCGGGGGTTCCCCCCCGTTGTAGCAAGTGGCGTCAGAGGCTTAATATCATGTCCGGTAAATTAGTTATCTTATGTCATTGGTTCACTTCGTTCGCAATGACAATTGTTCAACCGGACATGATATAAAAAGCTTGATTTTTGTTCTTTACCAAAGATGTAAAAGCCCCTCTCCGCGTCGGAGAGGGGTTGGGGAGAGGTTCATCGAACTCACGTTAAATTATCCTGGTTGAAGTTGTTAACTGATAACTGATAACTGATGAACGCCAGGTGCAAAGGCTGTCGGGAAACCCGACGCCAGGGGTAAGCTTTACTCATGTCGCTCTCTCAGTAGACGCTAGTACTGAGAGAGTTTTTTTACAACATACCCGACTTTTCAAACACCCTCTATGAGTTTCTGAAGTAACTCTGGTTCCTCAGACATCGCTTTATAAATACGGGTAATCATATAAGATGCTGTATTTTTATTGACTTTAATTTTAGCAGCTAGCTCCAGAACAGTAATATTTTTTTGAGACTTGAGAACTAAGTCAATAGCAGTAAACCACTTAGATAAATCTACATGGGTTTTGTGAAACAACGTATTCACAGTCACACTGTAAGAATTAAAACAGTAATTACAATGGTATCTGTTTTCTTTCTTGATGTTGGTGGAATTAGTAGAACCGCAATAGGGACATTTTGGTACTCCATCCCAACGAATTTTTTCTAAAAGTTCAAGGCATTGCTGTTGTGTCTTCTTTTGTAGCATGAGTTGCAACCTGAAATCTTGTTTACGCAAATGCGTGTAACACAGATAACAAGTTTTTGCTCGATGAAAACTCAGCACAAAAGCAAAAGCCCCAAGTTCAGATAGAACTTAGAGCTTTATATCCCACCTACCCAACCCGTCACATTCCGCGAAGGATTTCACCAACTTCCCTGCACTTCCTACTTTCTAGCAGGTTTTTTATTTGGACATAAGTAAAAAATAAGTTAATTATTGCATTCTTCACATAAAACTTATTTCCTTCCTAGTTTGTGGAAGTGACTTTATATGGTTCAAAAAATACAATTATTCTGAAAAAATTTTTTTATGATATTAAAGAGATGACAAATAATTATCCAGCTATTGTAAAGGAATTAGAAGAACAGGTTAAAAATTTTAGAGAGCAAGCAATTAAGCATAGAAAAAAGGCAGATGAGGGACAAAACAAAGCTGAGAAATATTCGAAAGAAGCTCTAAAATTAGACAGTGAAGGTAAAAAAGATGAAGCTCAAGAGCGTCACCAAGACCGAAAGCAATTTTTAAAAGATAGGAAGACATTGATAGATAGGGCTGACTATCTAGAAAAGTTAGCGAATGAATGGGAAGAATTAGCCAAAAATATTAAAAATGAATGTTTAGAGGTTCGGAAAGATATGGATAAATTGGAAAATTATCTTAAACAAGGATGTAGTCAAAAACATTGTTGTGAAGTTCGTTCATTAATCAAAAAATATGTATTAAAAGAGTTTAATAGGTATAAAATTTTAATAAATATATGTAAAATATAAGTATTAAAACTATCTCACATAATAAATTATATATTGTTGCTGTTATCCTTATTAATTATTGTTACTCTGTATCAGTATCTTCATATTTACTGTCTATCTGTTGCCATCTTTCAGTAATTTCTCGATATTCCTTGTCCGCATCGTCTAATATCTTCTCTGTTGACGACGCTTTTTGTTTAGCAGAATTCCCCCAGGAATCTAAACGCTTTAATCTATTTTCAAGACTTATTATTGTATTAATGAAATTATCATCAAAATTTTCATTTTTATTTTCTGTATATTCAATATGAATATATTTTAATAAATTCAATAATTCTATCACACTTAGCGAAGCAATATTGTCTTTATTATTCAATAAGGATATATCTAATTCTGGTGGTTCTTTGTACTTGTCATCTAATTGTAATTTTTGTGTTGGATGCTTATCCACAAAGCTCTTTGAATAGTATGCCTTTTCGTAATTATTAGCTTGCTGAATAATGTTTATATCCAATTCATCATTTCCTGTTTTAGCACCACCAAAAAAAGCTTGATCGATATTTACATTTTTAAATTCTACATCAGCAATATTTGCTTTTCTAAAATAGGCAGAACTTAAATCAGTGTTGTTTCCGTCAAACTTACCAAATTCAGTTCTGCGTAATTTTGCAGAATTTAATTTAGCCGAACGCAAGTTTGCACCTTGTAGTTTTGTTGCAATGTCTTTTGTTTCATCATTTTTATCTCTTTTAGTCCTTAAATCTGCACCTGTAAGATAAGCGTCAATTAAAATAGCACCTCTCAAATTGGCTCCTTGTAAATTTGCTCCCTCAAAATTAGCTTCTGTAAGAATAGCCCTTTCAAAATTAGCTTCTTCTAAAATGGCATTTTTAAAGCTGGCTCCTGTTAAATCAGCGCCACTTAAGTTGATTCCTCTTAAGTCTGCGCCATCTGCATCAAGTCCTGTAATATCAGCACGTTCTTTATATAAGTCCTCAATTGCTTGTTTTCGTGCGCCACTTGTTTCTGAACCTTGAGCGCCATCTATTAACTGCCAAGCTTGACGTTCTAACTGTTTTTTTCTATCAAAAGTATCCCAGAAAAATAAAATCGCTGCGGAAAGCACACCAATATTTTGAAGTTGTTCTGATAACTTAAAATTTGAAGTCAGACGAATAATTTTACATATATTCATGTTATATTTACACTTGTCTTTTTTCTGTTCATTCTCCAGCAAAGCTATGCCGCCAATAATGGAAAAGGTTATTAAGAGCGTTGTTAATATTTGACACCAGCTTTTTTTCGTACTAGGTGATAGAGGTAACTTTTTAGATGATTTGGTAGTCATCAACCCTTGCTCCCTTTCTGAAACTAGACTTGTATTAAATTAAATAGGAGTTTATCTATTAATGCAAGTAAAATTTAGTGATAGTATCAGTTCAGTAGTATATAAATACTATTAAGACTTACGCATGGGAAACGAGAAATTAAGGGTTTGGGCTGGGCATGGGAAAGCCTCACCACGGGAGTGGCTCCCCAACGCACTGGCTCCTGATGACTGTGAACAGTGGGATATTTTTGTACTTGGAAGTCCCTTATTTTTGTCCCCTTCCTATCTCCCCAGCCCCCCAGCCTTCTTACTCTTGCGAATCTGTATGACTGTCTTCCGGTAAACTTTGTTGAGCTGGTAAGCTACGCATTTTATTCATCTGAGTCAGAGCATACCTTGCTGTTGACTGCACTTGTGCATCAGAATCTTCCAAGGCGTGGCTTAACATTTGGCTCATTTGATTCATCATGTCATAAACGCGAGTCAGATCACGGATAGCATTTTGCCGCACCTGTGGACTTTCATCTTGCATCGAGATTGCTAAAGCACGGTTCATAGGTTTAAGCGTGCGGGTACTAATTTCTGCCAAAGCTGCCAAAATTAAGCTGCGTTCTTGAGAATCTGCATCCATCATCAAATCTACTAGTGGCTGAATTGCCCCTGAGTCTCCCTGTTGACCCAAATCCCAAATAGCCTTGCGCCGCTTTGTCGGGTCGTTACTGCGTAAGTCCTTGATCAATTCGTCAATGATATTGACTTTTGGCAGACGAGAAGTTTTGTCTGGTGGCAATACTGCCGTGGGGATTGATGCAATAGCAGTTTGCGGAACAGTCTCAGATGAGGGATTTTCCTGAGTATTTGCTGTGGTGTCCAACTCTGGTAATGATGGCGTAGCTAAGGCTTTTTCAGGTGAACTCAAAGGTTTCAGTTGCGAATTGTTGGCATATTGCGTTTGTTTTGACTGACGAAACCATCTCATCAGAAAAAGAATTGCCCCAATGCTTCCTAAAACTCCCAAGCCAAATAGTGACCACCAAATAAAATCTATTTGGTTTTCCTGGGGTTTGGCAGTGGGTTCGGGAGTTGGAGTTAAAGAGGCGACGACAGGAGAGACACTAAACTGAGTTTTTACTGCTAAAGCTGCTTGCAGATGTGATCTAGTCGCCACATCTGCTACACCATCTATTCTTTTTAAACCTTTTGCTTTCTGAAATTGAGCTACAGCAATTTGCGTACTTCGTCTGTACCGTCCATTTGCCAAGCTGTTATAGTATCCTAACTCTTTCAATTGGGTTTGTAAGCGCTGCACATCTGACCCTTGGCTACCGAGTCTCAGAACAGCTTGCTTGGCAGGTATTGTAGAACTTGCTTGTGCAAGTTCTGTAAATGTGTTGCTACTTGCAGGATTTGGGTAAAAACCCAGGCAAGTAAAACAGGTAAATATTAGGATTGAGGAATAACATAGCCTCATATTGGAAGTTACAGCCTGAACGTGCTTTTGAAGTCATAGATACCACAACAATAACTTCAAGCTGTCTAAATGTTAAGTTTTAATGTGACACAAAAATCATTAGTACCACAATAATACTGACACAAAATTACGTGCTACTGCCAGTAATTCATGAATTGCTGGTACATAAAAATATCGGTTTCGGCTATTATTAGCGTCAGTCTGTGGTATTGCTGGTAGCTCAAGTGCTGTTGGAAAGGGCGTTTGTAGTGATCAAACTGAGCAATTGCCTAATGGTCTACGCCTGTTTAGCACAGCCAGTATGTTGGAGAGATACTTTGTACTTGCAGGCTTTCCACGGATACCGCAAGTGTTGTTGGCTTTGCAACTGATGTAAGACTTTTAGTCTGAGGCTTTTCTTGCCATGTAATATAGCAGTCCTAAATCATTCGTGAGAAACAAGATCCCCGACTTCTTTGAGAAGTCGGGGATCTGAACAAATCTAGGATTGCTATATGTCGTAATTCTATTACTTAAGTATATTCCCTGAGGAATCTTCAGGCTAGTTCTAAGTAATACTTGGGTAAATGTCGCCCTTGACTGAGAAATAATTGAGAATTTTTTACATATTTTCAGTAAATAAGTTTCTATTTTTACCTCTTGTGCGGGAACTCTAATAGGTAAAGGACGAACATACAGTGCGAGGTCAAGTTATGCTATCTACTTTGAAGATACCTGGTTACAACATCAGCGAAGTCATTCATGAAGGGGTAAATACCATTGTTTACCGGGGAGAATCACAAGCCGAACAAGAAAAAGTTATCCTCAAAGTCCTGAAAGCAGAATACCCGACCTTAGAGCAAATTACTCGCCTCAAACACGAGTATTCTATTACAGAAAATCTGCACTTGAATGGTGTAGTCAAAGTTTTGAGGCAGGAAGTTCACGAAAATCGCCTAGTTTTAGTAGCCCAAGATATTGGGGGTATTAGTCTCAAAACAATGCTAGAGAAGGAAAATTATATATTACCTCTGCAAACATTTCTTAATATTGCTATACAAATAGCGCGATCGCTAATATCACTGCATACTCACCACATCATCCATAAAGACATCAAACCTAGCAATATCATCATTAATCCCCAAACTTTTGAAGTCAAGTTAATTGACTTCAGTATCGCCTCGCGTCTGAGTAAAGAAACACCTTTTTTGGCAAACCTAAATCAACTAGAAGGGACGCTGGCGTATATATCTCCGGAACAAACCGGGAGAATGAACCGAATAGTAGATTACCGTACTGATTTTTACTCGTTAGGTGTGACTTTCTACGAAATGTTAACGGGTAGATTACCTTATGAAGGTACCGAACCAATAGAATTAGTTCACTGTCATATTGCCAAAGAAGCAACGTCAATTCAGAAATTAAACCCGGAAGTACCTGCACCAGTCGCTGCAATTGTCAGCAAATTAATGGCGAAAAATGCAGAAGAACGATATCAAAGCGCAGCCGGACTGTTAGCCGATTTACAATTTTGTCTGACTCAATTAGAGAACACAGGCCAGATAATTCAATTTATCCCAGGACAAAAAGACCGCGTAGCTCAACTTCTAATTCCTCAAAAACTATACGGACGTGAGCGAGAAGTGTCAACCTTGTTGGCAGCATTTGACCGCATTAGCCACGGTGGAAGTGAATTGATGTTGGTATCAGGTTACTCCGGTATCGGAAAATCTTCTTTAGTCAACGAAGTACATAAACCCGTTGTTCGCCAAAGAGGTTACTTCATTAGCGGCAAATTTGACCAAATGGGGCGGAGTGTTCCTTACGCTTCCATTATACAAGCTTTTCAGTTCCTCATGCGGCAATTACTTACGGAAAGTGCCCAACAACTGCAAACATGGAAAGAGAAACTAGAAGCGGCTTTAGGTGCTAATGGACAAGTTGTGATTAATGTCATTCCAGAGGTGGAACTGATAATTGGTAAACAGCCAGAAGTGTCACAATTAGGTGCAACAGAAGCCCAAAACCGCTTTAATCGAGTTTTTCAAAAATTTATTCAAGTTTTCTGCCAAAAAGAACACCCTTTGGTATTATTTTTAGATGACTTGCAGTGGGCAGACTCTGCATCATTAAATTTACTGCAAGTATTGATGACAAATTTAGAAAGTAAATACCTGCTGCTAATTGGAGCATATCGAGATAATGAAGTTAGTGCAGCACATCCGTTAATTCAGACATTAGAAGATATCAAAAAAGCAGGAACAAAAATTGATAATATTATACTGCGTCCGCTAAGTATAGCTCATGTACAACAGATTCTTTTAGATACTTTTGTAGAAACAGACAATTTTGCTGCAATACAAGAATTAGCGAGTTTAATTTTTAATAAAACTCAAGGAAATCCATTTTTTTTAACTCAACTATTAAAAACACTACATCAGGAACAGCTACTGGTATTTGATTTTATCACCGGGCAATGGCAATGGAATATTCCAGACATTCAAGCTACTGCAACTGTGGATAAAAGTGTAGTTGAGTTAATCGCAACAAATATCCAAAAACTGCCAGAAGCAACACAGATGGTATTAATTCTAGCAGCTTGTGTTGGTGCGCGTTTTAGCTTAGATGTATTGACAATTGTGAGTGAACAAAGTTTGCTAATGACTGCTGAAGCTTTAGAACCTGCTTTAGAACAAGGATTAATATTACCCCTCAACAATAATTATAAAGTGCCGTTATTGTTTGCCGTTCAAGAGTTAAAAGCCTTGGGCTTCGATGATTCCAAAGTAATGTACCGATTCCTGCATGACCGAGTACAGCAGGCATGTTATTCGTTACTTGCAGATCAAGACAAGAAAAAAACTCATCTGAAAATTGGTCAATTGTTACTGAAAAATATTCCTATAGCAGAAATAGAGTCTAATATTTTTGATATTGTTAATCAATTAAATATCGGGATTGATACATTTACCCAACAATTAGAAAAGGATGAATTAGCCAAACTTAATTTCATAGCAGGACGTAAGGCTAAAGCAGCAGCAGCTTACGAAGGAGCATTCAAATATTTGAATATTGGGTTAGAGCTTTTATCTTCCCAAAGTTGGGAAACCCAGTATGATTTGACACTTGCACTGTATGAATCAGCAGTAGAAGCCGCCTATCTAACTACTAACTTTTATATGATGGAACAATGGACAAATATTGTTCTACAACAGGCAAAAACAATTGTGGATAAAGTGAAAGTATATGAAGTCATAATCCAAACCCGGATAGCCCAAGGCAAATTAATTGAAGGCATCAAGGTAGGACTGAGTGTGCTGGAATTATTAGATATTAAACTATCAGAATTAGCTACTGTTGAAGATGTCCAGCAAGCTTTGCCGGAAACCACTGCCTATCTACAACATGGCTTGAATGTATCAGATTTAATTAACCTGCCTTTAATGACTGATGTCCGCAAACTGGCGGCTATGCGGATACTATCATCTCTAACAGCTCCAACTTTTATTGCTGCACCTCCACTATATGCACCAACAATTTTTTCCCAAGTAAAGCTATCGATTGAATATGGAAATGCACCCTTTTCAACTTTTGCTTATGCAAGTTACGGGCTGATTTTACACGGAACTCTAGGAGATATTGAAACGGGTTATGAATTTGGAAAATTAGCGTTAAGCCTTGTGGAACAGCTAAATGTTTCTGATATGAAAGCCAGAACATTTTTTGCTGTAGGTGTATTTATCAAACATATAAAAGAGCATATTGTTGATATTTTGCCATTGTTACGGAAAGCTTTTGCTAATGGATTGGAGAATGGAGACTTAGAATATGCTGGTTGGTCAGCAATGTATCAATATCAATATGCTTTTTTTGCTGGTCAAGAGCTAGCTTCTTTAGAGCGGGAAATGTTAGCCATTAGCAATACTTTTTCTGAATTTAAGCAAGCAGTAGTTCTAAGTTATCACAAAAACTGTCTACAGGTAGTTTTAAATTTGCAAGGCAAAGCTAAAGATCCATGTAGTTTAGTTGGTGTTTATGATGAAGTAACCATGCTACCACTGCTTTTAGAAGCAAATGAAATACTGGGATTGTGCTTCTTTTATACTTACAAACTCCTGCTCTATTTTTTGTTTAGGGAATATACTCAAGCCGTGGTAAATGCAGAGCAACTAGAGAAGTATTTAGACGGAGGAAAAGGAAGTATTTTTGTACCTCTGTTCTATTTTTATGATTCTCTGGCACGGCTAGCTGTGTATTTTGATTCTGATAGTACGCAACAGCAAGAGATACTAGCTAAAGTACAAGCAAACCAAGAAAAATTGCAAGTTTCGGCGCACTACGCTCCAAGAAATTATCAACATAAGTATGATTTAGTAGAAGCAGAAAAATATCGTATTTTTGGTCAACAATATCACGCAATGGATTATTATGACCGTGCTATTGCTGGTGCTGCTGAAAATAGTTATATTCAAGAAGAAGCGCTTGCCAACGAATGTGCTGCTTTATTTTATTCTGGTTTAGGCAAGCCAAAAATTGCTAAAGTCTACATGACAGAAGCTTACTACAGCTATATTAAATGGGGAGCGATCGCTAAAGTAAAACATTTAGAAAAAACTTTCCCCGAATTAACTAACCGCACTCCATTACCAGAAATAGAAACTGATACCATCAACTCTATTTTGACCAGTACTATTAACCCCACTATTAGTAAATCAAAAGGAACTATAGCTAACAATAGCAATATTCTCGACTTGGCTACGGTGATTAAAGCTTCCTCAGCAATTAGTAATAATATCATTTTGGAAAGTTTACCTCGCACTCTCCTACATGTTGTTCTAGAAAATGCAGGTGCCCAAAAAGGTGGTTTGATTTTAGAAAAAGACAACCAATTATTGATCGAAGCAATTGATACTAATGAACAAGTAATGGATATTGTGCAACAATCAATATCTGTAGATGAAAGTCAAGATATTCCCATCAAACTGATAAATTATGTTGCCAGAACTCAGCAAGCTTTAGTGATTGGAAATGCAACCATTGACCCCATTTCTAAAAATGATCCTTACATTAATCAACATCAATGTAAATCAATTCTCTGTGTTCCCCTAATTTATCAGCGTAGTTTTATCGGCATTTTCTACTTAGAAAATAATCTGATAACCGATGCATTCACTCCCACACGTTTAGAACTAATTACAATACTAGCCTCACAAGCTGCGATCGCTATTAAAAATGCCCGTCTCTACGCCTGGGAACAAGAGAAATCTCAAGAGTTGCAACAAGCACTTTCCAAACTCCAACAAACCCAAGCCCAACTTGTCCACACTGAGAAAATATCCTCTTTAGGACAATTAGTTGCAGGTGTCGCCCATGAGGTCAATAACCCAGTTGGCTTTATCAACGGTAATTTGTCCCACGCCAGTCAGTATATCGAAGACTTAATTAATCACCTGCAATTGTATACTCAGTACTATCCTGACCCCGTACCTGAAATTGTGGAAGATGCCGAAAATATTGATTTGGAATACCTACTCTCAGACTTGCCCAAAATGATTAATTCGATGAAACTTGGTACTATTCGGATCAAAGATATCATGCAATCATTACGGAACTTCTCGCGGGTAGACGGGAATGAGAAAAAAGCTGTTAATATTTGTGAGGGCATTGATACTACTCTGATGATACTATCCCATCGCCTGAAAGCAAAAGCAGAGCGACCAGAAATTAAGGTAGTAAAAGACTATGAAAAACTACCTTTAATAGAGTGTTATCCAGGCCAACTCAATCAAGTGTTTATGAATCTGCTTTCCAATGCTATTGATGCATTGGAAGAGTCAAACACTGGTAAAACATTTAGTGAAATTGAAAAAAATCCCAATATCATCACAATTCGCACTTACGCTACAGATCACCAAGCGACTATTAGTATTGCTGATAATGGTTTAGGGATGAATGAAGAAGTACGACAAAGATTATTTGATGCATTTTTTACTACCAAAGCTGAGGGTAAAGGCACAGGCTTAGGACTGAGTATTAGTTATCAAATTATCACAGAAGCTCATGGTGGGACTTTAAAGTGTTTATCTTCAGAAGGTGAAGGTGCAGAGTTTATTATTCAAATTCCAATTTTAACTGGGGACTAGGGACTGGGGACTGGGTACTAGGTACTGGGGATTGGGGACTGGGGACTGGGGACTGGGGACTGGGGACTGGGGACTGGGGACTGGGGACTGGGGACTGGGAAAACATTCCAAATATTCAGGACTCAGCACTCAGCACTTGGGTATAAGTCTTTGATTATTTAACTACACCTGAATGACCAGAGATATTTTCTAGAGGTTCAAATCTACCGCCTAAGTATTGGGCGAGAAACTCTTCAGCGATCGCAAAAAAGTGTAAGCGATTTTCTGGTCTGACAAAGCCATGTCCTTCATCAGAGTAAACTATATATTGCACTGGTAAATTAGCCTGGCGCAAAGCTTCTACAATTTGGTCGCTTTCTGCTTGTTTAACTCGCTGATCATTAGCACCTTGACCAATAAGTAAAGGTTTTTGAATGCGGTCAGCAAAAAATAAAGGCGATCGCGATTTGAGAAATTCTTCTTCTGTCTCCCAGTTACCAACGCGATAATCAAGGGTGGCTTTGATCGGTTCCCAATAAGGTGGTTTGTTTTTTAGTAAGGTAATTAAGCTACTAGGCCCGACAATATCCACACCAGCAGCAAAAACTTCTGGTGTAAAAGTTAATCCCACTAGAGTCGCATAACCACCATAAGAACCGCCCATAATGGCAATCTTTTGTGGGTCGGAAATACCTTGTTGCACTAACCAATTTACACCGTCGATTAAATCATCGTGCATTTTAGCAGCCCATTCACGATTACCAGCGTTGAGAAAAGCTTTACCGTAGCCAGTAGAACCGCGATAGTTCACTTGCAGAACAGCGTAACCACGGTTAGCCAGCCATTGTGCTGAGGGAGAAAAACCCCAAGTATCTCGCGTCCAAGGGCCGCCATGAACTAGCAATACTGTTGGCAAATTCTCGGCTGGTATTCCTGGTGGCGTTGTCAGGTAAGCATGAATAGTTAAACCATCCCGCGCTTCGTAGGAAATCGGCTGCATTGATGCTAATTGCAATGCTTCGAGTTTGGGTTGGTTACTAAACAGGAAAGTACTAGTTTTGGACTCTCGGTGGTAGGCATAGTAATAAACTGGGCCATCATCAGTTTTGTAAGCTACTAGCCAAGTTTTATCTGACAAATCACGGCTAATTAGAGAAAACTCTCCAGGACGTACTTTGGCTATTTCTTCAAAGTCAGCTGCTATGCTATTGTCGATTACCTGCCATTGTTGTTTGTCTTTGTAGAAAGAAACCGCTTGCATAACTCGTGTCAATGGCTGAATAATTACCCCCACCACATCATACTGCTGGTCTTCGGCGATGACAGTCTCTTGATGGGTGTCTAGGTCAACAGCTAATAGACGTTGGGCGTTAGCATCGTGATTGCCTTTAATATAAAGTGTTTTATGATCAGCCGAGAAGCTGACGGAAGATCCTTCCTCCTCTGGGCCCCAGTGGCGGAGAACTTCCCAATGTTTATCTGTGGTTTCCCGCAATAACAAATCATAACCACCATCAGGTGTATTAGCTGTGGCTGCAAGTACCTGTAACTCGGCGTTAGCTGTCCAACTGGAAATATTACCCGGATTTTCGGTATCGAACTCCACCGCACCGTTTTTCAGGTTGATGCGATAAACGTCAAACTTTTGGGGATTGTTCAAATTCAACTCTATCAGCACTTGGTCTGGATCTTTAGGTTCCAGTCCCACAAGTTGTGCTTTCACACCTGGGAATGGCGTTAAGTCACGCACAATCTTGGAGTGAATATTCACCAAGTAGAAGTGAAAGTTTTCATCACCATCGGCATCTTGCATGTAAAGCAACTGGTCAGCGTTATAAGTCCACAAGAAAGTGCGGATACCCCGTTTTTTGTCCGCAGTTAGTATCTGGTGGTCTTCTTGTCCCACAGTTTGCAACCACACCTGCAAGACATTTTTTTCATCAGGGGCAATATAAGCCAAGTACTTACCATCAGGTGAAAGTTTTGGACTGGTCTTTTCAGGGTTTCCAAATAGGATTTGGCGGGGAATCAAGGGTGGTAGAGAGGGGGCTTGTGTAGATGACATATAAAAAGATGAAGGATAAAGATTAAAGGCTAAATTCATGAACCATTAATCTTGCACTCAGCCTGAATGACTGGAAGTCGCAGCTAAACAAACTTTTTCCGCCTAGGCGGACTAACGAAAAATCAAAGTTTTGTAGCTTGTGTAGTCAAGATTAGTTTGTCTTGCCGCAATTTGAATTAAAGGGGTGCAAGATGTGAGGAACCTGATTTTAGTTTATCCTTGAAGGTTCAACCTTTTGACTTGAAGGTTCAACCTTTTGACTTGAAGGTTCAACCTTTTGACTTGAAGGTTCAACCTTTTGTCTCGAAGCTTCAACCTTTTGTCTCGAAGCTTCAACCTTTTGTCTCAAAGCTTTAACCTTTTGTCTCGAAGCTTCAATCTTTTGACTCGAAGCTTCAGCCTTTTGACTTGAAGCTTCAACCTTTTTATGAAACGTGAAGTGTAAAGCCCACCATATTCAGGTTTTGGTGGGCAAAGCTTACCCTACGTTACTCAACAGAACTCTTAAGGGCAATTATCACAATGTCCACAACGCCAGTTAGCAGCTTCTTTCTCAAAACCAAAGGCGTTTAATAAAAACTGCCAACGGCACTGCTTGGTAGCTAAGTATTGATTCATTTGTTTAGCAGCTTGTAATTGCGTTGTTGGCTGATTTTTTGCTTTTTGTTCAATGATGTAATGAAAAGGGTCAGTCCATTTTAGCTGACCGCTGCTGTGGAGTAAAGCAAGGGCAGTGGCAGCATCGGGAAATTGTCGCGTTACAGCATTTACTTCTCCCTGTTGCGGCAGTTTTTTGATGAGTTGCTGTGCTGTTTGCTGTTGCGATTTGATTTGATTCTCAAAAAACTGCTGTCTAAGCTTGTCTTCTGGATCTAACCACCCCGTAGGTTCACTGACTAAAGTCAGTGCTTCGGCTGGTTTGCCATCTCGTCCAGCCCGTCCAATTTCTTGCACATATTCAGATAGTAAATGCGGTGCATGAAAGTGAATTACCCAACGTACATCAGGTTTATTTATCCCCATGCCAAAAGCACAAGTACAGACTACAAAGGGTATTTTACCACCTAACCAACTAGCTTCCACTGCACGGCGTTCTGTTGCACCCAGTCCTGCATGATAACTAGCTGTGGCATAACCTTTTTGTACTAACCATGCAGCTAGATTTTCGCTATCTCTTCTAGTACGAACGTAAATTAACCCCGCTTGTTGTGGTCTATTTTGAATAAATTTTAATAATTGTTGTTTTCTACCTCTTGGTGTCCAAGCAATGCGGACACTAGGATATAAATTAGGACGATAAGGATTAAGGCGAAAAAACTCTGGTTGCTGTAATTGTAATACTGTTTGAATGATTTTTTGGGCTAAGGGGTCAGCGGTGGCAGTAAAAGCTGCTAAGCTGATTTTTGTTCCTGGAGGTTTTAATTTCAGCAATGCAGGTCTGACTGCCCCTAATCTGCGATAAGCTGGCCGAAATGTCTCTCCCCACTGTACTAAACAATGGGCTTCGTCTAAAATCAAAGCGTTAATTTGCAATTGCGGGTGAGACAATCTTTCCCACACTGGCGCACTGAGTAAAGTTTCTGGCGACAAGTACAGCAATCTTAGCTGTTGACGTTCCAAAGCTTGTAGCGTTGTCCGGCGTTGGAATGAAGGCAATTCACTATGCAGAAGCGCAGCTTTTTGGTGGTGCTGGAGTAATTCCTGTACTTGGTTTTCCATCAGCGCTACCAAGGGCGAAACTACTAAAGTTAATCCTGTTTGTAATAGTGCCGGAAGTTGAAAGCAAATCGATTTACCCCCACCTGTGGGCATGATGATCAATGCATCTTTTTGTGCTAATAAAGTGCTAATAATTTCTCCCTGTGGCGAACGAAAATCTTTATAACCCCAGATTTGTTGGAAGGCCGCACGGACTTCAAGCCAATTTTTGGTAATTTGATGATTCATTAAGATTAGGAAATGCGCGTGATTTTGAATATATCCTTTACTATTAAGCGACTGGTTCAGTAATGTTATCAGTTGTTGCTATGGTGCGATTATTTGATATAGTAATGCGGTTTGATTTTTGAAATTACTTGCGTAGAGAGGGAACAGAAAACTTTGAACAGGGAACAGGAAAGAACGAAGACTGCTAGGGCAGGTTTAAAAATATGATCAATACAGGGCTTACGCGCATTGTCATAAATTTTTAGTTGAGGCAGTCAATAGTCAATAGTCAATAGTCAATAGTCAAATAATTTAGCTTTTTTGGACTATTGACCCTGGAGTTTTGACAACCCTAACCTTTATTTAGTGTGCCAGTTGCGTAAGTTCTACAATAAATTATGATGATATGGGTGAATCTGCCCCTACTGGTTTTTTTCAAAAATCAAATAGAAGTCTTATAGTAGTCAGAGATAATTAAATGTCAACCAGATCAACCCGTTGCTGTTTAGGCTTTTTCCTGACTTTAGCCTTTAACCTTTTACGTTTCCCCCTCTAACTGACCCTTTGAACCAAAAGGTATTGAATGGGAATTTTCAAGATTAGGCTTATTCTCTGTCCTTGCTGTCACAGGAACTCGGCTAAGGTTGTCAGTTGTTTTTAACACATTCAGTTGCAATAACAATTGTCGCCAATTATATGGATACACCTATTACTGGCATCTACGATATTCGTTTGTTAGTGCTTTCAGTTGCGATCGCTCTTCTTGCTGCTTATACAGCTCTTGATTTGGTTGGACAAGTCCGCATGTCTAATGGCTATGTGCGGATCGGCTGGTTAATTGCCGGCGCGATCGCTATGGGTACAGGGATTTGGTCAATGCATTTCGTGGGAATGCTGGCGTTTTGCCTACCGATTCCTGTGCAATACGATGTCTTGACTGTACTTTTATCCATACTGGCGGCAATTTTGGCATCAGCATGTGCCTTGTTTTTTGTCAGTCAGGAAGTTATGAGCAGATTCAATCTGCTGGGTGGCAGTCTGTTAATGGGTTTTGGCATTACCACAATGCATTATACTGGCATGGCTGCGATGCGATTAGCAGCTGAGATTCACTACAACTATTGGTTAGTAGCGCTTTCTGTAGCGATCGCTTTTGTTGTATCATTAGCAGCGCTGTGGCTGGCATTTCATTTGCCTGATGGCACCACCATTGCTAGTAGACGACAGAAAATAGGTAGTGCCATCATCATGGGAACGGCAATACCTACAATGCATTATATAGGTATGGCAGCTACTAGTTTCCATCTCACAAAAGTAGCACAGATGCCATCAGGTTGGATTCTTGACGCTTCCGGGCTGGCTAGCACTATTGCTAGTTTTACCTTTGCCATTCTGGGATTCGCACTGTTGATTTCGCTGGAGAAAAAAACCACTGACAGAACAGTTGCATTACTCAATTTAGAACATGAAATTGCTGAGCGCCAACAGATAGAAAAGCAGCTGCAACTTGAACAAGCCCGTCAACTGGAAGAAACTTTGAAAGAATTAAAACAAACTCAAGCCCAATTAATTCAAAGTGAAAAAATTTCTTCATTAGGACAATTAGTCGCTGGTATTGCTCATGAAATCAATAATCCTGTAACATTCATTTCTGGCAATTTATCCTACGCTTACCAGTACGTTCAAGACTTAATTTACTTGCTCAACCTCTACCGCAAACAGTGCCCTAATCCCTGTGTGGAAATTAAAGAGGAACTTGAGGTTATTGATTTAGATTACTTGGTTGAGGATTTGCCGAAAATGATTTATTCTATGAAATTTGGCACTGACCGCATTCAAGAAATCATGCAGTCGTTGCGAAATTTCTCACGAATGGATACAAATAACAAAAAGGCAGTTGATATTCATGAGGGAATTGACACAACCTTGATGATTTTGCAACATCGTCTCAAAGCCGAGTCACGCCGCCCTGCCATCAAGGTTGTGAAGCAGTATGGTAAATTACCTTTGGTTAAATGCTATGTAGGACAACTCAACCAAGTATTTATGAATTTGCTGGCCAATGCCATTGATGCTCTGGAAGAGTCTAACAATGGCAAGACTTTTGCAGAAATTGAGACTAATCCTAATAGAATTACTATTACTACCAGTGCAGATGATAATTATGCCACTGTCAAGATTGCTGACAACGGGCCTGGTATCCCTGAAGAAGTAAGGGCGCGATTATTTGATGCTTTTTTCACCACCAAAGCCGAGGGCAAAGGTACGGGGCTAGGATTAGCTATTTGTCATCAGATTATTACAGACATCCACAGTGGTAGCTTGCAGTGTTTCTCTACCTTGGGTCAAGGAACAGAGTTTGTGATACAAATTCCCATAGCGATCGCAGTTAGTAATAAGGAATAGGGGATGGGGAGATGGGGGGATGAGGGGGATGAGGGGGATGAGGGGGATGAGGGGGATGAGGGGGATGGGGAGATGAGGGGGATGAGGGGGATGAGGGGATGGGGAGATGGGGGAGAATAATAATTACTTGCTTACTCCCCCACCTTCCTCATCTTCCCCTGCACCCCTGCACCCCTGCACCCCTGCACCCCTGCACCCCTGCACCCCTGCACCCCTGCACCCCTGCACCCCTGCACCCCTGCTCCTAACTCCTAACTCCTTAGAATTTCTCTGCGGTCACTTGCTCTTGCTTTTCTGAAGTTTGCAGATATGCATACAATCTATTAAGCGCATTAACATAAGCTTGCGCGGAAGCAACTATGATATCTGTGTTCGCTGCATGACCGGAAAATACTCTCGAACCGTGTCGTAAACGGATTGTTACTTCCCCAATGGCATCAATCCCTGCTGTTACAGACTGTACTGAAAATTCAATCAACTGGTTTGGTACGTTGACCACACGATTCATTGCTTTATAAACTGCGTCTACTGGCCCAGTACCAATTGCTGCATCGGTTAATTCTTCACCTTCTGGTGTGCGGAGTGTAACTGTGGCGGTGGGTTTGGCGTTGCTACCACAGGACACTTGCACCAACTCTACGCGGAACAATTCGGGGGCTTGTTGGATTTCATCGTTAACAATTGCTGACAAATCCCAATCAGAAATTTCTTTCTTTTTGTCAGCTACTTCTTTAAACCTCACAAATGCTTTGTTTAATTCTGTTTCTGACAGTTCAAAGCCCAATTCTTTCAAACGGGTACGGAAAGCATTTCTGCCTGAATGTTTACCCAAAACGATTTGATTGTCTGTCAAGCCAATCAATTGGGCATCCATAATTTCGTAGGTAAGCTTGTTTTTTAACACCCCATCTTGGTGAATACCAGACTCATGTGCAAAGGCATTCGCCCCTACGATTGCTTTATTTGGTTGCACTAGCATTCCGGTCAAATTAGAAACCAAGCGCGAGGTTTTGTAAATTTGACGGGTGTCAATATTCGTTAATGGTTGTTCAGAATCTGCTGGTCTTCCTAAGAAAGGATTGAAATATTGCCGCCGCACATGCAAAGCCATCACTAATTCTTCTAAGGCGGCATTTCCTGCTCGTTCACCAATACCATTGATGGTACATTCTAATTGACGTGCGCCATTTTTTACAGCTTCCAAGAAGTTAGCAACTGCTAAACCTAAATCATTATGTCCGTGAACCGAAATAATTGCTTGGTCAATGTTAGGGACATGATCTTTAATGCCTTTAATAATTGCCCCAAATTCACTAGGTGTAGTGTAACCAACTGTATCAGGAATATTAACTGTTGTTGCCCCAGCAGCGATCGCTCGCTCTAACACTTGATACAGAAATTCTGGGTCAGAACGTCCAGCATCTTCGGGCGAAAATTCCACGTCATCGGTGAAACTTTTAGCATAAGCTACCATTTCTTCGGCGATCGCTAGTACTTCTGATTTTGTCTTTTTCAGTTTGTACTTCAGATGAATATCAGAAGTGGCAATAAATGTATGAATTCTACCATGAACAGCCCCTTTAATGGCTGCTGCTGCTGTTTTTATATCATCATGCCTCGCTCTTGCCAAACTACAAATTACAGGGCCATCTTCTGTACCTACGGCTTCTGCTATCTTGCTGATGGCTTCAAAATCTCCCGGACTGGCAAAGGCAAAACCGGCTTCAATTATATCTACACCTAACCTGGCTAGCTGCTTGGCGATCGCCAGCTTTTCGTCTATATTCAGTGTTGCTCCTGGACATTGTTCTCCATCTCGGAGTGTAGTATCAAAAATGATGATTCGCTCTGCTTGATTTTTCATTTTGGCTCGTTGTTTAGTTTTAACTTTTTGCTTAAAATACCTAGAACCTTATTTTTTTATTCTTAACATTTTGTAAATAATTGTTAAGGCGATCAACCTTCTACTTTTTCTATTCGGTCTCTAATATCGTTCAAATCTATATATCTATCCGTAGCATTACGCAATTCTCTAGCGATCATGCCTTCTGTTGATACTACTGTAATATGAGTATTTTTTGAACGTAAAAGTTCGATAGCTCTTTCAAAATCTCCATCGCCGCTGAATAAAACTACTCGATCATATTGGTCTACGGTATTAAACATATCTACAACAATTTCTATATCTAAATTGGCTTTTTGCGAATACCTTCCGGATGAATCATCATAATATTCTTTGAGGATTTTAGTTCTGACTGTATATCCCAGACTGATGAGAGCATCTCTAAAACCTCGTTGATCTTGTGGGTCTTTTAAGCCAGTGTACCAGAAAGCATTAATTAAAGTGGTGTCTGATTGCTCGTGTTTGAAATATTCTAAGACTCGCCGAGGATCAAAAAACCAGCCATTTTTTTGTTGAGCATAGAACATATTGTTTCCGTCTACAAAAATAGACAGACGATTCATTGGAGAACCCATAGAAAAATACACCTAATAAATAGAAATGAATTTAGATGGAACAATAGATTATAGCAACTCTCAAATGATAATTTTGCTAATATACCTAAACGGACTTCTCATGTATAGCTTTTATCTTACCTCTTTCAAAGCAGAAAATTTGCCTAAAGGTAGGACATAAGCTGTTGGGTGTCTCACCTTTTCACTCCTAATACTATAAGAGACACCCCGTGATCAAAATCTACCAATAAACTTGACTCGGCAACAGCATTCTTAGCTATATAACCGTTAAGTTTACTCCTAAAGAGGTAAATCATAGGTCTTGGGGTAGGATAAAGATTGATCACCATCTATAAGTTTTACAGTCAACAAAAGTACAAGCCCAATGGAAATGACAGTGTTGTATAACAGGCAAGCGTTGCTTAATAGGAGGCTCTTGCTAGACTAGTTCTTTGAGGCGCACCTGTGGGCTAAAGTAGAATAGAATCTCGTGGCAACGCTGTACTAAGTTAGATAATTTCCGCCTCAGGTCTGTAGAATCATCTCTGCTTTGATCTTAGTCAGAGAATAACTTAGGCAGTAACTGGGTTGAAAGTCTGCTATATCGAGGTTTGCTAACCCAAGTTTGGTCAGAAATAGAAGATACATTACAAATGTATAAGATTCTCATTTAAGTTTAATTGCAACGGGGTTGTAGTAAAAAGGGACATGAATAAATAAAGTTGTACGTAAACCAATTATTAACACGATATGGCAGAAGAACCTACACCTACCTTAACTAAAAAACATGTTTCTGCTGCCAATATAGGCTCAAGTAAACCGACAAAAGTCACTCTGACAACATCAACAAGCTTTTTCACACTAATGGTTCGCCTAGCTCATTTGCTTGCAGGTGCTTCAGCAATAGGTGCAGCACTGCTGAGTGCTTCTGGTTTGGGTATGGTGCAATTGATGGAAAATCAAGCGCTGTCTGCATTTTTTCAACTGCGCGGGTCAATTGTGCCTCCGAAAGATATAGTAATATTAGCGATCGATGATCAGTCGATATCAATCCCCGAACAGTACTATAAAACAGATCCAAAACGCTACGCCTACCTAGAACCACTAAAATCATTTCCTTTTAAACGAACTGCATATGCCCAGATCATTGAAAAGTTGATCAAGGCTGGTGCGCGTTCTGTAGCATTAGATATAGTTTTTGATACACCAAGTAGTTACGGTGTGGATGACGATCGCCAACTACAAGCAGCATTGCAACAATACGGCAGCAAAGTCACCTTAGCAGCACTCTACGAAAATTTCCAGACACACCAAGGAATTTTCATGCAACTGAGTCCGCCTCAAGAAATTTTCCGCGTCGGCTCAGTTTCTATTGGTTCAGTTAATTTCCCTCTTGAGGTAGATGGCAAAGTACACAGATTAGCTGGTGAGTATTCTAAGTTATTAGCTAAATACGATTCCCTAGCCGTGAAAATGCCCTCATTTGATGAAGCGGTGCTATTGGCTGCACAAATAAATTATCCCCGACCAAAGGGCGATCGCATCAATTTTTGGGGGATGGCGGGGACATTTGAGACAATTCCTTTGTGGTACGTACTCGACCCAGAAAACTGGAATACTTATTTAGAGCAGGGCAAAGTTTTCCAAGACAAGATTGTCCTAATTGGCTCAACAGACAAGTTGAACAACGATTATCATCCCATAGCTGCCGGCAATAGTCTAGACAAGATGTCAGGGGTGGAAATTCACGCCAATGCCATCGCAACTTTGATGCAAAATCAAGCTATTGGTCAAGCAATTAACAGTCCCCCGCTACAAGGTTTGTTCGTACTAATTTTAGTTGGTGGCACAGCAATTATTATTAATAAAACCAAACGAGGTATTAATAGATTTGTATCTAGCCTGGCTCTAGCTAGCATTTGGGGAGGAATTAGCTATGTGAGTTTCGTATCTGCTCAGTTAATCTTCCCCACTGCTATACCAATGATCGCGATCGCTATTTGCGGACTATCTTACTTAGTAACCGAAGTAGCCAGGGAAAAAATTAGAATTCACCAATTAGTAAATATTTTTCAGAAATATAAAACTTCCCCTGTTGTTCAAGAGATTATCAGTCAACAACATGACCTGCAAGACTTAATTCAACAGCGAGATGTAGCATTATCAGGGAAAATACTCGCCGGACATTACAAAATTGTCAAAGTTCTCGGTGCAGGTGGATTTAGCGAAACCTACATCGCCGAAGATACCCACCGTCCTGGGAACCCGTTATGTGTGGTTAAGCAGCTAAAACCGGCTAACACCCAATCAAAAGTGTTAGAACTTGCCAGACGTTTATTTCATTCAGAGGCCCAAACCCTAGAAAAATTGGGGAAACACCCCCAAATTCCTCAACTTCTGGCTTATTTTGAACAAGATACAGAATTTTATTTAGTAGAAGAATATATAATTGGTCATCCTTTGAGCCAAGAATTGCCATTGGGTAAACCTGTTTTAGAAACCACAGCGATCGCAATTGTCAGAGATTTATTGCAAACATTAACATTTGTCCATGAAAATGGCGTAATTCATCGGGATATTAAACCCAGTAACATCATTCGGCGACACTCTGATTCCAAGCTTGTATTAATTGACTTTGGTGCAGTCAAAGAAGTCTCCACAGCAGAATTGGAGGATTCAGAGCCAACACCCTTTACAATTGGCATTGGTACTAAAGGTTATGCACCAAGTGAGCAATGTTTTGGGCGTCCGCAATATAACAGTGACATCTATGCAGTTGGGATGATTGCCATTAAAGCCTTGACTGGTATCGCACCTCACGAACTAGATAGAGATACTGTTGGCGAGTTGAAATGGAGTCATAAAGCTTCAGTCAGCGATTCCTTAGCTCAAATTCTTTCTCAAATGGTGCTAGATAATTGCAAACAGCGATATCAATCTGCATCAGAGACTTTAGCAGACATTGACAAGTTAATCAGTTCTCCAGACAGCAACGTGATTTCAAAAGATAACTTAGCGATTGATACATTATCAAAAGACGATTTAGAAACTCCCACCACAGCTTGGACAGGATCATTTTCGGAAACATCTGTATTAGAGGACTTTCAAAAATAGGCGTTGCAGAGCGGGGGAGCAGAGGAGCGGGGGAGATGGGGAAAGATAAATCTATTCGCTCATTTGTTTATTCAAAATTCAAGGAAGAGGTGTTGTATGGAATGCAGGAGGATTTACTACGGGCGGGTTTACCGATATCCTCGTTAATGATTGATAAGCTAAAACAGATTTAGTTTGCATAACTAAATTTCTGAAATGATTGTGGGGTGGGCATCTTGCCCGCCCAGTATATGCAAGTTAAATGTGGAACAGCTTATCATGTCCGGTTAATTAGTTATGATTCCGACAGTCATTGCACCCCACCCCTAACCCCTCCCCGTTCACGGGGAGGGGAAACAAAGCGTAGCTTTGGTGGGGTGGGGTTCTTATGGTTTAATAAATAATAACCAAAGGACATGATATGATTTGTCTTTTGAACCCGCTCCTACCTACGCTCATCTTTCCCCCATCCCCCTATCCCCCCTGCTCCCCTGCTCCCCTGCTCCCCTGCTCCCCTGCTCCCCATCCCCCCTGCTAAACAATCACCCCAGCAACTCTTCTCCTATAGTCGGATGAATGCCAATTGTTTCATCTAAATCTTCCTTGGTAATGCCCTGACGAATTGCTACCCCAAGACTTTGAATAATATCAGCTGCGTGTTCACCCACCATATGAGCGCCTAAAACTTGCTCAGAATCGCCATTTACTACTAATTTAATTGTGGCTTGCTCATCGTATTCAGTTAGCTGATACAATAGTGGTCGGAAGTGGTGAATATAGCATTTCACAGTTTCACCAAATTTTTCCCGCGCTTTAGCCTCCGTCATGCCTACACTAGCAGCTTCCGGACGGGAAAAAACAGCAGAAGGTATATAATCATAATTCAGTTTTTGCGGCTTGTTACCAAACAGTGTATTGGCTACAGCAACACCTTCCGCCTTCGCAACTGGAGTTAATTGCATTACTTTGATGCAGTCACCTACAGCAAAAATATTTTCTTGGGTCGTGCGGTTGTATGCATCGACTTTGATTGCACCTCGTTCACCAAGTTCAACTTTGACTTTTTCTAAACCGAGATTCTCAGTACTGGGAGTGTAACCTGTGGCAACCAAAATGGTCTCTGCGGGAATGATTTCTTGAAATTTGCCAGTAGTGCTTAAGAGCAAACCATCATCACAAAGCGTAATTTTTTGAGCATTGCTGTTAGTCAAAAACCGAATTCCCCGTTTGCTTAAGCCTTGTTGCACACCAGAACGGATCTCATCATCAAAACCTGATAAAATCATGGCATCATGTTCGATTACCGTAACTTCGCATCCAAAAGCGTGCATGACGCTAGAAAATTCTGTGCCAATATAGCCACCACCAATAATTGCCAAACGTTTCGGCAGATAAGGCAACAGAAACATCTGACGGGATGTGATAGCGTATTCTATACCTCGAATGTCGGGCTTTGTAGTACGACCTCCTACGGCAATTACAATTTTGTCGGCTGTAACTTTACGTCCATCTAAATCTAAAGTGTGGGCATCGACAAAAGTAGCACGTTCCCGAATCAATTCAATTCCCGCTGTTTGCAACTGCTCAAGATAGGAGTGGTTAATCTGTTCGAGATGCTGATACACTGACTTCATAAATAATGTCCAGTCAAAGTACCGTTGACAGTTGCTCCACCCGTAATAGTGCGCCATTTGATTATCCTTGGCAAAGTCAGCGGCGTAAACTATGAGTTTTTTGGGAATGCAACCGCGATTGACACAAGTACCACCGATGGTTTCTTGTTCAGCAATAGCGACACGCACACCGTAGCTAGCTGCTTTTTTAGCTGCTGCTAATCCCCCAGGACCAGCACCAATGACAAACAGGTCGTAATCAAATGCCATAAAAATCTGTTCCTTATCAACTGTTTGGAAAGCAGAGCTATTTGATCCTTTATAGTTATTTAGTCAACATCTGAGCTACTGTCTTTGGATGGACAAAATGGTATGAAAACGCTCTGATACGTAACAGATTGCTGCTTTATTAGCAATTATCTACAAAACAAACAGCGATCGCAATCATTAATGAGCATGACAGAACAACCAACTCCTGAAGGAATTGAGGAAATACCCATAAATATTGCTGATACTAGTGCTATTCTAGCTTCATACTGGGAAGGAAGAAACTTTGCACAAGGTTTGAGCATTCCTCTGAATCGGGATTATCCGCCAGAACAACGGGACTGGATTTTTGAGAGATTTATCAGCCTACTCAATAGTAAAGACTGGCAAATCAGGCAACAGGCGATGGCGAGACTCAAAACAGCCATAGAAGCCGAAAATAGGCAAACCAACCGACAAACAGAACATTTACTAAATATTTTACAGGCGATCGCTCAGCAAGCAACTGTCACATCAGACATCTTTGAGGAGTTTTGCGACGAATTCAGCCACATAAAACGCTTGCTGCTTCATTGGATGAACCTCACCCCTCTATAGCATCCGTTGAAAAAAATCAATTCATGACAACTAACCGAATTCAACCAGGGCTATTACTCATTTTCTCACCACTAATCGCCATAGCATCTGCATTATTAGTTGGTGCAATTCTCATTTTACTTGCTGGGGCAAATCCCATCGCAGCATACACAGCCTTGTTTCAAGAATCCCTTTCTACCTACTTCGGATTTGGCAACACCCTTACCAAAATGACACCGCTATTATTCACTAGTTTAGGAGTGTTGGTAGCTTTGCGTGCAGGTCAATTTAATATCGGTGGCGAGGGACAAATTTATCTAGGTGCTTTGGGAAGTACTTTAATCGGGTTATATCTGCAAGGATTACCAGCTTTAATTCACATTCCTTTGGCGTTATTAGCAGGGTTTTTATTTGGTGCAATTTGGGGTTGGATTCCTGGTTATCTCAAAGCAATACGGGGAGTGAATGAGGTAATCACTACTTTGCTATTGAATTATATTGCCATGAATTTAGTTAGCTACTTGGTGCAAAATCCTCTGAAAGCACCGAATGCGCCTAGTGCTTATTCACCATTGATTGCTAAATCTGCCCAGTTACCAATTATTTTACCCCAGAGTCTTGCCCATGCAGGAATTTTATTGGCGTTAATGGTCGCCGGGATATTGTGGGTGTTGTTAGTGCGATCGCCTCTAGGATACCAAATCACCGCTGTCGGATTTAACTCGATTGCCGCCCGTTATGCTGGTATTTCCGTAGAACGTACCATCATGTTAGTAATGGCGTTAGCGGGTGGTTTAGCAGGGTTAGCGGGTGCATCTGAAGTGATGGGGTTGAAGTATCGGCTATTTGAACAAGTTTCACCAGGTTATGGATTTGATGCCATTGCGATCGCTTTTTTAAGTCGTGGTAGTGTTTTCGCTGTAGTATTGACTTCGCTATTTTTCGCAGCCCTTCGCAGTGGTGCTAACGTCATGCAACGCAGTGCTGGAGTACCCGTAACAGTGATTTACGCCATTCAAGGTTTGACTGTGCTATTTATTGCCGTTGCTTTGGCATTGGAATATCGGATCAAGGGTAAAGGTTAGGGACTGGGGACTGGGGACTGGGGACTGGGGACTGGGGACTGGGGACTGGGGACTGGGGACTGGGGACTGGGGACTGGGGACTGGGGACTGGGGACTGGGGACTGGGGACTGGGGACTGGGGACTGGGGACTGGGGACTGGGGACTGGGGACTGGTGACTGGGGACTGGGGACTGGGGACTGGGGACTGGGGACTGGGGACTGGGGACTGGGGACTGGGGACTGGGGACTGGGGACTGGGGACTGGGGACTGGGGACTGGGGACTGGTGACTGGTGACTGGTGACTGGGCAATTTTTTCTTAATACCCAGTCCCTAATCCCCGATACCCAATCCCCAATCCCTTTTAGTTATTGCTTAAAATTGCTGCAAAAACCGCAAATCACTGGCATACAGACGGCGAATATCGTCGATTTGGTGTAATACCATTGCAAAGCGTTCTACACCAAAACCAGCAGCAAACCCAGTATAAACTTCTGGGTCGTAACCTACAGCTTTGAGTACATTCGGATCGACCATGCCGCAACCCATGACTTCCAGCCAGCGACCATTCCATTGTAAATCCACTTCAGCGGATGGTTCTGTGAAGGGGAAATAACTGGCACGGAAGCGAATTGGCAAATCGCCAAACATTTCTTGTAAAAACACTTTAACAGTGCCTTTCAAGTCTGTAAAAGTCAGTCCCTCATCAATTGCTAAAAGTTCTATTTGATGGAAAACTGCGGAGTGAGTGGCATCTACATTATCTCGCCGATAAACTCGTCCTGGGGCAACAACTCGGATGGGTGGTTCCTCTTTTTCCATGTAACGAATTTGTACCGATGAGGTATGAGTCCGTAACAAATTGCCATCTGGCAGGTAGAAAGTATCCTGCATATCACGGGCGGGGTGGTCAGGTGGGGTATTAAGAGCCTCAAAATTATAATAATCGGTTTCCATTTCTGGCCCTTCAGCTACGGTGTAGCCCATACCGACAAAGATATCCAGTGCCCGGTCAATTATACCATTAAGGGGATGAATGCGACCTTGGGGGCGGTAAATTCCCGCCATTGTCACATCCAAAGTTTCAGCTTCTAACTGTGCTTGAATTTGCGCTGCTTCTAGGGCGAGACGTTGCTGGTCTAAACTAGTTTGCAACGACTCTTTAACTGTATTAGCGATCGCCCCAATTTTCGGGCGTTCCTCTGCACTCATCTGCCCCATGCTTCGCAACAGCGCCCCCAGTTCCCCCTTCTTACCTAGATAGCTAACTCGGAGTTCCTCTAGTCGTTCTAGGGTATCAGCGGCAGCGATCGCTTTTTCTCCTTCCTGACGCAGTGCTAAAAGTTGAGCCTCTAAATTGCTAGTCATTAGTTATTAGTCAATAGTCATTAGTCAATAATCATTAGTCCAAAATTTTGGACTGCCCGACAAATAATCTTAGTAGTATGCCATTAATAAATCAAAGACAATAGTCAACCAAAAGACTGAAGTATGTACATGCGCTGTGTAAGCTTGCTGTTCACAGTTTACCTTTGGCGTTGCCGCAGGCTAGGTTAGGGTAGGATAAAAGCTGAAATTACCCCATCCACTTTGGAATAGGGGTTTGAGTGGTAAAAAACTTGATCTTTTCGTGCATCAGGGGTCAAATACACACGGAAATTTTTATGATTCATCGTTTATCCTAGCTTCCGGCAAGCCGCCCAGAAGGCGTCTACACACTTGAGAATTTTTTGGTTAAAACCACACCTCTTTTTACCAGTTTATAGGCAATTGAACATCTGAGTATGTTTTTTGTGGTTAGCTTGTGACATTGGCCATTGACTATTGACTATTGACTGTTGACTATTAACTTTTTGCACATGAAATTACTCATTAGCAATGATGACGGTATTTCTGCTTTAGGTATTCGTACTTTAGCTAACTGCTTGGCAGAAGCAGGTCATGATGTTACCGTAGTTTGTCCAGATCGCGAACGGTCTGCAACAGGACATGGACTAACCCTCCACCAGCCGATTCGCGCCGAAATTGTCGAGTCACTTTTTCACCCCGCCGTCAAAGCTTGGGCTTGTGATGGCACTCCTTCAGACTGTGTGAAATTGGCACTGTGGGCTTTGCTAGAGTCGCCACCTGATTTAGTTCTCTCTGGCATTAATCATGGTGCAAATTTAGGAACTGAAATCCTCTATTCCGGTACTGTTTCTGCTGCCATGGAAGGACTAATCGAAGGCATTCCCAGCATAGCCCTGAGTCTTACCAGTCATAAATCTAAAGACTTTCAACCTGCTGCTCAATTTGCCAAAATCTTAGTAGAGCAACTGGCAATACAACCTCTACCAGATTTAATGTTGCTCAACGTTAATGTTCCATCTGTCAAGTGGGAAGAAATTACTGGTGTGACGCTGACGCGTCAAGGAGTGCGCCGTTATGTTGATGTTTTTGACAAGCGGGTCGATCCTCGTGGTAAAACATATTACTGGTTAACTGGAGAAGTTTTAGAAGAGGTGGAACCACCAGAAGGTTTAAACCTACCACACGATGTCCCTATTGATGTACATGTCATCCGTAAAAACTACATTAGTGTCACGCCATTGCACTACAATCTTACCTATGCCACTGGACTGGAGCAATTATCTAATTGGAAATTCCATTTTCCTTAAATTACTTGACAGCAATTCTCAGATGAATCAAATATACAAAATAGGGGCATTGGGCATTGGGAATTGGGCATGGTACTTAGAAATTAGAAGTTATTTCTCCCTCATCTCCCACCTGCTCCCTTGCTCCCCTGCTCCCCTGCTTCTTTCCCAATACCTAGTACCCAGTCACCAGTCCCCAATCTACTGGTAAGGCGCAAAACATAGTTACATGCATCACAGCAAAATATAGGCTATAAAGACTATAAAGTAGAATTACTCTCGATATTAGCGATATACGTATGCTGAGAAATTATAAGGTAATTGCCTTGTAGTACATCACCTACGTTTATACAATTGAGCCACATAGGGTATGCTGTTTTACCAATAAACATAGATTTTACCAAATGTGGTAAGACAGCATAGACTTAACAAAGCAAGTAACATTTTGTTGTCGATCGCCCGCTCAGTCCAGCAAGCAACACCCATGTCCAGGATCAAGAACCAATTTACCGTACAATTTTGGGGCGTTCGCGGCAGCATCCCCAGTCCAGGACCACACACCGTTCGTTATGGTGGTAATACCCCTTGCGTAGAGATGCAAGTGGGCGATAAACGCTTAATTTTCGATGGTGGTACAGGACTGCATGTTTTGGGGCAATCTTTATTGCGCCAGATGCCGATAGAAGCTCATATATTTTTTACCCACTCACACTGGGATCACATGCAGGGGTTTCCTTTCTTTGTGCCAGGGTTTGCCAAAGGAAATCACTTTCATATTTATGGGGCGATCGCTCCTGATGGTTCTACCATAGAACAGCGACTCAACGACCAGATGCTCCACCCCAATTTTCCTGTGCCCTTGCAAATCATGCAGGCAAATTTGAATTTTTACAACATTGAACCAGGGCAACCAATACAGATCAATGACATTACTATAGAAACGGCATCGCTCAACCATCCGGGTGAAGCTGTAGGATATCGAATCAATTGGCTTGGTGGTGCTGCTGCTTACATTACGGATACAGAACATTTTCCTGATAAAGTGGATGAAAATGTCCTATGGCTATCTCGCAACGCCGATATCCTCATCTATGATTCTACTTATACCGATGAGGAATATTATTCACCAAAATCTCCCAAAATTGGCTGGGGACATTCAACCTGGCAAGAAGCTGTGAAACTGGCTAAAGCCGCTAATGTCAAAACTTTAGTAATTTATCACCACGATCCCGCTCACAATGATGACTTTTTGGATTCTGTAGGAGAACAAGCAGCTGAGCAATTTCCCGGTGCAATCATGGCACGGGAAGGAATGATTCTCCAAGTTCCTACCTCAGTTCCCTTATCAGAATCTTTTCCTGTCAGCAAGTTTTCTGTGTAAAGGTTGCGAAGGAAGCGATTATCAATTTTAGATTAGATTGGTGATCGAGAGCTGTTGGCGAAAGAGCGTACCTCACGGTTACGCCGCAATAACAGGAGGAAACGCTGTGTGGGCATGGGGAGATGGGGAGTTCTTGAGCAGGGGAGCAGGGGAGATGAGGGAGATGAGGAAGATGAGGGAGATGTGGTTCGACTTCGCTCACCAACCGGGAGATGAGGGAGAAATAACTTTTAATTCCCAATTCTCAATTTCCAATGCCCCATGCCCAATCCCCAATTCCCAATTCCCAATGCCCCATTCCCAATTCCTCAAAGCGGCTGACGGTAAGGTAGCTTGTGGCTAATGGCTAAATAAACCTAAAATCCCAGAATCCACGTGCTAAATTTGTCTCAAAATGGATGTTCTGTGTGGGTTGCTTCTTCGACTCAATTGGCTTTAACACCAACTGCTGTGGCTCTTGGCAAGTTTGATGGTGTGCATCTTGGTCATCACAGAGTCATTCAGCCAGTTTTACACGCTGGTGGTCAGTTGTCAGTAGGAAAGGCGCAAGGCTTTGCGCCCGTGCAGCAGTCAAATGAAAATCAACAGCTGACTACTGAGCTTGGAGGACTGACAAATAAAGAACATACATACTCGACAGTTGTCACCTTTCATCCCCACCCACAGGAGTTTTTTACAGGGCAACCCCGTGCTTTGTTAACACCGCTGGATGAAAAAGTTGAAAAATTGCGATCGCTTGGAGTAGAACAACTAGTCCTACTGCCCTTCGACAAGGAATTATCTGCTTTGTCTCCTGAAGAGTTCGTAGAAAAGATTCTAGTGCAACAACTGCAATGTCAGCGAATTAGTGTTGGGCAAGATTTTTGTTTTGGCAAACAGCGCCGTGGTACTGCTAGGGATTTGCAACTACTCGCCGCCAAGTACGATATCCCTGTCACCATTGTTCCGTTACAAACTTATACAGACACTGCTCCCAGCCAGGAGATTCCCATCAGCACTTCATTGATCCGCCATTCCCTAGAAAGTGGTGACATCAAAAATGCTAACCTCCTACTAGGATGCCCCTACACCCTCATTGGCGTTGTCGTTCAAGGTCAACAGCTAGGCAGAACCATTGGTTTTTCTACCGCCAACCTCCAATTACCAAACAACAAGTTTATACCTCGTCAAGGTGTTTATGCTGTGCGCGTTGACATTTTGAGCGACACGTCAGATACTACCGTGGCTCAAAACTTAGGTGTGATGAATATAGGCAATCGTCCTACAGTAAATGGTACTGAATCATCTGTGGAAGTACATCTGTTAGATTGGTCTGGTGATTTGTATGGACAAAAATTGGCTGTGCAGCTAGTCGAATTTTTGCGACCTGAACATAAATTTCCTTCTCTTGAAGCCCTAAAAACACAAATTCAACTTGACTGTACTGTTGCTAGAGAAATTCTCACTGCTGAGTGCTGAGTGCTGAGTGCTGAGTGGGAACACTGTAGATAGGGTATTGGGAATTGGTAATTGGGAATTGGTAATTGGGAATTGGGAATTGGTAATTGGTAATTGGTAATTGGTAAAACTCTTATCTAGTCCCCAGTCCCTAATCCCCAGTCCCCAGTCCCCAGTCCCTAATCCCCAGTCCCCAGTCCCCAGTCCCCAGTCCCCAGTCCCCAGTCCCCAGTCCCCAGTCCCCAGTCCCCACATTGCATGAGAGAAAAAATTGAGGCTCTAACACAAAATCTTGCTCGTACTATCGTTGGTAAAACTGATACCATACGCTTAGTACTAGTAGCACTGCTAGGTGGTGGTCATGCTTTGCTAGAAGATGTCCCCGGAGTTGGCAAAACTCTCCTCGCTAAATCTCTAGCTCGTTCAGTTGATGGTAAGTTTCAACGGCTACAATGTACTCCCGATTTATTGCCAACTGACATTACTGGCACTAACATCTGGAATCCAAAAACTGGTGAATTTACTTTTATGTCTGGGCCTGTATTTGCCAATGTACTACTAGCTGATGAAATCAACCGCGCTACACCCCGCACTCAGTCAGCTTTATTGGAAGTCATGGAAGAACATCAGGTGACAGTTGATGGTGTCTCTCGTACAGTTCCCCAACCATTTTTTGTAATTGCCACCCAGAACCCCATAGAATATCAAGGCACTTTTCCCTTACCGGAAGCGCAGATGGATCGGTTTATGTTGTCGTTGAGTTTAGGCTATCCTTCTGCCACAGAAGAACTGGAAATGCTGCAAAATCTCCAGCATGGTGTCAATGTTACAGATTTGCAACCCTGTATTAGCTTGGCAGAAGTACAACAATTGCGTAATCTCTGTTTGCAGGTACGAGTTGATACTTCATTGCAGCAGTACTTGTTGGAATTAGTACGAGCAACAAGGCAGGATGAAGAAGTCACTTTAGGTGTTAGTCCTCGCGGTACTGTGGCACTACAACGGGCTACTCAAGCCTTAGCTTTCATATTAGGGCGCGATTACGCGATTCCTGATGACGTGAAATTTCTTGTACCTCATGTTCTTTGCCATCGCCTCATCCCTAGAGGAGGACGCAGTGCGAGAACTGTTGTTGAGCGATTATTGCGATCGCTTCCCATTCCTTAAAATCAGCTTTATCCTGCCAGAATTTTAGCGTGTTAGGATCGCCAACAAAACGAGGTGGATAACACATGAAAGCGATCGAAGTTACTGGCAGGATTGACGCTCAAGGAAATCTAATTTTAGATGAGCCAATTCAGGGAACAACTTATCCTCATCAGGTTCGGGTGATTGTGTTGGTTCCCGAACAAGCACAAACAGAAGAGTATGACCCTGATGATACACCCGTTGAGGAAATTAAAGCCAGCTTGAGGAGAGCCTTGCAGCAAGCAAAAATGGGTCAAACTAGACCGATTAGTGAGCTATGGGACAGGATTGATGCAGAGTGATGATAGGGTTTTAATTAGATTCTCTGATGAGTTTGAAGAGGAACTTTACAGACTCTCAAAGAGATTTCGCAACATTCGCTCTGATGTTCAACCGATTATCGAGCAATTACAACAAGGGAACTTTGTAGGAGATAGGATTGGCGGTCTTGGTGACGATTATATTGTTTATAAGGTGAGGGTTCGCAACAGTAATATTCAAAAAGGTAAAAGTGCTGGATACCGATTAATTTATCAACTGGAATCCCCTATAAGTATTTTGCTACTAACAATTTATTCCAAGTCTGACCAAGAAGATATTAGTGCAAATGAAATCCGAGGAATTGTAACTCATTTTTATGGAAAGGAAGGTTAAAAAATACCGAAGATTATACCTTTGGTAAATATTTAGAAAGCAATGGGAATTTTATAAAGTCCCAAAGGCGAAATTAAAAATTCCTAAAATCGTTCCCTGCACTGTAAAAGACTTACGCAAAACTTGAAACACCATCAAGCCTGTGTAAGTCTTATTATTAGTTACAATTGCCACATTGCATCTGGGAATGTGAGGAATGTCAAATTTTGTTAAGCGGAAATTTCGCGATCGCCAATTCAAACGCCGTCCCTTAGGATTAATTCTAGTAATTTTAGTTTGGAGTCTGGCTATGGGCTGGCTTCTCGCCTTGGCAACTAGCGCCCACAGTGCCACCCCTAACGCTGAAATTGGCACAGTTGACGTAGTACCTGCACAATACCAGCTAGGGCAAGAATTGTATTTGGAAAACTGCTCTACTTGTCACATTGGTCTGCCACCAGGTGTGCTACCCAGCGAAACTTGGAAAAATCTGCTCGAAGACTCACAGCATTATGGCACACAACTCAAGCCTTTAATCAATCCGCCCCGGATTCTCGTGTGGAGGTATCTTTCGACGTTCTCGCGCACCCAGCCACCAAACGAAGAAACACCATATCGCGTTAACAACTCCCGTTACTTCAAAGCTTTGCACCCCAAAGTTGATTTGCCACGCCCTACACAAATTAGCAGTTGTGTCAGCTGTCATCCCAGCGCCAGTGAATACAACTTCCGCCGCTTAAGTCCGGAGTGGGAGAAGTAGCGAGATGAGGGAGATGAGGGAGATGAGGGAGAATTGCTGTTGTAACTCCCCCTGCTCCCCTGCTCAAGAGCTCCCCAAGGGTGGGCGATCGCTAAAAGCCATGGTCGGCGTTCTCTGCCTCAGTTGAAGGCAAAATGATACTATTAAAAGAGTCTCAAATTTCAACTTTGAAATAAAACCAATCATTTAGTAAACTGATTTGATCGGCTTTTCGCTGTATTACACCCATCCACAATCCAAGTGGCTGGGTTGGTTCAAATTCTTATAATCAATATCAAACCTTTAGTCCCCATCCCCTCCATTTAGTTTCATAACCTGCCATGCTAAAACTCTTGTTGGGCGATCCCAACGCTCGTAAGCTGAAAAAATATCAACCTTACATCACGGACATTAACCTCTTAGAGGAAGACATTGAAAAGCTTTCTGATGAGGATTTAAAAGGCAAAACAGCAGAGTTTCAACAGCGGCTTGCCAAAGGCGAAACCCTTGATGATATCCTGCCGGAAGCCTTTGCTGTGGTAAGAGAAGCAGGAAGGCGAGTCTTAGGATTGCGGCATTTTGATGTCCAACTGTTAGGCGGTGTAATTCTGCACTCTGGGCAAATTGCGGAAATGAAAACTGGGGAAGGTAAAACCCTGGTTGCCACATTACCGAGTTATTTAAATGCCCTGACTGGTAAAGGCGTACACGTAGTCACAGTGAACGATTACCTGGCTCGTCGGGACGCGGAATGGATGGGACAGGTGCATCGCTTTTTGGGGTTGAGTGTGGGGCTGATTCAAGCCAGCATGACTCCCACTGAACGCCAGAAAAACTATGACTGCGATATTACTTATGTCACCAACAGTGAGGTAGGCTTTGACTACCTGCGGGATAACATGGCAACATCAATGGCTGATGTGGTGCAACGCCCGTTTAACTATTGTGTGATTGACGAAGTAGACTCAATTTTAATTGATGAGGCACGGACACCGCTAATTATTTCCGGACAGGTAGAAAGACCTACGGAAAAATATTTGCAAGCAGCCGAAATCGCACTGACGCTGAAAAAAGATGAACATTACGATGTAGATGAAAAAGCTCGTAACGTGCTGTTGACAGACGAAGGTTTTGCAGAAGCAGAAAATCTTTTAAACGTCACAGATTTATTTAACCCAGATGATCCTTGGGCGCACTTCGTTTTCAATGCCATTAAAGCCAAAGAATTGTTCCTCAAGGATGTTAACTACATCGTCCGCAACGGGGAAGTGGTAATTGTAGATGAATTTACCGGGCGGGTATTGCCAGGACGACGCTGGAGTGATGGCTTGCACCAGGCAATTGAAGCCAAAGAACATGTAGAAATTCAGCCAGAAACTCAAACTTTAGCGACAATTACTTATCAAAACCTGTTCTTGCTTTATCCTAAATTGGGTGGTATGACGGGAACGGCAAAGACAGAAGAACCAGAGTTTGAAAAAATTTACAAACTGGAAGTTGCTGTAATTCCTACCAACAGACCAAGAAACCGCGAAGACTTGTCTGATATGGTGTTTAAGACAGAAGCAGGCAAGTGGGGCGCGATCGCTCAAGAATGTGCCCAAATGCACCAACTTGGCAGACCAGTATTAGTAGGAACCACTAGTGTAGAAAAATCTGAACTTCTCAGTCGGCTGCTGAAGCAAATGGCAATTCCCCATGAATTGCTCAATGCCAGACCGGAAAACGTGGAACGGGAAGCGGAAATTGTCGCCCAGGCAGGACGGCGAGGTGCTGTCACCATTGCGACCAACATGGCTGGACGAGGTACAGACATCATCCTCGGTGGTAACTCCGAATACATGGCGCGTCTGAAGCTGCGGGAATACTTTATGCCGCGAATTGTGATGCCAGAAGACGAAGATGTGTTTGGCGTACAAAGAGCTGCGGGATTACCCACAGGACACGGTGGCGGTCAAGGCTTTGTACCTGGCACAAAAGTTAAAACCTGGAAAGCTTCACCAGAAATTTTCCCCACTAAACTTTCAAAAGAAACAGAACAGTTATTGAAAGAAGCTGTGGAATCTGCGGTACGGGAGTATGGTGAGCGCAGTCTACCAGAATTGGAAGCAGAAGATAAGGTAGCTGTGGCAGCAGAAAAAGCTCCCATCGATGACCCTGTGATTCAGCAATTGCGGCAAGCTTACAACCAAGTTAAGCACGAGTACGAAGAATTTACTAGCCGCGAACATGACGAGGTTGTGGAATTAGGCGGTTTGCACGTAATTGGTACAGAACGCCACGAATCACGACGCATTGACAATCAGTTGCGGGGACGTGCAGGAAGGCAAGGCGACCCTGGTTCGACAAGATTCTTCCTCAGTTTAGAGGATAACTTGTTGCGGATTTTCGGTGGCGATCGCGTGGCTGGATTGATGAATGCTTTCCAAGTCGAAGAAGATATGCCCATTGAGTCGGGTATGCTTACCCGCAGTTTGGAAGGCGCACAGAAAAAAGTTGAAACCTACTACTACGACATCCGTAAGCAGGTGTTTGAGTACGACGAGGTGATGAACAACCAACGTCGCGCCATCTACGCGGAACGTCGCCGCGTGTTGGAAGGTCAAGACTTGAAAGAACAGGTGATTAAATACGCTGAAAAAACGATGGATGACATCGTTGATTACTACATCAACCCAGATTTACCCTCGGAAGAGTGGGAATTAGAAAAGTTGGTGGAGAAAGTCAAAGAATTTGTCTATTTGTTAGCAGACTTGCAGGCTACTCAGTTAGAGGATATGGCTGTTACAGAAATTAAAGCTTTCCTCCACGAACAGGTGCGAATTGCTTACGACCTCAAAGAAGCGCAAATTGACCAGATTCAGCCGGGACTGATGCGCCAAGCTGAACGCTTCTTTATCTTGCAACGAATTGATACTCTGTGGCGGGAACACCTGCAACAAATGGATGCTTTGCGCGAGTCTGTCGGTTTGCGTGGTTATGGGCAAAAAGACCCGCTGATTGAGTATAAGAGTGAGGGATATGAGTTGTTCTTGGATATGATGACTAATATCCGCCGAGATGTGGTGTATTCGTTGTTTATGTTCCAGCCTCAGCCTCAGCCGGTGGTGCAAACATCATCTGAGGTGGTGTAATATCAAGTTCGGATGATTACTTATAAAAACCAAAGAACCCCACCCCACCAAAGCTACGCTTTGTTTCCCCTCCCCGTTGACGGGGAGGGGTTAGGGGTGGGGTGCAATAATTGCGGGAATCATAACTAATTAACCGGACATGATATGACTTGTGTTTAACCGGACATGATAGAAAAGAATATTTTACACCGGAAAAATTTGGTTGCGAAGTAAATCTTTCTTGGTCATAGTCGAGCCAATTTAGATTTAAGCCTTTCGATAGTGTATCCCTAACAACTAAGGAGTTTAGGCTGAAGATGTGTGTACCTGATCAATTTTAAGGAAAGAGTTATGCCAAGTGGTCATGCTAATCATAAAGGCACTTCTGACAAACCGAATACTAATGCTGAAGGTCTGATAGATGAAGCTGCGGATAAATCAGTAAACCCTGAGGATATATTGTTAGAAGGCGCTACTACAAATACAACTAGAACTCTAGAATTTGTAGATTATCCTCCTGCTACCGAACGTCCAAATGAAGAGCAAAAGACTAGCAACGAAGAGAAATAAGCTCAGGAATTACGCGCATTGTCATAAATTTTTTAGTTGAGGCTGTCAATAGTCAATAGTCAATAGTCAATAGTCAATAGTCAATAGCCCAAAAAAGCTTGTTTGATATAGCCTTTCCTAAGCAAGTGAGGTACACCTTAACCTCACCCCAATAAAGCTGTGCTTTATCTCCCCTCTCCGAACTCACGGAGAGGGGTCGGGGGTCAGGTTATTAGATGTACTTGGCGCTTACTGGAAAATGCTATATCATGTCCGCTTAATCACTTATATCATGTCCGCAGCTAGTGCAACAAAGTGTAGCAATCACAAGGACTTCGGCATTGCTTCACTTCGTATCCTGCGCTCAGGCGTTCCGCCAACGCAATTGACTTCTGTTTAACCGAACATGATATAACTAGTGATTGTGGACTATTGACAACCTAACCTTTTCTATTCTGAAGCAGAGACAAGAACTTCAGGCTGATAGCAGATACCAGCTTGCTTGAAGCGATGCAAAGCCTCACCCAAGCGATCGCAGTCGGCAATCAAACTGATTCTGACATATCCTTCTCCCGCAACTCCAAAGGCATTACCTGGAGTCACAACAACACCTGTTTGCTGCAAGACATCAAGGGCGAAATCTGTTGAACCCATGCCAACAGGACATTTCACCCAAAGATACATTGTGGCTTTGGTTTTGGGAATATCCCAACCCAATTGTCCTAAGCCTTGAATCAGGAAATCACGGCGGGTACGATAGCGTTGTTGTACCTCATGTAAATAAATATCTGGCAGTTGCAAAGCTGTTTCTGCTGCTGTTTGCAAGGCAGCAAAAATTCCATAATCCAAATTGGTTTTGAGTGTCCGCAAACCTTGAATTACATGGCGATTACCCACCACAAAACCCACACGCCAACCAGCCATATTATAGGTTTTAGATAACGTGTGAAATTCCACACCAATTTCTTTCGCACCGGGAATTTCTAACAAGCTAGTTGGTTGATAACCATCAAAAGCTAACTCGGCATAACATAAGTCATGCACCAGTAGAATTTCATATTTCCGGGCGAAGGCGACGATTTCTTCAAAGAATTCGCGGGGGGCGGTGGCGGCGGTGGGATTGCTGGGATAGTTGAAATAGAGAATTTTGGCTTGTTCGGCAACTTCGTCAGGAATGGCGGCTAAATCAATTAACCAGTTATTTTCTGGTTTGAGAATCAAGCTGTGGACTTTGCCCCCAGCAATTACCGGGCCGCGAAAATGGGCGGGGTAAGCGGGAGAAGGAACCAGTACTAAATCGCCTGGGTTAATATAAGCGATCGCCAGATGAGTTAACCCTTCTTTGGAACCGAGTAGCGGCAAAGCTTCACTATCGGGATCGAGAACAACATCATAGCGGCGACGATACCAGTCAGTGATGGCACGGCGAAAACTTGCGGTGCCTTCAAATGGGGGATAACCGTGATTGGCGGGATTTTGTAAAGCAGCGATCGCCGCTTCTACCACTGGTTGTGGTGTGGCACCATCGGGGTTTCCCATGCCCAAGTCAATTAAATCTAGTCCTTGTTCCCGTGCCTTGGCCTTAAGTTCGTCCAGACGGGCAAATACATAAGGTGGCAGTTTTTGTACGCGTTCTGCTGGGACAATCCAATCCAAACTCATTCCTCAACCTCGTCACTTATTCCCCTTGTCAACACTCGACTTGTGGTGTCTCTACTATCTGTGGGTGCGGTAGTAGAAACCATCGCTGCCATTAACTGTTCTAATGCGACTTTAAATGGTAGACGATGAATGTCAGAATTGGGAGCTAAGGCAATTTCAGCGGCTGTTTGCAACTCGCTTAATGTGATGTTGCCCAATCCCAAATCACTTAATTTTTGCGGCAATCCAATCTCTGCGTAAAACTTCAATAACTGCTGCCGTGCAGTTGCTGCTAGTTGATTGCCTTGAATCATTTCTTCTAAACGCAGTTGCACCAAAATACCGTAGGCGACTTTTTCGCCGTGGATACTACCATGTCCTGCGATGTGGGTTAAACCGTTGTGTACAGCATGGGCTGCAACGGTACGACACTGCGCCCCACCTAATCCCCCAATTACCCCAGCTAATAAAACGGTGGCATCTACGACTTCTTGCCAAACCTCACTACCTGGCTGTTCTAGGGCAGCAGTTGACTTTTGCAATAAAATATCTCGCAAAACTCGCGCTTGTTGGACTGCGGAAATAATCAGAGTTTGTTGTAAATGCCCGCTGCTAACTGAAGCTTCGTACCACTTAGCGATCGCATCCCCAATACCAGCCACTAATGTACGTTGTGGTGCGGTTTGAATCAAGTCGTAATCGAGGATCAATAAATCTGGACAGCGAGACAGCGCCACATCATAGATAAATGCCCCCTGTGGGGAATATACATTTGAAAGGGCACTCCAAGCCGCACAGGTAGCCGCTGAGGTGGGAATTGTCACCACTGGCAACTCTAATTGATGAGCGACTAATTTAGCAGTATCCATTGCTTTGCCGCCACCAACACCGATAATTACATCGGCTTTATGTTCCTTGGCTGCTTTCCTTAAAGATTTCAGACTTGCTTCACAGCAATCTGCGCCATAATCAGCTTGGGCAATTTGCAACTGTTGTTTTTCTAAAATTGGTTGCAAACTTTCTTGGGCAATGGCAAGAGTCCGGCCTGCCACAATTAAGGGACGACTTCCCAAACGAGCAATTTCTGCTGCTGTTTCCTGCAACACACCAAAACCACGAATGACTTTTGCTGGGGCAACCGCAAGCGTAAATAAAGAACTAGAGGTTTGAGTAGACAAAGTTTTAGTAGAAATTAATTGATTATCCATATAAACTAGTTTGCCAAAACCTTGATATTTCTTAATTTAATTTTACTTGTGGCTGAGTATTCTTGTTTTCATCTTGCTTGGTGATGGTTATCACCTGAGTAAGTTGCTACTACCAGTAATCTTAGTGACTGGGTACTGGGTACTAGGGACTGGGGATTAGGAAGAAATTTACTTAATCGAATGAGTTTCTCTTGCCAATTCCCAATACAGCACAAAGTACTTTGGAGGTGTAGCTTAACTTTCAGTAATGCCCATTAGCCTCAAATTGCGAACTATCAAAGTATTGAATAACCGTATATCCCACTAACAATACCACTCTTAGATACTCAGTAAAAGTATTTGGGACTTGGTGATTAGTCAGTTGTCACTGGTTAGCGTCAAAACAACTGGTCACTGAGCAGTATGCATCACTCATTACCAACACGCTGATTTGATTGAGTTTTTGTCCATTAAGTAAAATTAGTAAATATTATCTTAATCTAAAAATCCCAAATATTGTATTGTGATATACAAAAAAAGCTATGTCATCCTGATAACAAGTCAAAGATTTCTACTCTATAGGAATATACTTACAGGTAAAGCAGCATAAGTTATTAAAAAGCTTCCTGGACAGAAAACACAATGAGTCCAGCAAGCAAGGATATGCGATCGCGAAGTTATATATGCAACACGGGAGATAAGGAGATAGGGGGATGGAGAGATGAGGGAGATAGTTCTTCATTGCTAACTCCTAACTCCTAACTCCTAACTCCTAACTCCTAACTCCTAACTCTTGTCATTAAGCAGTGGGTTTTGGCAACTGAGCAAATTTTTCTGGGTAAATCTCAACTGAGATTTGTGGATCTTCACGCGTGGCCAGTGTTCGCTTGATTTGACCCAAGTAAAGTGGTACAGAAACACCGGGTTCTGGGTGTATGAGAGTACGGGCACGAATCGTTAGATAATTGTCTCTCCGTGAACCTAAGCGACCATAAGAATATAGATTACTAGCTGCTTGACGCAGAGTAGCCTCTAATTGTGTGGGTGAAATCTGGGGTGATGTAGCAATTACTGCTTGTGTTGCTCCATTGTCATAAACTAGAGTATATTTCACTGCTCCTGGAATTACAGTGCGGCTTAAAGGAACCAATGAGAGTGCAAATAACCCACCCGTCAGCACCAGCATAAAGCCAGTCGTACCTACCAGCCGAAAGCGGATGCCCCATTTGAAAATAAAAGCCAGGACTGCTAAAGCAGCAAATACCACCGTAGCAATACCCGACCATTGGGTGTATTGAAGAAACTCAGCTGTTGTAAACATACAGATTGGCTAGTCAAGTGTCTTGGCATTAATTAGTGACACATTCATTTTACCTAGTGATTACACTTCGATAGTGATGCATAGTAATGATAAATAAAATGCTGGACAACTATAGCAACAGCCATATAGTATTTTGTTGATCACTACAATGCTAATCTAAGAAGCTAAATCATGACTATGCACTACTACCAAAAACCCCACTGCCGGAGGGGAGCAAGTGGGGTTTTTAATGATTTATAGATTGGTTGGAGAAGCTATCATACCTCATCAAAAAAAACCAAAATTGGAGAAATTACTTAGCTAACGTACAGACACAAGCTTTTTTCAACTATTGAGTTAAGGCTTTGTCCCTCTTTCTTAGCTTTAATTACAATTTTTTTGTGTAATTCGGGGTTGATTCTTACCATAAACTTACCTGAGAATGGTTTATCAGGCTCTTCACCCCGTTCTTTACAGAAATCTAAATAATCATCTACTGAATCATAAAAAGCTTGCTTTAGCTCGCTTACACTACTACCTTGAAAAGTAATCACATCCCGAATATTTATTACTTCTCCATGAAAAATTTCTGCCTCAGCATCAAATTCTACAACTGCTTCGTATCCTTTATATTTCATCATTATCTGTCTTTGCTTCTTTAATACCCGCTTCTAATAAGAAACGACGCATAGACTTAACAGCCCCTTTATCAGTTTCTTTTTCGGGATGCGGTCTGTGAAATGTAGCTCTTATATCATTAAGAGCAAATCTAACTCTTGATCCTCTTCCTTGGGATACCTCAGCACCAAGGGCAATTAGCATAGCCTCAATATCATTCCAAGGGATATTGGATCTGATAGGGTCTCGAAAAATGGCATCAAGAGTTTTTTGATGCCTACTGTTAAGTTCCATTTATATAGTATCATGTAGTGATACTATCATTGACAAAATTTGTCACACTTTGCCAAAAAAAATCAAATTAATTACATCACCAAAGTAAAAGCGGGTCTAACAATCTCCCTTGACCCGGTATATATAGCCTCGCTGACATTGTAAAACTAAACCGCATAGTTTAATAACTAATCATACTTAGACGTGAAGCTAAAAGTTTTGGAAGTCCCTAGAACTGGCAGGTTATTAGAATTTAAAACTAAACCGTTTAGTATGAAAATGAGTAAATTTTATTGATGCAGAGTACAACATATTCTCTGTAGTGTTTTTTTTCAGTAAATAACTGTATATATCAAGCTATCTTGCTAGCAAAATAATGGCTTTTTGTTTACTTAATTTTAAAGTTTTTATAGCAAGCTTTGCTACTGAATATACTATAGCAGTCCTAAATCAGTTGTGAGAATGAAAAAGGTTAAAAAGCTTATAAATACGTGCTTTTCATCTACGTATTTTCTCACGTTTAAATTCGGATTGCTATATTAGATATATTACTTTCGAGCAACTTTTACTGATTTTTTATGATGTGATTCTATCAAATATGAAGCAAGTTTATTAAAATAATCAAGTTTCAACTGCTGGAAAATCAACAATATAAAAGGGCATCTATATCTAGATGCCCGTCATGCAGGGAAACCCAAAAGGGTTGTCCTTACACCTTCCCAACTATCAGCAACAGTAGCTAACTTGCAATTAGCCACACTCACAGTCACAATGTGAATATAGTCATATTATTAATAGATGTCTAAGAATGACTCCAGTGTAACCACTGAAACTGATTGAGGTTGTCTGATTGCTGTTGATAGTCAAAATTACTGTCAAGTTAATTTTTATCAGTTATGAATTTTTCGTGTCGTTGATAGTGATGAACTATTCCACAAATAGCAGCCAAAAGTAACCAGGAGAGTGTATTCAAACGGAAATCGAATAGAGTTACATCTACTGTATTGAATAGCAACCAATTGATAAAGACTACAACATAACTAAAAAATATTAATCTATCTTCTGAAGGTATATAGTTTGATTTCCGCAAAAGTTGGACACTGGCAAATAAAACCCAAGCAAGAAAGCCAAAAAATAACAAAGTACTGGGTAAACCAGTTTCAGCAGATAGCATCAAAAACAAGTTGTGGGGATGACCCAAGTCAATTTGCATTTGTGCTTTATAAAGTGCTGTGAAATTACGTAAACCCCAACCTGTCCAAGGATGTTGCTGAGTCAAAGACCAGGCAAACTCCCACTGAGTTTTCCGCATTAGGGCGACTGGTCTATCTGGATACATATCGTCGTTTAACCGCGCCCAAAAGAAAGCAGGAACAACCTGACGAAAAATTTGAGCTACTGATGAGGGGGCGAAAGCTGCCAAAAGGACGCTAGCCACGACACCAACGACACTACCCACAAGCAGACGCCAACCTTGGTAAAGTGCATAAGCCAAACAGGCAACTATAGCGATCGCCCACCCATTGCGCGAATTAGTTAAAATCAAAGCGATAAAATTGCTAATTACTGCGACGGTTAAAAAGAGGATGGGTACTGGGGACTGGGGACTGGCGACTGGGGACTGGCGACTGGGGACTGAGGACTGAGGACTGGGGAATAGAAACTTGGAAAATCTCTTCCACATCCCTAATACCCAATCCCCAATACCCAATCGCCAATACCTAGTCCCCAATCGCCATTGTTCTAGCCACAAGCCTAAACCTAGGGTAAAGACAATCCCTAGATAAGCTGCAAAGGTGTTGGCGTGCATGAAGATTCCAGCCATGCGCCCTGGTGGATCTCCTCCAGGTGCGATCGCCCAATCTAACACAATCCACAAAAACTGTAATTTCAAAGTCCAACCCAAAAACATCTGCCCGAAGCCCATAATCACTAATGGCATCGAACTTATAACTAAAATCCAAGCTATATGGCGTAATTGGGTGATTGTTTGAATTAAAGCACTTAAACCAATAAAAACTAAGAAAAACGGAAATAAATTAAATAAGCCCAGGAAAGCCTCTGTTTTTTCATAGGCAAACCCGGCAGAAACGAATAGTAAAACACTCCAAAGGGCAAATCCCCAATTGAGGGGGAGGCTGATAATTGTACGGTTTCTTCGCAGCCAAGTGATAAAGGCTGCAAGAATTATACTGACAGCCCCCAAAAACGGACTCAATGGAAAAATCAGCAGCCCAATTTGCAGGCAATTCCAAGGTGTTTGTAAATCAGGGTGGGGATGGTAAAAAGCTAACTTCAAGCTGGCTCCCAAGATTCCGAACGAGTCAGACGAATTTGCGCTAAAGCAAAAATGGTGGGGATTATTCTACCATAGTTAGTGGCGATCGCTCTCCACCCTAAATCTGCAAAAAACCAACCCCACATCGCTGGCCCTACGAAGGCAAACATACTACGGGCTGCTCCATAACGAGCTGCACTCGCAGTCATCCCCCGCCGTGCCATTTGTACTGCTACATAGTTTTTAAACTGTATTGTCGCTGCTTGTGAGCCTGTAATTGCTGCTTCCTTGGCTACTTGATAGGTAGCAAAGTGTATGGCAAATTGACGGGCGATTTGTTTAAGAACAAATGGCTGAAGGAGGGTAGTTACAGCCAATGCACTACCGCCTTTGAAAAGTAATCCCAAGGGGTCACGTTGCAATAAAAGTGGTAGCGGTTGTTTGAGTTCTGATTTCACCAGATGATGCTGCACCCGCGCTGTCAATTTTTGCTTTTCCTGTTCCGGCAATTTTTTCCACACTTGCCCTAACAGATGTAAAAATACTTCTGCTTCTAAATCAACGGTTGTCAGTTGATTAGAATAGGCAATTTTCAAATATTTACATACTTGAATCAGTGCTTGTCGGTAACTTACCTGGTTTGTGCGTCCCCGTAATACCGTTATCCCATCTGCCGCCAAAAACCGAAAGCGATTTTCTAAGGTGTCTAGCCAAGCTTTGCGGTCTTGACTTTGGACATCGATAGGTTCTGGTGTATGAACATAATCTAGGGGATTAAACTTACGACTAAACAGAATTGCTGTTAAATCCTGCAATTCATCTTCTGTTGCTAGCTCAAGCGCCGCCCTCAGCTCATCCAATTTCCCTTCCTCTCTTCCGTACAGCTTTCCTGTACCCTATTCTACTATTAGCTTTCAGCAGTCATCAGTAGTTATGTTGTCAGTTGTCAGTTGTCATTTGTCATTTGTTCAGTTGATCACTGACCACTAACTACTGGCCACTGACCACTGACCACTGACCACTGACCATTCACAAAGGACGATTAATAATGACCGATGTTGCAGTAATTGGTGCAGGGATGGCGGGTTTAGTCTGCGCTCAACAGTTAAATCAAGCGGGATATTCAGTAATAGTTGTGGAAAAGTCCCGTGGGTTGGGGGGACGAGTCGCCACCCGCCGCTTGCATGAAACTTGGGCAGATCATGGTGCATGTTATCTGAAGCCCAAAGGTGAATTGTTGGGAAATTTTGTAGAATTGTTGCGCGATCGCCATATTTTAGAAGTCTGGACAGACACAGTTTACCAACTCAAACCCAACTCAGAACTCAGCCAGAACTCTGCACCTCGTTATGTTGCGCCTGCGGGAATGAGTGCGATCGCTAAATTTCTGGCCCCAGGTTTGGATATTTTGCAAAATCAGCGTGTCGTAGCCATTAACCAAACTCCTGAAAATAGTTGGCGTTTGACGCTGGAATCTAGCTTTGAAGAATTAACCGCTAAAGCTTTAGTCCTGGCGATTCCTGCACCTCAAGCGTTGATGCTGTTGGCACCTTTGGGTGAAAGTGTATTGGGCAAAGAGTTTTTAGCTAACTTGAGTTCTGTAGAATTTTACCCTTGTATTAGTGCGATCGCTGGCTACCCTATGACAGTGCGATCGCTTCCCCACTGGAAAGCCCTGAATTTTGTAGATGATGCTGTTCTCGGATGGATCGGTTTCGATAGCAGCAAGCGCCCCAATCCTCAGCAACCTGTGTTTGTATTGCAAAGTAGTGCTAATTTTGCTCAACTTCACCTAGAGTCATCAGATTTACAACCTGTAGCACAAGAAATGTTGCAACATGCAGCCGATAGTTTGGGACTTCCTTGGCTAGCGACACCTGAGTGGTTGCAAGTGCATCGTTGGCGCTACGCCTTTCCTAGTCGTCCTTGGCAAGAAGCCGTTTTATCTGCCAGTACTTCCTTACCTTTAGTGTGTTGTGGTGATTGGTGTGGTGGCAATCTGGTAGAAGGTGCAATGCTTTCTGGGCTAGCCGCATCTGTAGAAATTAACAATCAGCTGTATCAGTTACTTCTACCTAATATGAACTTTTTCAAAGTTTTTACTTAATAAATTGATCTATAGCTAGACTGGTTGCTCGGCGTAGTAGTTCACCAAATATCCTGGCTGACTAAATGAACATCAATAATTGCAATTTTCCAGAATACTATAGATGTCATTTCAAATATTTGCACGCAATTCACTTTGACATCAATAAGTAATGTAAATAAATCAGATGTTTTAGTGTACTCAATATTACAACTAACTTAGCGTTGTTGAATATAGTATCAAAATTGATCCCCAATAACTCATACTGTATTTTGTGTAGTTTTTTGTTAACAAATCCAAATTTTCACATAACTAGACTATATATATAAGACATCGATGCTCTTCACTTCTCAAGTACTTATTTCCAGATTTATACTGTTAAATAGTATAAAAAATAACAAAAATTCCTAGAGCTAGATGTCTGATATTCTACCAAGATAAAAAGTTAAGTTTAGGGTCGGATCATCTGATTAGTTAAATCACTTCTAACTAGTTGCCAACAAAGGCTGCTAGATAGAGTGTTTGTTCTCTAAAAAATCATTGACTGGACTAAAAAGGAGTTAAAAAAAACTTATGAAAACAGTAGTCAATTTAACACAGCAAACAGTGTTAGGAGAGATTGAAAGTGTTTTGGATACATATTCATATCATCCTTATCAACAAGCTTTTGCGATTCCTGACTTGCGTCAAGAGTTAATTGCTTTTGTTCTCAACCGCATTCCCTGTTTTTATAGCGTGGTATCTGATTTAGAAAAAGAGTGCTTGTTGAATTACAAATTGCCTCGTAGTCCATTAGAGCAGCAATTACATGTACAAAGTTTGATTCACCAAGGCATTTATTCTATTTTTCAAGACAAGTCAGATTGGATAAGCCATCATTTGTGTGAAACTGTTCACCCAGGTTACGAACCGTCTCACTGGTTTGGGTAAATCAATAGTTAGGAGTTATGAGTGAGGAGTTAGGAGTTAAAATAATTTCTAACTTCTAACTCCTAACTCCTAACTTTTAACTTTCAAAGGATCGTGTCCCCAATTCATCAATGAGTAGCGCCACCGTGTATGTTCAACATCACCTTCAGGTTGCTGCGCTGAGTGACGATGAATGTAACTGACAACTTTTTTCATGTGTGATAAATCATCATCACTATAGTCATCTTTTTTTTTCAACAACTCAATAATCTGTTTACCAGATTTGTGTCCAATTGATTCATCGTCGTCTTTCTTTTGTCCAACTGATTGAGATTCTTCTGTTTTGAGCCAAGATTCCAATTCCTTTGCTGTCATGTTGACTGAGGAATGGAATTCATCTAGAACTGATTTGACATCTTTACTCATAATTCAAGATTACTCCTCAATATCCTCAAGAGCATCAGGTTTATGAGCGGCTTCTTTGCCAGTTTTGTCGCTTTTCACCAAGTACTCCGGGTTGTCTTTTGAAGCAGCAACATGATGTCCTTTGATGTCTGTAGGTGAAGTTAATTTTTTTTCTACCTTACCAGTAGTTTCACCTTGCGCCGTATTCCACTTCACCTTGTCGCCTTTCTTGAATTCTTCAGTCACAGATTTTCCTCTTGGCTATTTTATACCTGTTATTATGTTGACGATGTGGGAGGAATTAATCAGTCGAGGGATATAAAAAGCGGTTATCAGAAGCTACCGATAGTCTGAAATGGCGAAAGTGAGTGTGCTGGTTGGCGATCGCAACAGCAAAACTTACACTTGATAGAATATCGGCATACCTGACAAGAGGCGGAGAATGTCAACCGTTAAACTGGAAGTACATCTGTCTTCAGAAGAATTATTAAAGGCTGTTGAACAGTTAAGCCAGCCTAATTTCGAGCAATTTGTATCTCAAGTTATCGCATTACAGGCGCAACGCAAAGCTTCTAATTTGCCACAAGCCGAAGCTGAATTATTACTCAAAATTAATCAGGGTATTCCTTCAGATACTCAAAAGTATTACGAGGAATTAATAGGTAAAAAAGAGGCTGAAACTCTGACAAGCGAGGAGCATATTGAGTTATTAAATTTGACACAACAGATAGAAAAACTACAAGCTAAACGCATAGAGTATCTATCAGAGTTAGCACGTCTGCGTGTAATTTCTCTCACAGCATTGATGGAAAATTTAGGTAGTCAGACGCAAATGTATGTCTGAAAATAGAGTGACGGCGCAACAGAAAAAGGCTGAAATAATGATTTACTGTAGTTATTACGTTTCAGTAATAAGAAACTCTACATTAGAAACACCCAAGTAAAATTTAGATAATGTAAATTAACTACATTATTTTTTAGTATTGCGTACAAATACTCAGGCAATTAAACTATTAATACATATAATAGACTACAGATTATTTTGATAAGACTCTATCATGTCTAGCGCATTTCCCAAAACAGAAGAAAGTTTGAGAAATCTGTATCATTTTATTGTTTTTTACAAGCAATTTATATGCATTTTAAATGCAGTTTTATCTGCTGAAGAAAAATATTACCCAAACTCTAATATTGAAAGTGATTATATATGGCTTGTAACAAAGATTGAACAAATTGTTAAGGATAAAGAATTTGAGTATTTTGCATCTTTAAATGACTTTAATAAGTTAGCTACATCCCTTTTTTCATATGAAGGAAAAATGAATCTCAAGAAATTCAATTTTCTTAAGGAAGTTAAATTATATAAACTTTATAAGCCACTGATACCTTTGTACAGTTTAGATATATTAAATGACGAAATTAAGAGAGCAGGATTTATTAATTACTTGCTCAATAAAACTGGTGCTACATTGATAAACCATATAGAGCAATTTTACGATAGAATTTACCTAGAAAATAACAAAAAATCGTATCAGCTAAAAGAAGAAGAACAAAGAATATTAATTGAATCAAATTGGCATATCTTAGAATATGCAGAACAAATAACAACAATCAAACAGAAAAGACTAGAAGAAAAAATTAGCGAATTAGAAGCAATACAGACAGAACAGTCTTTAGAAAATCTATTTCAGTCAAGTTTTAGATTAATTGAAGAATTCATTGAAGACATTAATTTAAAAAATATAGTTACAAACGATTTACAACAAGCTAAGTTATGTTATCAAAAACATGCCTATAAAGCTACTGTTTTACTCTGTGGTGGAATTATTGAAGCTATCCTAAAGGAAGCTATTACATCTAAAAATAGTAACAGACCAGTAGAGAGAGAATTTCTGGCTGTTATAAATAGAGCAGAACAAGAAGGCATTATTAAGCAAATCACTGCTGATTTAAGTCATGTTACAAGAGTTTATCGGAACACAACTCACATCGACACACAAAAAACCATAGGTTTAATAGAAGAAAGCGATGCCTATATTGCAATAAAAACTCTGAAAAATGTCTGTGATAACGTTATTGATTGGTACAAAATAACTAAATCATGTAGGAATCCGATTTGATTTGTGAAAAAATCTAGGTATATATAAGGGTGTGTTATCGGCGAGAGTACGGCACCAAAACCTTCGGGTGGTGCGTTAGCCAGAGGCATAACGCACCCTACTAGTGTGGCATGTGGCAAGACTAAAGAAGACAATTAAGCTGGCAAGCATTCGCACTGCTGCGTCGGTGTAGCATTCAGGAGTTTCTGACAGTAGCTTGTGATTCACCAGTTGTCTATGGTGGCGTTTCGCTACAATATCAGTGACGTACTGCCGATATCAATCCCAAATTTCCAACGCGAAGAAGATAGTGATACCCCACTCACGTAAATTCCTCAGTGCCAGTTATACTACTTCCAGAGTTATGATTTTTAAGTTATCAGATGCTTTCTGAATCTCTTTGCTAAATAATCCTTTGGGTGAATTGTATGTCAATGGAAAAAATGCAATGGTTACAAACTACTTTTCAAATCAAAGGTTCGGTAATATCAGCAATTTATCAACGCGTGATCGGGTGTGGTTTATTTGGTGTTTTCATTTCTATACTTTACTATTTTAAATTACCTGTATCACAACCTATTTTAGAAAGTGTTATCCCCAGTATTGTTTTAGGTTTGTTACTAGTTTTCCGCACGAATACAGCTTATGATCGTTTTTGGGAAGGCAGAAAAAGCTGGGGTTCTATAGTCAACAATGTCCGGAATTTTGCACGGCAAATTTGGGTATCAATTGATGAAATTTACCCAGAAGATAGAGACAATAAAATTGGGACATTATACTTGTTGGTAGCTTTTGCTGTTGCAACTAAATTACATTTGCGGGGAGAAGGTGTAAATAGTGAGCTAGAAAACTTAATCTCATACTCTAAATATCTCAAACTGAAGAGGATGAATCTTCCTCCTTTAGAAGTGGCTTTCTGGATAGAAGATTTTCTCAAGCAGCAACACAAACGCAAATGTATAAATAGTTATCAACTATCAAACATGCAAGAATTATTAAATAAATTAGTAGATAATTTAGGGTCTTGTGAGCGAATTTTAAAAACACCAATGCCTTTAGCCTATGCCATTCATCTCAAGCAATTAATGTTACTATATTGCTGTCTTTTGCCTTTTCAATTGGTACAGAGTCTTGGATGGTGGACAGGTTTAATTGTTGCTTTAGTTAGTTTTACCTTATTTGGAATTGAAGCTATAGGATTAGAGATAGAAAATCCTTTTGGCTACGATGTAAATGATTTGCCACTAGATATAATCTGCCATACTATGAAACGTAACATCGATGATTTAATCAGCTTAACTCCTAGCGTTGAATCCCATAATTAAAAACCAGGAGTTAGCGGGATTTACTGCTTTTTCACCTGAAGATTACCCTTTAGACGGCGGGGGAGCTCTTGAGCAGGGGAGAAAAATTCCAACGGTAATCTGACAGCGAGAAGAGAGTAAATAGTAATGTATCACATAAAACATTACTATTTTATTCAATACCCTTGATTTTTTGACGCTGATGAAATTTGTCTGCGTTTTAGCCCATGTTTCAAATTGCTCTCTTCGGTGGGGAGGCTTTGGTAAAGCTAGGAGTCAACAGTCAGCAGTGAGCTAAGGAATTCTTAAAAGGCAAATCTCACTAGGGATTCTGGGATATCCTAAAATGAGTGAGAGATTGGCCGAAGAAAGTAATAATGAAACTGGCAGCAAGAGTGAGTCAGGTAACACCTTCGTTGACTTTAGCGATCGCAGCTAAAGCTAAAGCACTGAAGGCAGAAGGAATAGATGTTTGTAGTTTTAGTGCTGGAGAACCGGATTTTGACACGCCAGCGCACATCAAAGCCGCAGCAGCGAAAGCTTTGGATGAAGGCAAAACCAAGTATGGCCCAGCAGCCGGAGAACCAAAGTTAAGGGAAGCGATCGCCCGCAAGCTCAAAACTGATAACGGTCTTGATTATCAGCCAGAGAATGTTCTCGTCACTAACGGTGGTAAGCATTCCCTATACAATTTGATAGTGGCGTTAATCGATCCAGGTGATGAAGTGATCATCCCTGCTCCCTATTGGCTAAGTTACCCGGAAATGGTGACTTTGGTGGGTGGGGTATCAGTGATTGTGCATACAGATGCTTCGACTGACTATAAAATTACACCGGAGCAACTGCGTAAAGCAATCACACCTAAAACTAAGTTATTTGTCCTCAACTCCCCATCAAATCCCACAGGAATGGTTTACACGCCAGATGAAATTAAAGCACTGGCGGAAGTAATAGTTGATGCAGATATCTTTGTTGTTTCTGACGAGATTTACGAAAAGATTCTCTACGATGGTGCAGAACATCTCACCATTGGTTCTCTAGGGAAGGAAATTTTTAACCGCACCTTAATTAGCAATGGGTTTGCCAAAGCTTACTCGATGACAGGGTGGCGTATCGGTTATTTAGCGGGGCCATTGGAGATTATCAAAGCAGCAAGTACCATCCAAGGACATAGTACATCCAACGTTTGTACCTTTGCCCAATATGGTGCGATCGCCGCTTTGGAAAGTTCTCAAGACTGTGTAGAAGAAATGCGCCAAGCTTTCGCCAAACGGCGACAGGTAATGTTAGATAGAATCAACGCCATTCCCGGACTCAATTGTCCCAAACCAGACGGCGCTTTTTATCTGTTTCCTGACATCAGCAAAACTAATCTCAAATCCTTGGAATTTTGCGACGCGCTGTTAGAAGAACATCAAGTTGCAGTCATTCCCGGAATTGCCTTTGGTGCTGATAAGAACATTCGCCTTTCCTACGCCACAGATTTGGCAACAATTGAAAAAGGCATGGATAGGTTGGAGAAATTCGTGCGATCGCGTATTTAGCTTCGTTATAATCTGTGAACCAACAAGCCCCCGGCTTTTAGTGTAACTTAGCGCGATCGCGTTAGTTACACAGCCGTGGGGAGTGTCAAAACTTGTTGCCGGATAGGTAGTTGAATGATAAACTCAGTTCCTTTACCAAGGGTAGAAAAACACTGCAATTTACCACGATGTTTTTCAAAAATAATTTGATAGCTGATGGCCATGCCCATACCTGTGCCTTTACCCACAGGTTTGGTAGTGAAAAAAGGATCGAATATTCGGTTTTTAACCTGTTCTGGCATTCCTAGCCCATTATCAGCGATCGCAATTTCTATCCACTGCGAATTAATCACTGAGGTACGAATAGTAATTTGACTGGGATTTGCTTTGATCTGTTCACTAGTACCCTGGGCATTTACCTCGTCTAAGGCATCCATTGCATTTACCAGAATATTCATCAATACTTGATTGAGTTGCCCAGCGTAGCATTCTACTTCGGGTAAATTGCTATAATCTCTAATTATTTCAATTGCTGGACGATCTGGTTTGTTTTTGAGCCGATGTTGCAGAATTAATAATGTACTTTCGATGCCTTCATGAATATTAACTACTTTAAATTCTGCTTCATCCATGCGCGAAAAGTTCCGCAGTGATAACACAATATTGCGAATCCGCTCAGTACCCATTTTCATCGAAGACAGCATTTTTTGTAAATCTTCAATGAGGAATTCGAGATCAATTTCATCTGCAAATGCTTGAATTTCTGGATCATCACTAGAATGGCGTTCTTGATAAAGATAAATCATCCGCAGCAAATCTTGAGTGTATTCGTTCAGATGGCTAATATTGCCGTGAATAAAGTTCACTGGATTGTTGATTTCATGTGCTACCCCTGCTACAAGTTGACCCAGACTGGACATTTTTTCACTTTGAATTACTTGTGCCTGGGTGCGCTGTAACTCAGTCAATGTGGTTTTGAGTTCGGCTGTACGTTCTTCTACTCGGTCTTCTAACTCTGCTTTACTATTTTCTAAGTCGTTGAAGGATTTGCGTAATTGCCCAGCCATGTAATTAAAAGAGTGAGCCAGCTTGTTGAATTCCTGAATATTGCTGACATCTACTAGTTGATCTAAGTTGCCAGATGCCATCGCCTGACTTGCTTGGTTTAATCGCACAATCGGGTGTGCAATACAACGAGAGGTGAAATATCCCATCAAAGTTGCCACTGTCAATGCCCCCAGGCAAAGTAAAATGGTACTATTAGTATTCGCGTTGATTTGTGCCATAAAAGCCCGTTCCGGCACACTTACCACTACTAGCCAATCTAGTCCATATTGGTCACGCCAAGGGGAGACATGCACAAAATTTACTTCTCCTTGCAATTTCATTTGTAGCTTTTTGGCTTCGCTAATAGATTGGAAGCCATTAAATTGTTGCTGAATCTGTTGGGTGAGATTGTGAATTACAGGATCGGGGCTATCTATAGCTTTCAACCGCTTAATGTCTTCCTTCACTATGCTAAAGGGTTGTTGAGGGCTAGAGTTTGCAATCAACATCCCATTGCGATCTAAAATAAAAACTTGTCCGGTGCGGCTGACATCCAAACGTCGTAAAAACTCGCTAAGCTTCAATAAATGGATATCTGTAGCGACCATTCCCAGCAATCGATTCTGTGCATCATAAATGGGGCGACCGGCGGAAGCAGCAATGTATGGATGATTGGGATAATTCAAAGTATAAATCTGCGACCAGATAGGCCTACCCGCTTTTATAGGTTCTGTATACATGGACATACTGAAGTTGTCCCAATCATATATAGTAATCAGACGCTTGCGATTGCCTTTATTATCAGTGGCATAGTTATAGCAATTATTTGGAAGTTTCGCACCGCAATCATCGATTGTGACATTTGTACCATCAAAACGTCCGGCTCCTGCTGCTTCACCTGTGGTGAGTCCGAAGCCAATATAAGACAATTCATAGGTTTGCAATTGTTTCCAAAAATATTTGGTCAGAGTTTTGCGATCGCGCACATTCAATAATCTCATTTGAATAGCATCAGCATTAATCTGGTTCACTTTGTGAGGAATAGATAGATAGGAATGCAGGTATTGATCCACCATATTGCTGGTTCGAGCCATTAACTGATCTGCTAGTTCGTTCACAGCGTTCTGTCCATTTTTAAATGACAGATAACCAACTAAACTTACTGCTCCAAAAATTTGGAAAACAAATGGAATAATCAAAACAAGTTGTAATGGTAAAACTTTAATGTTGGTTAACTTAATTTTTTTCATTATTAGCTTTAATTATTAAATTGTTCAGGATTTTCTTGTTAAATATAGTAGTCCGCTTTGATTTCTGAACATACTTGCGTGGTGCGCGATAGGCAGGTAACTGTGAACAGGGAACAGAAAAAAACAAGTATAAGTGTACTGAGTTGTTTCAACAATCAAATATTAGTCCTATATGAACTTAATTATTAATTAAGCTTACTTCCTCAAAAAGACAATAATACACAAATATAATTTTATTAATATTAATAATTAATGAAAAGCACAAGAAACATTGCTGAATGTTTAACTTTTGTATATAACTAAATACATAAATGGTATAAATACTTTAATTTTGGCAAAAATTAGCTATTAATGACTTCTGAAAAATTACTGATTTTTTTTAAAACTTACCATTGAGGTAAGGATATTTGCAGGTATAGTAGTCCTACATTCGTGAGAAACAAGATACCTGACTTCTTTGAGAAGTCAGGTATCTGAAGCTTTTAATTCTTACAAATCAAATAGGATTGCTATAGTAGGTTAGGTTAGCCTATGTCAATAAGACTATTCTATTGTCAATAGAGTCGAAGGACTACGAACCATTGCCCCAAAGTTAGGAAACTTTGATTTACATCGCCATGATTCAGATTATGGTTCGACGCTTGCTTAATTTTTACCCTCTCGCATTTTTAAAACATCCTCTAACTTCGACTTAATCTAAAATTAATAATTTGCTTCTCTTGATACGACACAAACCCTAGCTTGTTGGCAAAAACTTTTTCAAATCACTGATTTTCAGTAAAATGGCAAAAGAGTAAAACAAAGGTTTCATCGTTGGGGTAGACGCTTTTTAGCGGCTTGTCGCAGGTATCGTGTTCAGATAAAATGGATAAAGTCGAGCTAACAAGTGCTAATGAATTATTTCAAAACAATTTTGAGTTGTTTCATCAGATGAATTGCCAATAAATCAGCAATATAGCTTTTCAGTTCCTTTCTTGAGACAACCTGTACTTCTTCCTCAAGATACTTTTATTGAAACTATGTGATTGTTATCCTCTAGAAATGACAATAGTTACACAAAAACCTCTTAATAAAACAGTAGAGTCGCCAGAAAAACTGGCGCATAAGCGTTTGACAGCAGAGCGAATGCAAGATGTTCACCTGTTACTGCAAAACTTAGTTAATAATGAGGAAGCGACTGTTAAACTTGTGCTGGATTGTCTCTATGATATTGGTTCGATCAATTTTATTGACCAAAAGTTTCGCGCTCGTTCTTTAAACAAGACGGTGAAATTAATTGCCCGGATGTCTAAGCCTGTATTTAAGGTTTTTGCATGGCATTGGTTTAAAAAGAACTGTCCCCAGTTAATTGCTAATTGGTTACAAACCCAAGTAGCTTTTGTAGTTCCAATAGCTAAGCCTAAAGAAATAGCTATTGAAGTTTCAGAAGTTCAACCATATTCCCTGTTAGAAGCAGACAGTCTCAAAAGAGAGGTTAAGTATTTGCGTCATCAGGTTAGATGGCTAACTGGGATTACCATAGTCGCACTTTCTGCTTTAGGCATAACAATCACTACACTAAACCGTAATCCAGAAGCACCATTACAAAGCAGACAAGCAGTTCAATCGATAATGCGTGTAACAAGGCAGTCCGAATGAAACAGTTTTCACATTACGGTCTTGGTGTCTCCCAAAACGAGGCTAAAACTCTCTTCATTCTTGCCTCCTGTCTTATCCCAAAGATAAATATTTACGCAGACCTACTTAACTACCTACCCAAGCAAGACACAACTTACGGAAATCGTTTCCCCTAACTTCAAAATTTGGGTATTGATCGAAACTCGCACAAGCAGGAGACAACAGCACTACGGGTGCTTGATACTGTTTGGCTAATTCCGCCGCTCTTGGGACTGCCTTCTCCATCGTTTCCACGATTTCGTAATGAGAATAACCCACCTCTTGTAAGCGTTGGGCAAATGCTGGTGCAGCACTGCCAATCAATAATACCGCTGCTGCTTGAGTTTGAATTTTTGCTAACCAGCCAACATCATCACCAGGTTTTGCTTCTCCACCTGCAATCAAAATTGCTGGACTTTTCACCGATGCTAACCCCACTTCCGCAGCATCATAGTTAGTGGCTTTGCTGTCGTTAATAAAGTCAATACCTTCCCAAGTGCAAATATATTCTAACCGATGGGGAACACCAGGAAATTGGCGAATCGCAGTATCAATGGCATCACGATTAATTCCTGCTAACCGCGCCGCTGCTACCGCCATCAGCAGATTTTGCAAGTTATGTTCACCTACCATTCGCAAAGCCGAGGCTTCCACAATTCTTTCTGTTGTGGAGTTCTGCAACTTTTCTACAATCCAGCCATCTTCAATATAAAAGCCTTGTTCCCCGATTAAAAAATCCTTGCCTTTTACACTTGTCCAGTAGGCATCAGGCCAATCACTTTTACCGACTTTGTGCAAATAAGGATCATCACCGTTGAATATTTGTAAATCCGACTGACGCAACAGCTTGGCTTTAATGTTGTAGTAGTTTTCTAAAGTCTTGTGACGCGCAAGATGATCCGGTGTAAAAGTTGTCCAAACACCGATACGAGGCGCAAGGGTTACAGAAGATTCAATTTGATAGCTGCTAATTTCTGCAATCACCCAGTCGAGTGAGGGGGATGAGGGGGATGGGGGGGATGAGGAGGATATTGATATTACTTCTTTATCTCCCCCTGCTTCCTTATCTCCCCCTGCTCCCCTGCTCCCCTGCTCAAGAGCTTTCTTCAAAGACAGGGCAACTTCACAGGCGGCGTAGCCGATGTTACCGCAAGCGGGGGCATTTAATCCGGCTGTTTGGAAAATTGCGGCAATCAAGGCAGTGGTTGTGGTTTTGCCGTTGGTGCCGGTGATTCCTACCCAAGGTACAGTTTGTAAGTGTCGCCAAGCGAGTTCCATTTCGCCAATGGTTTCAATGCCTAATTCTCGTGCTTTGACTAACACGGGAATATCCCAAGGGACACCAGGACTGACAACAATTAATTGGGGTAAATCAGTATCATTCAATTCTGGGGAATATCCCAGTTTAACAATTATCTGTTCGTCAGCAAGTTCTTGTTGTTGTTTGAGAAGGGTTTCGGAGGTGTTGCGATCGCTCAGTTCCACCTCCCAGCCTTCCCGTTTCAACAATCTCGCCGCAGCAATACCGGATTTTCCCAATCCAATTACAGAAGCTCTTGGCATAGACTGTAGCAGAGTACCCTGGTTAAGCACTCCCTATACTACCGCTTCTCGGCAAAAATTACACCACCTTTTGTTGCTTAATGCTACAGATTTTTGACGATCGCACCAAAATCAGCCAACACACGGGCCTGATTCCGCAGTAATCCCAGCAAATACAAGCGATTGCGCTTGATTTGGGGGTCGGAATCCATGACTAAAACGCTATCGGGGCCATCAAAAAAGTTACTTACGGTAGGAGCAATTTTTTCTAACGCTGCTACTAACAGTTGATAATTCCTTGATTGCTGGGCTGTTTGAGTTTGCGGTACTAAATCAATAACAGCATCGTAGAAAGCTGCTTCCGAAGGCTTTTGAAATAATTCTTTGTCAATTACTGCTGTTGGTTCTAGCTGTTTGGTATCTAAATCGCCTTGGGCTGCTAGCCTTGTGGAACGGTTGACGGTTTCGTAGATTTTATCGAGGGTACCTTCCACACGGATTTGTTGCAGGTACAAAGCGCGATCGCGTACATCCAATAAATCTTTTAACGCTCGTTCTGTATATTCTGGGTCATTTTCTCCCAAAACGGCATTCACGAGGTCATAGTCAATTTGCTTTTCTTCTTGCAGTAAGGTGCGGATGCGTTGCAAGAAAAATTCTTGCAATGTTTTAGTTAATTCTCCTTGGTCTTTGTTGTATGTGGTTGCGAAATCTGTTGCTATTTGCTCTAATAAAGTTTCTAAATTTATTGGCAAATTAGCTGTCCATGTAATGTTAATTACAGCGTTTGCGGCTCGTCGCAAAGCAAATGGATCAGAGGAACCTGTGGGAATTAAACCCAATCCAAAAATACTTACCAATGTGTCTAATCTATCTGCCAAACCGACAACTTGACCTGTTAGGCTTTGGGGTAAAATATCGTCGGCTCCCCGTGGCAAATAATGTTCAAAAATTGCTGTTGCTACTTCTGTTGGTTCGTTGCTAACTACAGCATATTTTTGTCCCATTATTCCTTGTAATTCTGGAAACTCGTAAACCATTTGGCTAACTAAATCAGCTTTAGCTAGCAATGCTGCTCTTTGGATATTATGGCGTTCTGGTTCTCCTAATTGCAGTTGTGTGGTTATTTGATCAGCGATTTTGATGACTCTATCTACCTTGGCGCGTAGAGAACCCAAGTCTTCTTGAAAAGTGACTTTTTCTAATTGTGGTAAAAAGCTTTCTAAAGGCTTGGCTAAATCAGTTTTATAGAAAAACTGTCCATCTGCCAATCTAGCGCGGATGACTCTTTCATTCCCCACAGCAATAATATCTGATTTCGTGGGGTCGCCGTTGGAAACAGTGACGAAATAAGGTAGTAATTCTTGGTTATTTGCTGTTTGAAACACAGGAAAATAACGCTGATGACTTACCATAACTGTGGTAATTACTTCCACAGGCAAGTGCAAAAATTCTGGTTCAAATCTGCCCACCACTGCGGAGGGCCATTCTACTAGGTTAGTAACTTCTGCTAACAAATTAGGATAGATTTCAGTGGAACCGTTTAAATTTTGTACTGCTTCCTGAACTTGCTGTTTAATTGTAGTTGCTCGTTCATCAGTATCAACTACGACAGAGGCAGAACGTAGGGTAGCGACGTAATCAGTTGCTTGCTGAATTGTCACGGTTTCTGGATGTAAGACGCGATGACCGTAAGAAATGCGATCGCTGGTAATCGTTTCGGAACCATTTTCTAAGGCGATCGGCAGTACTGTCTCATCTAACAAAGCCACCAGCCAGCGAATTGGCCGGGAAAACTTCATATCTCCGTCACCCCAGCGCATCAACCGCTTACCTTCTAAACTGGAAATCCACTGAGGTACAAGTTCTATCAAAATTTCCGCCACCGGACGGCCAGGAATTCGGCGTTGCACAAAGACAAAATCCCCTTTGTCTGTGGGGCGAACAAACAGCGCGTCGAGTTCCACTCCTTGCTTTTTGGCAAAGCCTGCTGCGGCTGGTGTCGGGTTTCCATCTTTAAAAGCTGCTTGGGCGGGGGGGCCTTTAATTTCCTCTTCCCGGTCTGGTTGCTTGGATGGTAGACCTTTAATCAGGATTGCTAAGCGTCGGGGAGTACCGTAAACTTCCACAGCTGCGCTTGTGAGGTTATTGGCTTCTAGACTTTGGGGAATGCGCGATCGCCACTGCACTAGGGCATCACTAAGAAAGTTTGCAGGTAGTTCTTCTGTACCAACTTCTAATAAAAATGCAGGCATAGGACAATGTTTTTAACTTGGCGTAGCTCAACTTTATCAGTCAATTCCAACAGTTTACCTTGCCGTAATGCTGACGTATGTATGCCATGCAAAACAGTTTAGCAAGGACTTTATTGAGCGCAGAGTGCTTTAACTAACCAAGACTCCAAGCCCCATCACCTGTGCAAGTGGCGTTGGTTAGACTAACAAGCGCAAATTTTCTAACCAGGATTATAAAAAAACTACTGGTAATCGCTTTGAGTGCTTTATCTTCCACAATCATTGTTGAAATTGGGATCAAATGTAAAAATCTCAAGGAGAGTATCTTTCAACAAATACCTTTGAGACAAAATGTAAATGATTTATCTTTTTCAGATTTGTTTATTTATCTCCCAAAAACAAAAATAAATCTTAATACCTAAGTAAAAAATCCCAGTTTGGGGATTTGATGTTACAATTAATATAAAAGTTTCATCTATTTTTTAAAACTAACAATAAAATCTAGTATCCTAATATCTATAAGGGAAAGTATATAACGATCAATAATAGGAGTTTGTATAAACTGGATTGTTCCATTCATGATGTATTCATTTTTATATGTCTAATTGTGCAGTTAATAAACTGTCATATCTCTACGCCTAAACTCTGGTGTAGACAATCACTAAAGTAGTAGTATTTATGGGTATTTAAAATAGACCTGAGCTTTAGAAGCTCATTTCAAAAAATTTACACATTATGCAGATTCTGATTTATTCTTACAACTATCATCCAGAGCCGATCGGAATAGCGCCCTTGATGACTGAATTGGCAGAAGGACTGGTAGAACGAGGTCATCAAGTGCGGGTGGTTACAGGGATGCCTAACTATCCTCAACGCCAGATATATGCAGGCTATCAGGGAAAGTGGTATCTCACAGAAAAAAACAATGGCGTGACTGTCCAGCGTAGTTACCTACGAATCAAATCCAAACCCAATCTGATAGACAGGCTACTGTTAGAGTTGAGTTTTATCGTTACTAGCTTGCCGCAAGCCTTCAATGGCAAACGACCAGATGTGATACTGCTAACAATACCCCCGCTACTGGTTTCACTACCAGCAGCTTTACTTGGGAAATTATATAAATGCCCAGTAGTGCTGAATGTACAAGATATTCTGCCAGAAGCAGCGGTGCGCGTCGGGTTAATGGAAAATAAATGGATGATTAAAGCGTGTGAAGCTTTAGAGAAATTTGCATATCGCAACGTACAAAACATCAGTGTGATAGCCGATGGTTTTTTGGAGAATTTAGTGGCAAAGGGAGTGCCTGCAAAGAAGATAGTTTGCATTCCCAATTGGGTAAATGTGAATTTCATTCGCCCCTTAGCAAAGGAGAAAAACCACTGGAAATCTGCCCATCAGCTAGATGGAAAATTTGTAGTGATGTACTCTGGTAACATCGCCCTGACGCAAGGATTAGAGACAGTAATAGCCGCAGCCGCACGCTTGCGTCATATTAAAGATATTGTCTTTGTGATTGCTGGCGAATCAACAGCCTTGGCAAGATTGCAAGAATATTGTTTATCCTGTGGGGCAGATAATGTTTTGCTATTGCCATTGCAACCGCGAGAACAATTACCCCAAATGCTAGCAGCTGCTGATGTCGGATTGATTGTGCAAAAGCATAATGTAATTTCCTTCAATATGCCTTCCAAAATACCACTGTTGCTAGCAAGCGGTCGCCCAATAGTGGCTTCGGTACCTGCTACTGGTACGGCTGCTAAGGCAATTACACAGAGTGGCGGCGGTATTATTGTAGAACCAGAGTCACCTTTAGCCTTGGCGGAGGCGGTGCTGGATTTATACAATAATTCGACGCTGGCGGCACAGCTAGGTCGCAAAGGCAGAGAGTTTGCTGTCGAACGCTATTCTTTTAAACAGGCAATTGACCAATATGAAGAGCTATTTTTTAAAGTAGTTAGCAAACAAACCTCAACTTTGGATAGCACACGACCATTGAAATCTCAAAAATCAGTTGTTGATATCTGAAAATTTGTATTGGGTAAAGAAGATTCCTGATTAAAGGATCTGAAACTTCAGTTTACAATCATGGTTTGTGTACCTGCGGTTTTAATGTAATTGGCTAGAGTAAAGTTTTATCAATTTTTAGACCAATGCAATGAGCCTAATCATCGAGAAAACAGCAGGCTTGTGATCGATAGTGGAGGATTGATTACACCAGAGAACACACCAATAAATAATATGCGATCGCACCTACAAAAAATTTGAGTCATGGCAGGAGGTTAGCATGAGTTTGCTGTATATCAAGCTAGAATTAAGTCAGATAAATCAAAACTTTCAGCGACTAAAAAATCTGAAATAGGCTCAATAAATTTGTCTAGAGGCAATGATGATGTGATTGCCTCTACCGCCGAGTTTATAACTTAATAAAATTGACTAAACCTATCAGTTAAGCGAAAACATCCAATCATATCATGTCCGGTTAATTAGTTATGATTCCCACAATCATTGCACCCCATCTCTAACCCCTCCCCGTGTACCAGGGCGGCCGCATCATGTCAATAAGGCTAGGCTATTCTCAATAGGCTCAAAAATAATCGCATTAAGCCATACTTATTGACAAAGATTTTAGCGTAGACGCTCTGCGGCTTGCCGAAGGCATCGCTTTGAGCCTTAGAAAATAAATCAAGCCATAAATACTGATTTTTCGTTAGGTCTTAATCTTGGTCGTGATCAAGAGTACTTTAGATGCGTTCACCCTGGGGTATTGGGAGAGGGGAGGAGGCTTTGGGTAAATCAATTGAGAAGACACATCCTTGATGGGGGACATCACGAACTGAGAGTATACCTTTGTTTAACGATACGGCGCGTCGTGAAATTGTAAGCCCAATCCCCAATCCTGATTTATCTGTTCCCATCTGAGAAAAAGCCTTAAAAAGTTCTTCCGCCTCACCAGGCGGGAGTCCTCCACATTGATCCTCTATTTCAAGCAAAACACGCCCACCTACAGCCTTACCGCGTATCCATACAATCCCACCCTGCTTGGTAAACTTAATGGCATTTTGAACCAGATTCGATAAGGCAGATATTATTAGGTGACGATCTATTAAAACCTCCAATTCCGGCGCTACCTCAACACGCACCTCAATTGATTTCCCACTTGCTTCAAACCATGCAGTAGCCTCAACTTCACTGACTAGGTGAATAACTCGACATCTCTGATATTGTCCGGTTGATTCGTTCCGCAGTCGCACCTCAACAAGTGAACGATCAATAATTTCTCTCATACGCCTATGGGCATTTTCAAGAATACGAGATGTACTTCCATTGGCTCCGACTTTCCCTGTGATTATAAGTTGGGAAGCTAAAGTAGCGGAGGTCAACGCATTTCGCAACTCATGTGCTAGAAATCCCAGACGTAGAACCTCATCCCGCTCTGCATTCTCACGCTGACCTCGATTAAACTCTGTAACCGCTTCAGCGATAGCGATATCGAGGCAGAAATTTAATCGATTGAATTCACGAGGGGATGCTGTTTCACTACTATTCTCCTGAATATACTGAGTGATAGCTTGACAAAGAGCGCCGTAGCCATGAACAACCTGAGAAATGCTGTAGCCAAGTTTTAACGACTCTTTCCCCCGGCGCTCTGCGGACGCTCTGTGAACACTTTCTATAGAATTGTTATGTGCTTCCCCAGATTCATATATATCAGCATCAGCACGTAATACCTCAATGAGTTCATCGTAGAACACAGGTAATCCTCTTTCCATTTCGTCGCTCGAACTCATGGAATCAGCAAGACGCGCGATCTTTTTTGAACACAAGGCGAGAATTTCGTCACGTTCTGCTAAGAGAAATTCATGTAACATTATGAATGTTCTTAATTTTAGACTTATTCTAGCATCAGGAGATCGCTAAAACAGCGATCGCTCATAAGAGTAACTAGCAACTTGGGTTATATCTGCGAAACAGGCTCTCTTCTGCTTTCTCCTGAAAAATCGTCAGGACAACAAAAGGAATTTCAGGACAGGAATGGCGTAGGCGCAGCCCAACCTAGGCATCGCTTTGTTGGTTAATTAAAATTAATCTGGCTAGGTTTTTTCTGCATTGTTAATCAACTTATACAATTCAACTATCCATCAAACTCTTGTATATACTCGATTTCAAACGCCTAGTTGTTACACTTTTCACAAGCAGATCAATTAGGAACTATCTGGAAATCTTTTTGAGAACAGGCTCTACATTCATCAAATGAATCTAGGCTTGAAAGTAAACATCTATATCAAACAACACTAATGTCACATACGTTGATTAATTTAACATTGCCAATAGTCATTCAAGAAATTGAGAATGTCTTAGATGAGTACCCTGAACATCCTTATCAATTAGCTTTTTCGATTCATGAATTGCGTCAAAAGTTAATTGCCCATATTCTAAGTCATGTCCCTAACCGCTATGTAGTCGAAGGGGTACAGGAATTATCCAGCACCCCCAAAAGCCGCTACTCTTTCCCTCTACAGGAGCGGATACAGATAGAAACAGTGGTTCACGGTAGTATTCTGCATATCCTGCGCGAAAACGCTGATTGGCTAAGTCGCCAGATCCTAACTCTGTCTCTTGTTGGGTCAGTTTTGCTCCCTAGTCTGATTTAATCACTTCATACTCTTGGGCAACAATACAGTAGAGAATATATTTTGCGCTAGGGTCAATATTTGCTTTTACGTTAGCGCAAAGTATGTACTGTACTCTGCCGTTTACTATGAGTAAAAATCCCACTAGATAAAAGGTTTCAGAATAAATTTTCTGTGCCTGAATTACCCTGAAGTGTACTAGTACTTTGTCAAGTTAGTAATGAAGGGTTTGTAGTAAGCACTTTAGTGCTTAGAAAATAAGGACTAAAGTCCTGACTACGAACTTACTTACCCATCAATTTAAACTTGACAGAACACTAGTTTTTACGACAGGTGCGATATTTGATGTGATAAACCAAACCTCGGTGTGCAAGATCGAAGGAGTCAACAGTAGCCATCCCTTGACCTTTGGCAGTCATTGCAGTATTCACCCGCATATTTACACTGTTACCACAGCCCGACCAAACATCAGCTACCGTCGCCAAACTATCTCGAACATTATAGTCAGTTTCGCCACCAAAAGTCCGAGAAAAAACTGGGCCGCGGGTACCAGCAAAAAAGTACTCTGCTCTTAGTGTCCCAGTAGTTCCGGGAGCAATATAACCCCGATAATCAGCATCATAAAGGGAAATTTGAAAGCCTTGGGGTAATTTGATCGGAATACTCAAATTACAGCTTTTCCGCCTCTCTGCGGGAATATTCCCTATGGCTGCAAACTTGTCAAATAAAATGGTTAGCTCTTGACCATCGGGACTAACGCTAACACTGGCGGATTCATTGGGACAACCGCTACCACCATAACTTGCACCTAAAATTTCAACTTTGGCATCAGCAAAGGCGGGGCTAACTGAAGCAGTAATTAATGTAAAGGCTGCAAGAAATACTTTTACAAATTTCATAATTTTTTGATAGCGAATCTACTAACCAGATTTACTATGACATTATGCTGTTGGAAATCAAGGTTGAATTGCATCTGGGTTGTATAAGTTGTACTGAAAGCTTTCAAATCGTTACAAAAATCTCAAATTTAGTTGCTTAAAATATGATTTAGAGAGTACTATGGATATCTGAATGTGGCAGCTATTATGCTCTCCAACTCACTAATTAAAATGGAAAGCTTAAAAGTACTCTATCGCTACAATATCCTTGCTACTCTATTCTTATTCTGTTAGCTACCCAAACTCGAATTACTGAAAAATCAGGGAAGTGCAAAACAGTATGGTAATCAAACATCAAGAAAAAATTATTACCCTTTGGATCGTTTTCTTGTTGGGACTTCTTTTTCACAGTCAGTTGGGATTAATGCCTATTTTTCACGGTCTTAGTGTGGCTGACTCCCAGGCACAAAGCATAGCAGAAGTTGCCCCGATTATGTGGTTAATGTTGGGCTTTTTTGTGTTCCCGATGGCTGCGATCGTTGCTACTGTGTTTACTGACTCGAGTCGCTACCGAAGAATTCACTTTGGTTTAACAGTATTATATACCGGACTAAATTTTTGCCATCTTGTTGCAGATTTAGTGGTGCAACCGATCGCTTGGTATCAGGTTGTGCTTATGCTGATTTTGTTCATCATCGGTCTATTACTCAACCTTGTTTCCTTCCAGTGGATGAAACTTCGGCTGGTTAAAAGACCTCCAAAGAATAAATTATCCCAAAGAGAACAAGAGACAGAATTTATTCAAGAATAATGATCTATGGGTAGAGGCATACAGATGTATACTTCTGCTATAGCCAATTTATATGTTGTAAATATTTTTTAAAATGGAATTACACCATACGAGAGATAAACGCTCAAAAGTTATTAAATAAAGGTTAAAAATTAAATATCTTAGTAAAACTTGTACAACTTATACACCAATCAAACGCTTGGTTAAACACGATTTCTAATCTTAGAGTGTCATACTAACCTTTATCAGCAAATTGACAAAGTTTAGTGAAATATATGCTTAATAAAGCTTTCTTAACGAGTCCTCGCAAATTGAGTATATCTACAACAATCAGTCAATCGATGATGAGTAAGCATTTTTGCCCTAACTGTTCAGATGTTTTACTCCGTCATGTGCGTTTGGGAGAACTTTACTGGCGCTGTAGCTACTGCTATGAGGAAATGCCTGTTTAGAAAACGGGGGCGAACGCATCTTATTTACTAATAAAAACTAAGAAGAATTACAAAATGACATAGATAACTGTAAAAATTGGTGGAATGATAAGCAAAGTAAATCAAACTTCTTCGGGAAATCTCAATTAGTTTATCTTCATATGAATGAGCAATTCATTAATAAGAAAACAATCCTATGAGCAGGTACATAAAAGTATATTTATCTAGAAAATCGATAAATCTTTTATGTGAAATATTCAATTCAAGTTTTGATGTACTATTTTAAGCTAATGCTAAAACTCTTAGTAAATAGTCGTTATCCATCGCTGCGAGGAACTGTTTATTTTTAACTCCTCGTTTTACACGCTTCTCTTTACCTTCAATTCCCGATCGCTTAACCTCCCTGACACACGCGACTCAGCTTTTTTTAGTAATTATGTACTATATTTAGATGCGTTCGCCCTGCCCCGTGTACGGGGAGGGAAAACAAAGCGTAGCTATGGTGGGGTGAGGTTCTTAAGGTTTAATAAGTAATCAAACGGACATGATATCAAGCGATCGCTACCTAATTCAACTATTCCCTGACTTACACCATCTCAAACTCTAATTGATGACTTTTGAGAAAATCGTGGGTAAAATGATCCACCACATTTGTATCAGCGAGTTCTAAATTATAAAAATCCACTACATCATGTTCAAAATATGGCCCAGCGTGCCAAGTTCCCTGATTTAACTTGATAAAGCAATTTCCTGGAATGCGGAAAGCAGCAATTTCATCTAATGCTGGTTCATTCACATCATTATCGGGAGGACAAACTGCAATTAACCAGTCTTTTCCTTCTAAAGAACCTAAACATTGAGTACATTGGACATGACGAGTGATTTGATGGAACTTCCGCCCTCGCTTGTCCAAGCGCATAATATAAAATCGTGGAGTTCCATTTTGCAAGTTTAATTGGGCATCTTCTGCATCGAAACCTTTCCCATCTTGACTAGCAAAAATCACCTGCCCATAACGCTGAAAATTTTCTGGTGTAATCCATTCAGCCTGTAATTGTTGCACTGTTTTTGATGTAGTCATAAATTATTTGGAATTGTTGAAAATAATTACAGATTATACCAATTTGAAAAAGAATCGCGACTGATGAAAAGCTTAATACGATTACTAGTCAATCTTTCACAATGATGCCAGGAAAGTTCAAGTCTGGAGACCCACTCACGCGACTGGCTGCAAAATCTAAAATTTAAAATCTAAAATCTAAAATGGTATCACCATTCTAATTCTTTGGGAATGAGTGACTTAGGAATTAGAGAAGCTTGTTTTTCTTTATCTGAAGGTTTTGTATACCACCAAGCCCAAGCAAGTAAAACTGCTTGCAAAGGAAGTCTGATTACATGAACCCAAGGTGAATTTGGTATATGATCAACCTTAATTAGATTCACCGCCATATTGATATTGGCTGGGTAAACGGCAATAAAAAGTACAAACAGTCCCCAAGCAGCGGCTTGACTTACAGGCGGGACTAATAACCCGATACCACCCAAAATTTCATAAAAGCCACTGAGATAAACTAATCCTAAAGGGTAGGGAAGTTGCGGCGGCACAATTCTGACATATTGTTCTGGCACAACAAAATGTGTGACTCCAACTATGATAATAGATACTGCAAGGATGACACGGAATAGTTCCTTATTCTTGTTCATGGGTTTCACCTGATTCTACACTTGCCCTAACTATTTCAGTGTTATCGGTTGGTGTCGGTCTGTCTTCGGTCAATAGTAGGAATATCAATTATCAGGCTAGTCTATGATGATAAATTTAACTCGGCGGAGATTTGTTTTGTATGGTTCAGCGACCTTTGCTACTAGCTTATTGCTGAAAGCTTGCAGTAACAATCCAACGAAGACATCTACATCCAGCAGCAGTCAAGGGTTTAAAATAGCGATCGCTCTCCCTGGAGTCATCACCGATAAAGCTTGGAATCAATCTGGTTACGAGGGAGTCAACTTGGCTAAACAGAAGCTAGGTGCAGACATCGCCTATGTGGAACAAGTCGCACAAGCAGATCAAACAGAAGCCCTAACAGATTTTGCTCGTAGAGGCTATAATTTGGTATTTGCCCACGGTGGACAATTTGATGCAGCTGTAGAACAAGTGGCTTCACAGTTTCCTAATACATTTTTTGTTGGTGTAAATGGTAATCTTAAAGGAGAAAATATTGCCTCTTTACGAATAGACCATCTGCAAGCCAGCTATTTGTGCGGTATTATCGGTGCTTCAATTACAAAATCCAACAAAATTGCTTACATTGCAGGTGAAAAGTTTGCAGCAACTGAGGAAGAATTACGGGGATTGGAATTAGGGGCAAAGTCAGTCAAGCCAACTATCCAAATTACTTCTACTTTCACAGGTGATTGGAATGATGTTGCTAAGGGGAAAGAGGCTACTCTCGCATTGATTTCCTCCGGTGCAGATGTAATTTATCAATGGTTAGATAATGCTTCCGATGTAGTTTTACAAACTGCAAGTGACAAAGGAATTTATGGTTTTGGCAACACTAAAGATCAGTTAGATATCGCCCCCAAAGCCGTATTAACGAGTGCCATCAAACGTTTAGATTTAGCAATCAACTACCTGGCAGAACTCGCACAAAGAAAACAACTAAAAGGTCAAATATATACAATTGGGCTAGAAAAGCCAGAAATATTATATTTAGGTAAATTTGGCACAGCAGTACCAGAAGCAGTCAAACAAAAAGCCCTGAAGACGCAACAAGAAATTATCAATAAAAAAATCACATTTGACAACTGTAAAGAAGGTGGTAAAAATACACGCTGTGTGCAAAAAATTACTGCTTAAATTATCCAATTAACTCTTTTAAAGTGGTTAGAAAACCTCAAAAACGTATCAAAATTTGTGCTTCTAACTTCGTGTCTTAGTGGTAAAAAAAAAGACTTTTCAACCACCCTTTGGGTGAGGCAGTTCCTTATGGGGTAAACCCCCTTTGAGCAACTGCCCCTTTGTCCAAAACCTTATTCACTGAATCTGATTGCGCGGTCGCAGCTATGTGTTTCGCTCATCGGCTGCTTTCAATCCCTGCTCAAATTCATCAATGGCTAGAATTGAGTCTGAAATTGAAAGGCATTGCTCTAGCAAAGAAATGTCCAATCCTGGTAGTATCTCACTTGTTGCCATAGGCTCATACCCATAAGTATCAGGGTAAACGGTAGCTAGCTGGTTCTGAGAATTGTCCCGTAGATGGTACAACTTAAACTGGTTTGTTTCCCAAAACCAGACTTCTACAACTCCTAATCTTCGGTAAATTTCTAACTTGCTTATACTGCCACTGGTAACAACTACTTTTATGGCTAAGTCCGGTACTTTTTTCTCTTCACCTATGCAGTAACACTCGTCTGGTTCCGCACCTGCTTTTTTGGCTTTGTTTTTAAAAGTAGAACTTCCCATAGGCACAAAACGAATGCGCTTGCTGTAAAAGAAACGCTCTAACAGCATTCCTAAATTGGTTTTGATTTTTTCATGTCTGATTGATGGCGACACTATCTCTAATATTCCATCTAAATAAGTAACACGGTAATGAGAATTGTTTTCTAGCTTGGCTAGTAGCGATTCATAACTTTCCCAACTCACGCCACTGCTAATAAACTTTTCCTCCGGGTCGTCAGTATCACCCAATTCTGGGTCATCAATTAATTCTTTAAGGCTGCTGACCATTGTCAATGCTCCTGTTAATTTTGAGGTTTATGTCATGCGTTCGCCCTGTCATGCTACCCCTTTGTCTTTATCAGGTGAGGGAGATTTTTTTTAGTAGGTTATGTGCTTCTAAAGCTTCCTCAACCAAAATCGCTGTCATTTGGCTTTAAGAACGCCTTTCTTTGACTGCCAAGCTTTTGATAAGTTCGTAGACCTCATCAGTTAGTACTACGTTGACTCTTCCGCTCATTGTGTTATCTGTGTTCATGACTCTACCTCATGATACGCTTTGTGATGACTAGTTTCAGCCCTATTTCACGCCCTTTTTCTCATGTTTTTAGTCCCAAAAGCAAACTTCTAGATTGATGCGATGTCCTCACTTTTTGCCCCTAGAGTGGTGGCTACACCTTGTTCTCGTTACAATGCTCAAATTCTTGCTAAACAGCGATCGCACCATCCTAGGATCTTGTATACTTTGTTTACTTATGTGAGCTTATTTAGCAATAAGTTATTTTACAGCACTTTGCAAGTAAATGAAGTACACCCCGCCCCTAATCCCCAGAGGGGGCCCCGAGTTCCCCAACCCTCATCGAAAAAGATTTAGTTTCAGGTTGAATATGATCGTTTGTCTCTACAACTATAGGACTCATATTTGATTTTTGAACAAAACTCAGTACACCTTTATTCCTTCTTCCCAGTCCCCAGTCCCCAGTCCCCAGTCCCTTACCTCTACGAGTGATTCAGAAATCAAATCGGATTGCTATATGAGCTTCATCTCGGCCAAACCCAATCTTTTTGTCTGACTTTTGCAAGAGGTCTATTCTTCGAGATACTGTGTAATATAAAATTTATAAAAAAATTAATCCAAAATTGACCTATTTACGCTTAGACAACATCACTAAATCCTTTGGCTCATTTATCGCCAACGATAATATTAGCCTGAGCATTGATACTGGTAAAATTCATGCTATTTTAGGCGAAAATGGAGCAGGTAAAACCACTTTAATGAAGATTATTAGTGGTTTATATCAACCCGATCGCGGTCAAATTTATATTGAAGAACAACCAGTGAAAATTGCTGATTCCCATGAAGCAATTAAACTAAAAATCGGTATGATGCACCAACACTTCATGCTCATACCCCAGTTGACTGTTACAGAAAATATTATCCTGGGAATAGACAATCATTGGCGTTTGAATCTCCATCAAAAACAACAAAAAATAGCCGCGTTATCCCAAGTTTATGGCTTAGAAGTTGACCCTGCTGCCAAAGTAGAAAATTTACCAGTAGGTGTACAACAGCGTGTAGAGATTCTCAAAATTCTCTACCGCCAAGCTAAATTGTTGATTCTGGATGAACCCACAGCAGTATTAACACCAACAGAAGTCGAATCATTAATTGCTATCTTGCGCCAATTAGCGGCTGCTGGCAACACAATTATTTTTATCAGTCACAAGTTAGAGGAAGTTATTAAACTCTGCGATACCATAACAGTATTACGGCGGGGAAAAGTAGTAGGAACGACCACAACCGCAGAAGCAACACCTCAGCAATTAGCAGAATTGATGGTGGGGCGTGAAGTGGCTTTACATATACAAAAATCACCTTTATCGCCAGGAAAGATTACATTATCGGTGCAAAATTTGCAAGTTACAGATAATCGGGGTGTTCTCGCTGTCCGCAACTTATCTTTTGATTTGCGGGCGGGGGAAATTCTGGGAATTGCTGGTGTTGATGGCAATGGACAGCGAGAATTAGCTAATGCAATCACGGGTTTAGAAAGTATTAAACAGGGAAAAATTGAGTTTGGAGATTCTTCTTTAAACAGAAAGATTATTGGTTACATTCCTGAAGATAGGCAAAAAATGGGTTTGGTGTTACAATTTAGCATCGCCCAAAACTTGATTTTAAAAGCTTTTAAAAAGTCGCCGTTTTGCCGCCATTTTTTATTACAACCAGAGGCGATTATCAATCATGCTAAGTCTGCAATGCAAGAGTTTGATATCCGGGCGACGGGAGAAGATATCAAAGTCAGTCAGCTTTCAGGGGGAAATCAACAAAAAGTAGTGTTAGCGCGGGAACTTGCAGGAAAACCGAATTTAATTGTAGCCATGCAACCAACAAGGGGGCTAGATGTGGGTGCAACTCAAGCAGTACACTCTCGATTGTTAGCAGAACGCGATCGCGGTGCCGCAATATTGTATATTTCTACTGAGTTAGAAGAAATAATGGCAATGAGCGATCGCATTGCCGTAATCTACAGGGGTGAGTTTGTCGCTATTTTAGATGCACAGACAGCGACAGTTGAGGAAATTGGTTTATTGATGGGTCAAGGATTAAAAAAATAAAATAGCTGAAGTAGAAACAAGCCTCAAACCCATGCAGGGTAAGGGAAATACACCCAATGTTCAGAAATAGCCCAAACCGAGATATATAGCTGGGGACTGGGGACACTTCGACAAGCTCAGTGCATCGCTGGGTGAAAAGCCTTTTTGTGTCTAGGTTTTATCATCTGTTGATGTCCTAACCACCTTGGCTATTGCTATATCAAGAAACTAAGCAACATGATGTCAAAGTGTTTCTGTATATAAATTTGAGGCTAGTTTTGGGGTATTTTTTGTCTAAGACATTTTTGTAGGGTGCGTACTGCTAATGGTTCGCTCAAACCTTGACTTTTACCTTGTTGGTAGCGCCCACCACAGGGTTCAATAAAAATGTTTTTTCATCCAATCTTGAACGCAAATTGTCCGTAAATTTGAATTTTAACAGATAGTTGATTTAGTTGAATATCTGATCAGCAATAATTAGAGAATATCAAAACTTCTATGTTTAAACTACTCAAATTCGTTAGTATTTGTCTGATTACCACCTGTTTGCTATTTTCTTGTTATCCTTGGACACCAACCGAATTAAAACGCCCTCCCTTGAAAGTACAATTTGCATCTTTTGTTGGAGAATATCCAGGCATCATTGCTCAAGAGAAAGGATTCTTCAAAGCCCAAGGGGTAGATGTGGAACTAATTCATAAACGATACACCCAATTGGAAAGAGCAAATTTCAGTGCGGGTAAGTATGATGGTACTACAGCGTCCTTGGGAAGTTTTATCATCTTAAGTACCACAAATTCTGATATACAAGGCGTGATGATTATAGATGAATCGACAGGAGCAGATGTAGTAGTAGCCCAATCACAAATTAAAACCGTTGCTGACTTGAAAGGGAAAAAACTAGGTACAAATCTAGGCGGTTTTAGCGAAGTTTTTGTGACTGAGATGTTGAAAACTGCTAACTTAACCAGTGATGATGTGAACTTGGTTAAATTAGAGCCTTTAGAAATTCCTCAAAGCCTGAAAAATAATGTTATTCAAGCCGGACACACTTGGCAACCCTATCTTTCTGAAGCTATTAAATTAGGAGGACATATCCTATTTACCAGTAAACAAACCCCTGGCTTGATTTTAGATATGATTATCTTTCGCAATGATACAATCCGCGATCGCCCTGAAGACATTCGTGCATTTGTCCGAGGATGGCTGGAAGCCGCTACCTACTGGAAAGCACATGTTCAGGAAGGAAACGCCATCATCAGCAAAGCGTTAAAAATTCCTAGCAATACACTCTCTCTGGAGGGAGTAAAGCTAACTGATTTAGCTGAAAATCAAAAATTATTTCAATCTAGCAATCCTAATTCTATCTACAAAGCTGCCAAGATATATGCAGACTTTTTTATTCGCTCTGGAAACGTCACCCGCATGCCTGAGTTAAAAAGTTTGTTCAATTCTTCGTTCTTGAATCCTCCCTCCTAGTTTAAAGCCATGCAGCAGCCTTTTTTGGGCGGCATCCGTAGCAAGTTGATCGCCTCATTTCTCATTGTTGCTTTGATTCCTTTGCTGTTATTAACATTTATTAACAAACAGACAACTGAAAAAGCACTAACTGACAACGCCCGACAAGCCCTATCTGCGGCGGCTAACGAAACCGCTAACAGAATAGATGCCTTTATTGATGGAAATTTCAATGCCGTGCGCGTAGAGGCGATTTTACCAGGTATGGCACGCTACCTCAGCCTAACTCCAAAACAGCGAGATGGCAGCCCCGAAATGCAATTGGCGATAGAAACATTAATTCGTCTCAGTCGCAAAGATATGCTCAATGTTCTCTCCTATGCTTTGCTCGATTTAAACGGGAAAAATGTATTGGATACACATACATCGAACATTGGCATAGATGAATCAGTTCAAGATTATTTTAAAAAACCAATGGAAACTGGCTTACCCTTTGTTTCTGGTATGAAGCGATCGCCCAAAATTCCTGAGCTTGTCACCCTATTTTTTAGCAGTCCGGTTCGCAATGCCAAGGGAGATATATTGGGTGTATTGCGTGTTTCCTACAATGCTACTGTTGTTCAGCAGTTAGTAACTCGACAAACTGAACGGGCTGGAGCAAAATCCTTTGCTATTCTTTTAGATGAAAATAATATTTATCTGGCACATAGTACTGCACCAAAACTACTTTTTAAATCAATTGTGCCTCTGCCTTTGGATGTTATAACTCAACTGCAACGTCAAGGGCGTTTGCCTAATTCTCCTGTCAAGGAATTGGCAACTAATGAGCCACAACTTAAACAAGCATTGGATAATAAACAGTCGTATTTAATTGCATCCTTGTCAGCAACAGGGAATCAGGTTAATCTGATTGCGATCGCTCATTTAAAATATAAACCTTGGTCTGTGTTGTTCGCACAGCCCCTTGCTGTTGCCCTAGCACCTGTAAAAAAGCAAATGCGTGACGCAATGTTTCTATTTGCAATTATTGCTCTTGTAGTGACAATCATCGCTTTTGCTATTGGGCAACTGCTAACAAAGCCAATAATTTACCTTACCAATATAGTGTTCCAGTTTACCGCAGGCAACTTAGATATCCGTGCCCAAATTAACTCAAAAGATGAAATAGGTCAACTGGCAAAATCGTTTAACAACATGGCACTTCAGTTACAAACATCTTTTGAAACTTTGGAACAACGGGTACAGCAGAGAACAACAGAGTTAGTAATTGCTAAAGAAAAAGCAGAAGATGTAAATCAGAAACTAGAACAACTGGTAAATCTAGATGGTTTGACTCAGGTGGCTAACCGTCGCTGCTTCGATGAACGACTGCAAGCAGAATGGAAACGCCTTGCACGAGAACAACAACCCCTGTCACTGATTTTATTGGATGTTGATAAATTCAAATCATACAACGACTACTATGGTCATCTTCGAGGCGATGATTGTCTAATTAGACTAGCACAAACAGTGCAAAAGATAGTTGATCGTCCTGCTGATCTCGTGGCGCGTTACGGAGGAGAAGAATTTTCGGTACTCCTTCCCAATACTGACTTAGCGGGAGCAATCACAGCAGCACAAAATATTCAACAAGCAATTCACGATGGCGCTATTCCCCATGCACAGTCTGATATCAAGGATATCGTCACAGTTAGTTTGGGTATTACTTCTGTCATACCCACTTACGACATCAAGCCAGATACACTCATTGCTTCAGCCGATAAAGCACTGTACGATGCCAAACAAAAAGGGCGCGATCGCTATTGTTACTCATTTAATGAGAATATTTACCATCAGTCTTTGTTGGAAATATAGCCACAGTAGCCTGAAGTTTATAGAATTAATATGCTCACTTCCTCCCTTTAGCTATATAGTGAACAATCTAATCCCCCTCATCCCCCTCATCCCCCCATCTCCCCCTATTGAAGAAATGATATTAACTACCTGGACATAAGGCGCGATCGCTTTTTGTTATCCTCTGATTAGTCTGCAAATAATCCTGTAGCCAACTGCAACCGCGCGTGAGTAAATTTTCTAGCTGCAAATCAGCTAACTTCCGAAAAATTACTGTATCATTGCCACTCCCCGCCGCCAAAATCTGACCATCAGGACTAAAGCTAACACTAGTTAACTCTTCTTTATCACCTTTCAACACAATCAACAAAGTTCCTTGTTGGTTCCAAAGCCTGATTTTATCATTACTGCTAGCAGCCAAAGTCTTGCCATCAGGACTAAAACTCACCCCGATGAAACTATCGCTATCCCCCCCAAGAGTTTTGAGTAGGCGACCATCCCGACTCCAAATTTTCACCGTGTTATCAATACTAACTGAGGCAAGAGTTTGACCATCAGGCGACCAAGCTACACCACTCACCCGGCGGCGATGGCTCTGTAGGGTATATAGTAATTTACCATCTAAATTCCAAATTTTCACGGTGTTGTCGTCACTAGCTGAAGCTAACAACTTACCGTCATTGCTGAAGCTGACCCAATTAACTGGGCCTTTATGACCTCGTAAGGTGTGTAGCAGTTGACCGTCACGACTCCAAAGCCTCACTGTTGCATCTTTACTCGCTGAAGCAACGGTTTGACCATCAGGTGCCCAAGCCACACCCAAGACTGTATCATCATGACCTTTTAAGGTGTGCAGCGGTTGACCGTCGCTACTCCAAAGCTTCACCGTTTTATCTTTACTCGCTGAAGCAATTTCTCGACCATCTGGGCTAAAACTGACACCCCAGACTTGCCCCTCATGCCCTGTGAAAGTCCGGAGTAGTTTACCGTAACGAGTTAAAATTTTGACAGTATTATCTTGACTGCCTGCTGCTAAGGTGCGGCCATCTGGGCTAAAACTAATGCTAGTAATCCATTTATTGTTATCAGTTTTAGGGTTTCGTAGCAGCAAATCATCCCAACGCCAGAGTTTGATAGTTTTGTCCCGACTGGTAGAAGCGAGGGTGCGACCATCAGAGCTAAAACTAACGCTATTTACCCAATTATTATGCCCTTTAAGTGTGCCCAATAGCAGACCATCAGTACCCCAAAGTTTGATTGTCTCGTCGATGCTGGCTGAAGCAATAGTATGACCATCAGGCGACCAAGCTACACCAGTAACTGCGGCACTATGACCTGACAAAATACTCAGTAAGTTACCTTGCAAATTCCAGAGTTTGATAGTTTTGTCCAAACTAGCGGTAGCAATCATCTGACCATCAGGCGACCAAACTACAGCCAAAACTGCGTCATTATGTCCCTTCCAAGTTTTGAGTAGCCGACCGTCTCGACTCCAGAGGCTGGCGGTTTTATCAGCACTCACAGAAGCAATAGTTTGACCATCAGGCGACCAGGCTACGCCTAACACAGCACTATTATTTTCCTTTAAGGTTTTGAGTAATTTACCGTCTCGATTCCAAAGTTTGATGGTGTTGTCGCTACTGGCTGAAGCAATAATTTGACCATCGGGGCTGAAACTAACACTATTTACTCCAGCCTGATGACCATTGAAGGTGCGAAGCAATTTACCATCCCGACTCCACAACTTTACTGTTTTGTCCTGGCTAGCAGAAGCAATCATTTGACCATCGGGGCTGAAACTGAGGCTATTAACCACATCTTTATGCCCTGACAAAGTTGTGAACTCGCTACCATCGGGATACCAGAGTTTAATTGTGGTGTCTGCACTAGCAGAGGCAATTAAAGAGCGATCGGGGCTGAATACAGCACTATTCACCCCAGACGTATGCCCCTCTAAGCGATTATACTCTCTGGCCCCGGACACTGCCTGATAAAGCGCTGTCTGCACCTGCTCTCTGGTATTATCATCTACCCAGAGTACTTTTTGTAATTTTCTCCCTGCTTTTAAACCTTCTTTTAAGGCATCGATACCTTTTTGGGAAGCAAACAATGCTTCACTGGATACACTCTGGGTTTTAATTTCGTTATTGACTGCTGTAATAATAGAGATACTTAATCCTAAGATGGCAAGGATTGAAGCAGTTAAGGCAATTTTCAGTGCGCGATTTAATCGAGTTTCACTCAGTCTTTGTTTTTCTTGACTTTCTGCTAATTGAGTTGTTAACTCTTTTTCCTTGAGTTCAGCTCGTAATTGCTCAATTTCTAACTGACTCAGTTCTTCGCGCTTACGCAGTTCTCGTAATTCTGTGATTAAATCTAAACCCCCTTGAGGGAGAGTACCTACTAATTTGACTTGCTGTTTTTTTTGTGTCAGTTCGGTTTTCAATCGCTCAATTTCAGCTTGACTTTGATCTACTTTAGAGCGTAGCTGGTTGAGTTGTGCTTGCAAGTTTGATTCTTGTTGTTGTAGGTAGCGAATCAAGTCTACTAAATAATCATGAATCAGTTGATAGCGTTCGGGTACATCAGGAAATAACACTACTAACCCAGAGCGCACTAAAATATCTAATACTAATTCCAATTTACCAGCATCTTCTAATTCTGCTAGTTCTGCTGTTAATTCCGCACGAGTTTTAAAAGGGCGTTTGTTGCTTTCATCTGTTAATAAATATAAAACAAGTAGAGCGGCTTGTTCATTTTCTGGGCCGCAGTCTCTAATCAGTTCTTTAATATAGCGTTCAATGAGTTTGTTTGGTCTATATTGCTGATATTGCTGTAGTGTGGTAATTTGTTCATCTTGGAGTTGTGCCCCAACTACTTGCAATTCTATAGGACGAACTTCTCCAAATTCTGTGGATAAATCATCGACTAAAGCATCAATTAAGGCAGGTTCTAAGTGAGCCTGAGAACGTTCTGTTAACTTGTGGATGATGGCTTTGGCATATTCAGGCGAAAAATTATTTAATTGGTAGCGAATATGTTTGTCGAGGATATTGTGATTAATTGCCTCTAGTGCTGAGAGATGTTGAAATTCTAATAAACGATGTAAATAATCTTCTCGCAACGAGAGAATCACTTTCACAAAGGATATATTTAAACAGTCACTGATAAATCTATCGAATGCTTGCTTTTGATGGCGATCGCTATAACCAAAGAAAAATTCTTCAAACTGGTCAAAAATCAAAACTGTTATTAGATGGTTATTAGCATTCTCTTTTAATTGTTGCAAAATATCGCCAATGGTTAGGGGTGTATCAGCGTATGGCAAAGCTTCAGGTGCAATGGCTACCTCTGCCTTGATTTGAGAGATTGCCTCCCTTAAAGATTTGCCTAATGCCTGTACCCAATCGGTATAAACTTGCAAGACCACAGGTACAGCAATTTGATCGCCAACTGCTCTATTTTGCAACGCTGGTACCAACCCCGCGCTCACAATAGAACTTTTACCCACCCCTGACTGTCCGTGAATTACCGTCAGCTTTTTATCCGCGCGGCTAATTCTGCCAATTAAATTGTTAATATCTCGTTCTCGACCAGAAGCAGCTATTTCTAAAGCAACACTGCTACTTCCAGATGCCGACATCAAGGCGGGGTTTGTCGCTTGTCGTTGCGGTTGCAAGCGCCCTGCACCAATGAAAGCGCGGAAACCATACTGTTGCTCGATAGAACGCCGTTTCTGTCTAATAATGTAGGCTTGTAGATATCTACCTGCCTCAAAATAGAGCGATCGCAAATTCCGCAAAAATCGAATATAACGATGGGCATCATATTGATGGAAACTGTTTTCTAAAGCTGCTGGTAGTTCCTTACTGGCTTTATCTAAATATTCACGGGCTACATTTTGTTCACCCAAGTTTTGTTGTGCTTTGGCTAAAACTAAATAATAAATCTGCGCTAACAATAACGGAAATAAACATTCATGGCTAGCGCTTTGCTTTTGTGCCTCAGCTAATTTTAACAGTGAGACATGTGCCAATATACTTGACTGTAACCATCGCCCTTGTTCTACAGCTACTTGAGCGAGAAAACCATAGTCACAAGCAAGTTGAATTTGACTGCCATAAGTTTGATGCAACTCTAAAGACTTTTGAGCAACAATTTGCAAATCTTCCCACTCTTTTAGATGTTGCAAAACTTCAGCAAGTTGACCAATAAATTCAGCAGCTATATCCCCACGACCAGCCACTTGTAAAACACTCAAGCATTGCTGAAAATAAGATTTAGCTGTGTACCAATAGCGGCGGTTTTCTATCTGATTGTGTTCAGCTAGGCGGCAATAACATAGCCCAATATAAAATAGTAAAACTCCCTGTCTGAGTAAAGGAGAAGATACCGGAGTCGGAGGAGTCGGAGGAGTTGCACCAGCAAATACTCCCTCATCTCCCTCATCTCCCTCATCTCCCTCATCCCCTATTTCTACCAAATGTTGCCAAACCTGTAAGCTTTGCTCAAAATGGCTCAAAGCGATATTGATTCGGTCACTCACATAATTATCCAGACCGAAAACAAATTTTAAACTAGCATGTAATCCTGGCTCTAAGGTAATACCACGTTCTTGCAATTCTCTAATGGCAAACTGGAGTTCATCGTTATGTTGCCAGACTTGTTCGAGAGTCGAATAATTCTTTAAAGTGTGAAGTTCTTGATGTTGTGCAGAATGCTTTGGTAAGATTTTCGCAAACAAAGAGTCAGTTTCTTGTTGCAAAAATTGCAGCAGTTGGGGAGTAGTCATTTCAAATCTAATTGGTGTAGCTGCCCAACTAGCAAAATCTGGTGCGAAACGTACTATCTTTTGCAATACTTCTTCATTCACCCACAAAACAAAAGGAAAGGAGTGACCTTTACGAAATTCATCACGAATATGATTAATTGAACTGAGTAAATCCTCAATTGCCTCCACTGCCTCTAAACCCAAAACCATCAAAGCTGAAGGCGGTTTTTCCCCAGTCACGAGTTGTAAATGAATGTTGAGGTAAAGACTTCTAGCATTGTGGGGCAAAATTACTTTTTGCAGATGCTCTGCCGCAGATATTTCTGCGAGTCTTTGCAACATTTCCTCTTGCAAAACCCGATAATTGCAACATACCAAAACCACGGAGAATTGATTGCTGGATAGAGAAATTGCCCGCTCCAAACTCCGCAAAGCCCGCTCATTAGCTGCTTTTATATTTGCTTGTGGGTGTCGTTCAACCATGATCTAAATTTTGGTGTTTCTTCTAAAACTGGGTTGACGGCAAACCAAGCCCCCTGGCGATCGCGGTATTCAAACACAAATAAGCTCCGCAACAAGGTATGGTATTCTATATCACCTCTGACTCTTTGCTGTTGCACCACCTGAAAAATTAATTCCCATTCTTCAGGGTCAATGGCATTGGCTCGGTAGTCCCGCTGTCTTTGGATGACTAATTCTAGACACTCCCGGTCAAATGGCGGGTCTTGTTCCCGCAGACAGTCAAACAGCAACCCTAATAAGTCACGCACATGACCACCACTAATCAGGCACAATCGGTCTAGGGTTGCCAAATTATCAAACACTTCTGTAATTAAGCTTAAGCGATCGCTAGGCAAAATGTTGGGAAAAGCTCTAGCTAACACCATTTGTCGCATTAATTCCAGCCCTTCGGTAGAAACTTCGCCAGAACGCAAACGCACCGGTATCATCGGTAAAACTTTTGGCGCGACACCGCCCCCCAAGCGATGTTGTAGTTCGGCGCTATCGTTGGAGAAAGTTAAAGCCAAGGGAATCGTGTAGACTATATGACAATCGAGTTTGCGTAACTGTTCGCCCCGCTCGATAAACAAGTATTCTGGTAGCGATCGCCCTGATGGTAAAGGTCGAATTGCTACTCGATCCAAGTTATCAACAATTACCACCAAACTTTTTTTACCCAAGGCTTTGAGTTCAGTGTTGGCACGTTCTAGCAGTTCAGTATTAATTGACTGTAAAATATTTTGGGTGCGCGGTTCTAAATAATCTCTTAATCTTCGCCGCAATTGTGGACTTTCTTTGGTCTTGGCGGTAATCTTACCAATACCCACAGACAACTCTGCTTCTACACCTAGTTCGATTGGCGTTTGTAAAAAATCAACCACCTCAGCAAACAACTTGGTGAAGTAGCGGGGTTTGAGGCGGATTTTCATCGCTTCTAAGCTTTCGCTGACTTGACCCGCGATCGCCAATAAAATATCAGTCACATCCACATCTGCCATTTCTAAGACATGGGTAGACTCAAAGTAGACTACATGAAATTTCTGCTCCTCTAACTCGGCTTGCAGTCGTAATAATTCCGTTGATTTTCCACAGCCGAGATGCCCTGTAAATAGCTGACAGGTTGGTGCATCCGGCGATATCCGAGTAATGGTGCGCTGCAAAGCCTCGATGATTTTGCCACCCCGCACCGCAGCAAAATCGATATAGTACTGGCGATCGCTAGCATTTCCGATTATTAGAGGTCTGCTCGGATTACAAGCCTGATAAAATCTTGCTAAATCTAGGATCATAACTAATCGAATTCACTCAATAAGGGAAAAGATGGAATCGGCTGAATTCATATATTTGTTTGAGGAAATTTATGCTTTAGTCTAGGTTTATGATCATCAACTTTCTCACGACTTACGCCCATTTTCATAAATTTTTTGTTGAGGCTGTCAATAGTCAGTACTATGACAATTTGCAAAAATTATTGATATATAGCAATCCGATTTGATTTCTGAATCACTCGTAGAGGTAAGGGACTGGGGACTGGGGACTGGGGACTAGGAAGAAGGAATAAAGGTGTACTGAGTTTTGTTCAAAAATCAAATATGAGTCCTATAGAATAAGTTACTGTTATGAATATTAAAAATATTCAGCAGATAAAAAGGTACTGTTAAGTACAATTTTGCAGTATTATTGACTATCGAGTTATTTGACGTGCCCAGAATTAAAACCTCAACTACTCATCACGTTCAGTTTTAATTATGGACACAAAAATTAACTCGACTGCAATTAAACTACATACATTACTATTCCCTACAAGTGCGATCGCGCAGGCAATCTGGTGGTTGGTCATCTCTAGCAGATATGTGCCACGGCGTCACGCGTGAGTGAGCATTTATGCTGTGGCTGATTATACCAGTTGCTATAGGGATCTGATGTTGAAAAATTGGTACTATATTACAGGCATTGTGTAGATAAACAGGCAATGCCATCAGGCCAATCCAAATTGTCCTACTCATACAAACCTCAGCGAACAATTCGCGATCGCGCTATATTATAGACGCAACCTTGATGAACTAAAGTTTAAAAACTGAGCATTGTATGTTGATATTGCGTCAATTTACTCAATGCTACTACTCACAAAAGACGTGAGTTATCAAATATCAGTTCCAGCGTTTTGTCGGGATAGGCATAGCCTACAATAGAGCCTCCCACTAACTTATGCAGATGCAACCCCAAAAATCAGGACAAAAATCTCCCAGCAGCTAAAAACCTATGAGCAGGGGAGCAGGGGAGCAGGGGTGAAAGAATTTGTATCAGTGATTAAGTCAAATGACAACTGACAACTGACAACACTTCGGGTGAGCTTCAGTGCATCGCTGACAACTGACAACTGACAACTAACCAACACCCCTAATTTTACGTTTCAGTGGATAAGTTGTATCTTGCTAGCTGCTTCCCCAGATAAAATAGTTAACAAATGTTGCCTACTAGCTGACTCATGACGCCTTCACCAGATGTAGACGCTGTAACCACTCCTGATATCGACCTGGAAGGGTACGACAACTCAGAATTTGACCCTCTCGATGAGTTACCAGGAGAGGTCGAAATGTCGCTTTTCGACCACCTAGAAGAGTTGCGACAGCGGATTTTTTATTCTCTCATTGCTGTAGCAGTGGGTGTTATCGGCTGTTTTTTTGCCGTTAAACAAATTGTCCAGCTACTAGAAGTCCCGGCTCAAGGAGTAAAATTTCTCCAACTTGCTCCTGGGGAATATTTCTTTGTCTCTATTAAAGTTGCAGGCTACACCGGCATAGTACTTTCTAGTCCGTTCATACTTTACCAAATTATCCAGTTCGTTCTTCCTGGACTGACTCGCCGCGAACGCCGCTTACTGGGGCCTGTGGTTTTGGGGTCGAGTGTGCTGTTTGCTGCTGGGTTAGTATTTGCTTATTTACTCCTTATCCCCGCAGCTTTGAAATTTTTCATCAGCTATGGAGCAGATGTAGTAGAACAACTGTGGTCAATTGACAAATATTTTGAATTTGTGCTGCTGTTGTTATTTAGTACTGGCTTAGCATTTCAAATACCCGTAATTCAACTTTTATTAGGTAATTTAGGAATTGTTTCTTCCAAAAAAATGCTAGCTGGTTGGCGTTTCGTGATTATGGGTGCAGTGGTTTTAGGAGCCGTCCTCACACCTTCTACTGACCCCCTCACCCAAAGCCTGTTAGCAGGTGCAGTGCTGGGACTGTACTTTGGTGGTATTGGTTTGGTTAAGCTCACAGGTAAATGACACAAATCACTTATAATCGCAAGTCTCGTACAATTTTAAAAAGAACGGTTGCAAGTGTCAAACAATCAAAACTGAAAACAGTATAGAGATGTAGGCATTACAACTGGTTTGATAGTCTTGGAGGCAACCTTCAAATGGTACAAGCACCATCATCCAACATACTAACATTAGAGGAGTTTCTGCGCTTACCAGAAACGAAACCTGCCAGTGAGTACATTGATGGTCAAATTATTCAAAAACCCATGCCCCAAGGTAAACATAGTTTAATTCAAGGAGAACTTGTACCTACTATCAATTTTGTAGTTAAGCCTCAGCGCCTTGCTCGTGCATTTCCTGAGTTACGTTGTACATTTGGTGGGCGTTCAATTGTACCTGACATTGCGGTTTTTGTCTGGAGTAAAATTCCGCGTGATGAAAAAGGAGAAGTTGCCAATACATTTCCCATTCCTCCAGATTGGACAATTGAAATTTTATCTCCCGATCAAAATCAAACAAAAGTAACAAAAAATATTCTGCATTGTTTGAAGCATGGAACTCAAATCGGTTGGTTGATTGATCCAACAGAGCAAACAGTGTTTGTTTATCGTTCTAAGCAAGAAACTGAGGTATATGATAAGCCAGAAGCACTACTTCCTGTGCCATCCTTTGCCAGTGAACTGCAACTGACAGTCAAAGAATTGTTTGCTTGGTTGTTGGAGTAAACATAAATTTCAAGATACAAGTATTATAAAATACTAATTTACACAGCAAAAACCTCATAATATCCATTCAGAAGAGCGATCGCCCAAGTCTAAAGGTATGCTAACAGCTTTGCCGAGGCGGGGGCGATCGCGTGTTTGTGTAATAAACGTTTGTACCTGGATTGCCCCACCCAAGGCATGAAGATAGTTAGCAATGCTGTCAAGATGGGCTTGGTACTCCTCCTCACTTAAGGGAAATGAAGCTTGTTCTAGATACTTCCACATGATTTGTAAAAATATCTTGCCTTGGGTGCGCCGAAACTGCACATCATATGAATATCCCCACTTGTCAAGCATAAGTTTGCGTAATTCCTGTCCTGTCATAGCTTTACTCAATTAGATTTTACATTTAGTTATGATGTTAAGTTCCGTAACTCAAGTATGATAGGGATATAAAGAAATGTAATGCTAACAGAAAGGATGCTAAAAGAATCTTGGAACAAAGAAGTTTGGCATCGTTGCAGGCGTTAGCATTTCGACTCGACAGGAGTTGATCAAGTATTGCTACTCTTGTCAAAATGCTTAACAAAATACACAAAAAGCGCGTAGATTATGGCTCAATTTTCTGAATCAGCAGACGTGCCCGATATGGGGCGTCGTCAGTTCATGAATCTGCTCACTTTTGGGACTGTAACTGGAGTAGCTCTGGGTGCATTGTATCCCGTTGTCAATTACTTTATTCCACCAGCTAGCGGTGGCGCTGGTGGTGGGACAACAGCAAAAGACGAGCTAGGCAACGATGTAAGCGTCAGTAAATTTCTGGAAAGCCGTAACCCAGGCGATCGCAACCTAGTTCAAGGACTAAAAGGCGACCCCACCTATATTGTGGTGGAAAGCAAAGAAGCAATTGCTGATTACGGTATTAATGCTATCTGTACCCACTTAGGTTGTGTTGTACCTTGGAATGTGGCTGAAAACAAGTTTAAATGCCCTTGTCACGGTTCCCAATATGATGCAACTGGTAAGGTTGTTCGGGGGCCAGCACCACTGTCTTTGGCTTTAGCCCATACCAATGTAAACGACGACAAAATCGTCTTAACTCCTTGGACTGAAACCGACTTCCGCACAGGCGAAGCACCTTGGTGGGCTTAATTTAATGCGATCGTGCGCTCGTTGTTAGCCCAAAGTCCATAGTATAAATCATTGACTATTGACTAATGACTAATGACTAATGACTAATGACCAATTCATCAGAGAATCGTTGTCCTTATTGAGATGAGTAATGCTTGTACAACAGCGAGGTTAACTCGCAGTGCTAGGGCAATGGTTAAAACATTGCTCGTAGCGATCGCTACTGTGACATTTTTCTTCACCAGCGATCTAGCCCTTCCCCAAGCCGCTGCTGCCTATCCCTTTTGGGCACAGGCAACCTACCCCGAAACTCCCCGCGAACCAACCGGGCGGATTGTTTGCGCTAACTGTCACCTAGCAGCCAAGCCTACGGAAGTGGAAATTCCCCAATCAGTGCTACCTGACACTGTATTTAAAGCTGTAGTGAAAATTCCCTACGATACCAGCGTGCAGCAGGTTGGTGCTGATGGTTCAAAAACTGGCTTGAACGTAGGTGCTGTGCTGATGTTGCCTGAAGGCTTCAAGATTGCACCAGAAGACCGCATTCCTGAAGAACTCAAAGAAGAAATCGGCGACACTTACTTCCAAACCTACAGAGAAGACAAAGATAACGTCGTCATCGTTGGGCCTTTGCCTGGTGAACAATATCAGGAAATCGTCTTCCCAGTTCTTTCTCCCAACCCCGCAACTGATAAAAACATCCACTTCGGTAAATACGCAGTTCATCTAGGTGCGAACCGGGGACGCGGACAAGTTTATCCGACTGGTGAAAAGAGCAACAACACAGCTTACACTGCTTCTGCAACTGGCACTATTACCAAGATTGCCAAAGAAGAAGATGAAGACGGTAACGTTAAATATGTCCTGAGCATCAAAACTGACTCTGGTGAAGAAGTCTCTGATTCGATTCCTTTAGGGCCAGAATTGATTGTTTCTGAAGGACAAGCAGTAAAATCTGGCGATGCTTTGACCAACAACCCCAACGTCGGTGGATTCGGTCAAGACGATGGAGAAATTGTATTGCAAGACCCGTCTAGAGTTCAATGGTTGATTGCATTCATCGCCTTGGTAATGCTGGCTCAAGTTATGCTAGTACTGAAGAAAAAGCAAGTTGAGAAAGTCCAAGCTGCTGAGATGAATTTCTAAAATTTTTGTCAAGTAATGACTTAATAGGACAGGCTAGATGCCTGTCTTTTTTTATATTTTTGTTATGTTATAACTATTGTTATAACATAACATCTACATATTCTAATGGCTGACAAAATTTATCCCATAACTCATGCAAAGGTAGGAAACCAAGACGGCTTTCGTTTACCACGCGCATTCTCTAAGGATTATCCTCATTTAGCCAATGCGTCGGGTTACATTGAAGTTATATCTGAAAACACATTTTTAGTTCGCCTAGAAACTGATAATGCTGATGAGGCTGATGAAGCTGAAAGTATTATGATGAGCCTTTTTCTTGACTTTTTAATGAAGGATACTATACAAAATCCATCTGAGCTTGTTGCTTATACCCAAGAAATGAGTGATGAAATGGATAATTTACTTGGTGATGTAGTTATAGACTAAGAGCCTATTTATAAAGTAAATATTAAGTAGGGTGTGTTACGGCTATGCAAGGATTTCGGAGTTTGAGATAGTGAAGATTAGCCGTAACGCACCATCTTTTTCGGTGCGTTAAGCGTTGCTATAACGCACCCTACAATTTAAGGTTTACTTTATAAATCATCTCTAATGGCTGCATTCACTTGTAATGGATGGCAAATTTTTTTCTCCCCTTTGTTTAATGAACAATGGATAGAATTGCGTAATAGAGTTCGGATTTTAAAAAATGACTTACCAAAAGAAGAATTTATTAAACATTCAGATGCAAAGTTGTTAAAAGCTTTGAATATTGGTATTAAAGAAAAGATTACTCAAGATCCTTTTGCTTCTCACTTTGTTTTACAAAAACCTTTGCAAAAGTATGGTCGTCTCAAAAAAATGGGGCTACCTGAACGATATCGATTATTTTTTAGAGCGTTTAGAGAACAAAAAATTATTATTATTCTTTGGTTAGGTTATCCTCGAAAGGAAGGTGATAAAAAAGATTGTTATCAAGTTTTTACAAAAAAAATTAAAGATGGAAAGTTACCTGATAGTGTTAATGATCTGCGTGCAGAATGTGAATTAGATGATTCTGGTGATAATAAAGAAGATTAAATAGGAGACACTGCAAACATACCTCAACTATAAGTAAGTAGGTGGGTGAAAATAAACATGACTATGTTACGAAACGTAAATATACCTGAAACCCTTACTACTGACCCTTACGGGTTCGCCAGTCGCTCATGGGGAGCCACTGCGGTCTTGGGGTCTCCCCAAGTGGAGCAAGTGGCGTGGGAACCCCCTCTGAGCGGCTGGCTCACAACTAACAACACAACGACCACGCTCAGTGCATCGCTGACAACTGACGACCCTCACTAGTTAACTTTATTCGCACCGACTTACTTATATAATCAATGATAAATAAAGAAACTGCCGAGCATTATCTATGGGATAATAATTGTCATGGCTGGCATTTTGTTAAACAACCACATTTGAGTATTATTCAAGAATTAATGCCACCAGGAACATTTGAAGTTAGGCATTATCACCAGCGATCGCGCCAATTTTTCTTTATCTTATTTGGAAAAGCAACATTAGAAATCAATGGTTCCCATCAAGTTGTTTTTCAACACGAAGGCGTAGAAGTTTCGCCTAATGTTCCTCACCAGATGTTCAATGAAGGGGACTGTGATTTAGAATTTTTGGTGATTTCTCAACCGCCTAGTCATGACGATCGCATTCTTAGCGAGCCTGACAGCTAGTAAAATTCTGATGTGTGGTGCTTACAACTTGAAACAGGGGTTAAATTAAACCTAGCCCTAGTTTAGTTGAGGCATCCGACCATGACAACCTCAATAGAATATATCCCCATTACCCCAATTGAATATCCAGATGAGGACGGTAAGCCGATGGCTGAAGGAGATTTACAGCGCAAATGTCTGGTGTATGCTACCACTGTGCTGGGAATTTATTTTCAAAATCGCCCAGATGTATACGTCGCAGGTAATTTATTTATCTACTACGAAGAAGGAAATCCAGAGTCAGTTGTCGCACCAGATGTTTTTGTCGTATTTGGCGTAGAAAATCGTGACCGACGTTCTTACAAAACTTGGGAAGAACATAATAAAACCCCTGATTTCGTCCTAGAGATAACCTCAAAAACCACCCGCACCAAAGACCAAGGTGCAAAAAAAGGAATTTACGCCTTTCTGGGAGTGCAAGAATATTTCCAATATGACCCCACAGGCGATTATCTTACTCCCCAACTCCAAGGTTTACACTTAGTCGATGGCAATTATTTCTCAGTTGTAAGCAATACCCAGCCAGATGGTAAAGTTTCCCTACGCAGTGAAGTTTTGGGGCTAGAGTTGCGAGTGGAAGGCGGAAAATTACGCTTTTACGACCCAGCGACGGGTGAAACGCTGTTAAGCCACGAAGAAGAAGCAGCCGCAAGACAAGCAGCAGAAAACGCTCGACAGCAAGCCGAGGAGAAAGCGCAAAGATTAGCAGCAAAACTCCGAGAATTAAATATTGACCCAGATACCCTTTAGGAAAATAGCTAAAAGCAACACATGAATCGGCTGTAGGGGCGTACAGATGTACGCCCCTACTCATGTATTTCAGGATAATTGAGTGTGGAATACCCTACCCATACTATCGGTATGCACACCATATAGATATATTGCAAGTTTTAGTAAACAAACGTTACATTTGTTTACATAAAGTTATAAAAAATAAATCAGAGGTTTGTGATGACTATCTTAATTGCATTATTGGTTGTAGGTTGGGTAGCTGCTTCAGTTATAGGTTCTCTAGCTTACTTTCTGGGAGAGCAAAGCAAGCCTATCCACGAACGCAACTGGCGTTCTGATTCCTTTGAAAAATTAGCTAAGTCTATTACTGGTAAAGACATAGATTATAGCGATCGCACTCCTGCCTATGCTATGGATGCTTATGCTAGCCGCACTCTACCCCAATAACTGGTTAGTAGCATGTTGATAACAATAACCCCCAGTAATGAAACTGGGGGTTTTGCTTTTGGGGGTATAAACTCAATATCCAAAAGTAGACAATCACCTCAAAGTTCTCCATTAAGCTTACGCCTGATAATTTCCATTTGGGCTTGCATCTCGGCTTCTGTTAAGGGAGTGGGATACTTTGGAGAATTAGGATCACGTTTGCTCATCAGAAAACGTAGAGCTTCAATGTCTTCGCGGTTTTCGATGACATAAGGTCTTAATTCCGTAAAACTCATTTGCTTATAATTCCGGTTCATTGGGGACTGACAAATAAAAAAATATGCCAAAATTTCTTGTGGGATGGGTGTCCCCACCCGTCCTTTATCTTAAGGGCAGGATGCCCACCCCACAATTATTGCCCACCCTACAACTACAACGGACGGTAGACACGATAGTTAATTTCGGGGAAGATATTATCCATTAATTCAACTTTTTCTAGCCAACCGCTATCGACTTTACCGATTTTAATGTCTTCGTAGAGCTTGTTAAAACGCATCAGATGCGATCGCGTGCGTCGGACTGCATAAGGTACCATTGTTCCTGTCCGCATAATAAACGCCCAGTCAGAAGATTGCGCCAATAGTAATTCTCGCGCTGCTTGGTTAAGCGATCGCAACTGCAACTCATCCTCTGGTTCCCGCGTTGATATCTCAATCATCCGTTCTGCGGCTTTGTGCAAATGTGGGTAAATCCAAGCATTCGTTTCATTCAACCAATACTCATGGAAACCTTTATAACCCCAACTCGATTGCGAAGGACGGCAGACTTGCTGTGTAGGTTCTGCCCGTAAATAATCAGCCAAATGGGTCATTGTATAAGTTCCTTGGTCATACCATGATTTACGGAACAGGTAATCAATAAACCAAGGGCCTTCATACCACCAATGCCCGAATAACTCTGCATCGTAGGGCGAAACAATAATCGGCGGACGCTGCATTATACCATACAGGTGTTCAGCTTGCCGCTCTCGATTATACATAAAGTTAGCAGCATGTTCCGCAGCCTTTTCCCTTGCCCAATAAGGATCGTAGAGTGCCTTATCTGCAAGCCCTAAACCACGTCCCGTAATTTTGTGATACTTAATCCCCGTATTTTTACGTTGACCATTGGGCATGATGTAGGGCTTGATATACTCATATTCTGCTTCCCAGCCCAAATCTTTGTAAAATTCCCGATATTCCGCTGCACCAGGATAGCCCACTTCAGAAGACCATACCTGCTGAGAAGATTCATGATCTCGACCAAAAGCAGCAACACCTGTTTCTGTAAAAATCGGGGTATAAGTGCCAAAGCGTGGACGGGGGCGGGCGTAAAGGATTCCGTGTCCATCGGTGAGGAAGTAACGCAACCCAGCATCCGCCAGCATCCGCTCTAAACCTTCATAGTAAGCGCATTCCGGTAACCAAATGCCTCTGGGTGGTTGTCCAAAGGTTTGCTCGTAATGTTCGCAAGCTACTTGAATTTGTGCCCACACAGCTTGTGGATACATTTTCATCAGCGGTAAATAGCCGTGGGTAGCACCACAAGTGATAATTTCCAGGTTATTGCTGTCTTGGAATTGCTTAAAAGCTGTTACTAAATCACCTTTGTAGCCTTCCCATATCTGACGTGCTTCGTTAAACTCAGTGGCGTAATGTTCGGCTAGATAACGAATATGACCGTTGTGGGCATTATGCTCTACTTCCAGTTCTGTAAGTTCTTCTAATTTGGCTAAGTGGGCGTCATAGCGTTCTTGCAGCAGTGGATCGCGGAGCATCGACACTAAAGGTGGTGTCATACTCATCGTGATTTTAAAGTCGATGCCGTCTCGCTTTAAGCCTTCAAATACTTTTAATAAAGGAATGTATGTTTCAGTGATAGCTTCATAGAGCCATTCTTCCTCCAGCACGTAATCACTTTCTGGGTGACGAACGAAGGGCAGGTGTGCATGGAGTACGAGCGCAACGTAGCCAATAGCCATAATAATTCTGGGGTGGTACTTGTAAGGTGAAGGTCTAGGAGTGTGGCAGAAATTAACAATATTTTAAGACTTTATCGGAATTGTTATAGTGTTTAGTAATTTTTTCACAATCAATTTCATATTTGGGTACTGGGGATTGGGTATTGGGCATTGGGAAAACTCTTCCCCAGTCCCCAGTCCCCATTGCCCCTAATCCCCACTCCCTGCGGTCGCGGGGGCCCCGAGTTCCCCAGTCCCTATTCCTCGTCCTTATACAAATCCTGTAAAGCTTGCAGTTGAGTCCGCCGGGAAACACGGCGATATTTTTTACTTTCGAGTTTGGGTTCGTATTGACTCTGCCCTTTGCCTTTAGTTTTAAGCTTCAGAGTAGATTCGGGATCGGCTTGTTGGTTAAGGTGAGTTTGACGCGCGATCGCTTCGTCTAAAAATTCCACATAATGTTGATAACGCTCCCAATCTCCCCGCACTGCACAATCAGGCTCATCTCGATGTAGACAATCGCTGAACCGACAGCTAGCATCTGCTAGCCGCGGTCTAGCCTCTGGAAAATAATATACTAATTCTTCTGGGGCACAATCCAGGTCAGGCTGATTAAAACCGGGAGTATCTGCCAGTAAACCACCGTTTGGCAATTCAAATAATTCTACATGGCGCGTAGTGTGGCGACCACGAGCTAATTTGCCGGAAACTTCCCCCACTCGCAACTTAGCAGTGGGAATCAGCGCATTAATCAGGCTAGATTTACCTACGCCAGAAGGCCCGGCAATTACAGTAATTTTATTGTTGAGATAGTTAGCTGCTTGCTCGATATTTATTTGATTTTGGACACTGATAAATAGCGGTTGATAACCCCAAGCAAAAAGGCGATCGCTAATTTGCTGTTGTTCCTGTGGTGAGACTAAATCGCTTTTATTGAGACACAAAATCACATCTAAATCAGTAGACTCAGCTTTAACTAAAAATCGACTGAGTTGATAAGGTTCTAACGGTGGATCGGCAACAGCAAATACCAACAGGATTTGGTTAGTATTGGCGATTGGCGGGCGGTCTAGCTGAGTTTGACGGGGTAGAACATCAGCGATCGCTCCTCGTCCTCCAGCCCAATCTGGCTCTTCTACAACCACGCGATCGCCTACCATTACCTGTTGCCCAATTTTTTTTAACCTTGTTCTGCGGGTACACAGGAGAATAGGGCAATGGCGAGAGTGGGGAGTAGAAAGTAGTGAGTGGGCAAATGGTAATTCCTCCCCTGCTCCCCTGCTCCCTTGCTCCCCTGCTCTTAAAACTAGCTGTACTTTGTAAAAATTAGCTTGTACAGCTACTACAGTACCGAGTAACTCTTCAGTAGTAGAATCGACTTCCCCTTTCATTAGGCGATCGCAGGACGGCGCACTAACAGAGAAAAATAGCCCGCACAGTCTGTAATTTTTTCTACCTGATAACCTGCCATTATTAGGCTATCAGGAACCTGCTCAATTGGCTCTCCAATATCTAGCCAGACTTCCAGCAAACTTCCTGCTGGCATTTGTTCCAGACGTAGTTTCGTCCGGACAAAATTAATCGGACAAGGAGTACCGCGCAAATCTAGTTGAGCATCGGGAGTTGATAGGGAAGATAGACTCATCACTTAAATAGATTACCCAAGAATCCTTCTAGACCACCTTTGCCAGTGCGGTCTCCCTTAATTTTAGCTAGCTTTTCTAATAACTCTCTCTCGTCTGGTGTCACCTTAGTAGGAATATCAATTAACAGCGTCAGCAAATGATCGCCGCGACTCACAGGATTTCCTAGACGGGGTACACCGCGATTTTCTAGCTTCATCACTGTATTTGGTTGGGTTCCTGCTGGGATGATTAGTTCTACTGGCCCATCGACAGTATCCACTTCCAAACGGCAGCCTAAAATTGCTTGTAAATAGCTAACTTTAATTTCTGAGAGAACATTGATACCATCCCGTTGAAATTCTTCATCTTCATTCACAAACAAGTAGACGTATAAATCCCCAGGAGGGCCACCACGTTGACCTGCATCTCCTTCTTGGGATATCCGCAACCGCGTACCATTATCTACCCCGGCTGGAATGGTAATTTTCAGTTTCTTGGTGACTTGATTTGTACCTTTACCATCACAAGAATCACATTTGTCTTCAATTACCATTCCCGTACCATTACAGGTGGGACAATTCGATACTTGAGTAAAGCTACCAAAAGGGGTTCTGGTGACACGACGTACTTGACCCGAACCGCTACAAGTTGCACATGTACGGGGGCGAGTTCCTGGTTTAGCGCCAGATCCGCTACAGACTTCACAAGTTTCTAAATGTGAAATCCGAATTTCTTTTTCACCACCAAATACCGCTTCTCGAAAGTCTAACTTCAGGTCTAGCCGTAAGTCATCACCGCGTACCGGGCCGCTGCGCCGTCTTTGCGTTTGACCACCCACGCCGCTACCAGCAAAGCCGCTGAAAATACTTTCAAAGATATCGGCAAAGCCACCCATGTCACCCATATCTTGAAAGCCGACGCCAGCACCACCTGAGACACCTGCTTCACCAAAACGGTTGTAACGCTCTCTGGTTTCCGGCTCAGAAAGTATTTCATAAGCGCGGTTAATTTCCTTAAAGCGTTCCTCCGCTCCCGGTTCTTTGTTTACATCTGGGTGATACTTCCGGGCTAAACGGCGATAGGCTTGTTTGATTTCTTCTTTGTCGGCGTCACGAGAGACACCCAGAATTTCGTAGTAGTCGCGGGCCATATAACAAAGGTAAAAGTTAGAAGGAAGAAGGCACTTATGGGAGCCAGCAGGGTCTTGGGGAGCCACTTGCCCAAGTAGGGTAAGTAGTTCTTACCATTAGCGACTGGCGATATTCGACGCTCTTAAACGTCACTCGTTCGCTCTCCAGGGTTTTCACAGGGGAGGGCAGTAGACACCAAAGATACTTACTACCCTACAGAAAGGCGCTCTGCCTACAAAGTGAGGGATTCTCACAAGCCAGTGTCCTTGGGAGGGCAGCTTGCCGGAGGCTAGATAGAAGGCAAAAGTTAATTTTTATTAATAATTGATTTTACCTTTTACCCTTTACAAAAATCACTAATAAATTTTACAGTACGGGTGCTTTTCTCGCAGGTACGACAAAAGCTGATAAATCTAGCAGTAGAGAAGATAGACTCTTGGACTTTTCACCGCCATTGCTTGTCTCTTTTACAATTGTGCTACGTAGGATGCTAAAACCCCACTTATAAACCAGAGGGGCTACCCGCACCATCAGGTGTGGAAAACCCCCCATATGCATTTGCTTGTATTTGTATTGGGACACTGTTTAGTCCACGACAATTCGCTTCTACAATCTAGCAAACTTGGGGACTGAGGACTAGGGTAATGGGTAATGGGTAATGGGTAATGGGTAATGGGTAATGGGTAATGGGTAATGGGTAATGGGTAATGGGTAATGGGTAATGGGTAATGGGTAATGGGTAATGGGTAATGGGTAATGGGTAATGGGTAGTGGGTAGTGGGTGAGATGTGATGACTAATAGTAGAATCCAATTCTCAATTCTCAATTACCAATTACCAATTCCCAATGCCCAATTCCTAATCTATCGCTTCGTAATCAACCTGTGCAGTATTTTCGTCATCAAAATCAAAATTGAATTGTGGTATGAGGGTTCCATTCATGGGATGCTCCAAGTCTCTTGGCTCGGAACTATCGGAAACTTCTTCACCTTGCTCACCGTTTTGATCGTTGGCTCGGTTGTAAACATCAGCACCAATGGCAAACAGAGTTTGTTGGAAATCATCCAAGTACTGGCGAAATTCTGGGACAGAAATATCAGGATTAGTCCTTACGGCTTGGAGTTGTGCGACTTTTTCCTGGGCTAGGGCTTTGATCTGGTCGCCAATCAAGTTGCCATTATCCTTGATGGTGGATTCATAGCTAGACAAAAGATTCTCAGCTTGGTTTTTGAGTTCAACCAATTCTTTACGTTTTTTATCTTCTTCCGCAAAGACTTCTGCCTCTTGCCGCATTCGTTCTACTTCGCTGATACTCAAACCACCTGTGTTAGTGATCCGAATACTTTGCTCTCTACCTGTGCCTTTATCTTGGGCACCAACTTTGAGAATACCGTTAACATCGATTTCAAAAGATACTTCGATTTGCGGTACGCCACGGGGAGCTGGGGGAATTCCTGCCAAGAGGAACTTGCCGAGACTTTTATTATCTCTTGCCATTGCCCGTTCACCTTGAAGGACGTGAATTTCCACTGAGGTTTGCCCATCAATTGCTGTGGAAAACACTTGAGACTTGCTGGTAGGAATTGTGGTATTGCGTTCGATGATTTTAGTGAACACTTCTCCCAAAGTTTCAATTCCTAAAGATAAAGGTGTGACATCTAATAAAAGGAGATTATCAACTTCGCCACCTAGGACTCCGGCTTGAATAGCAGCCCCCAGCGCCACAGCTTCGTCAGGATTGACAGAACGATCTGGTGCTTTGCCATTGAAAAACTTAATCAAGGCATTTTGAACTGCGGGAATGCGGGTGGAACCACCTACTAAAATAATCCGATCTATATCTTGTGGTTTAAGGTCTGCATCCTTCAGCGCCTGGATCATCGGTTCAATGGTAGCTTCAATTAATTGTGCTGCCAGTTCCTCAAATTTAGAGCGGCTGAGTTCCATCTCCATGTGTTTGGGGCCTGTTTCATCGGCAGTGATGAACGGCAAGTTAATGGAGGTATTCGCCATGTTGGAGAGTTCAACTTTTGCCTTTTCCGCAGCTTCCCGCAGGCGTTGCAGTGCCATTTTATCTAGGGAAAGGTCAATTTTCTCTTGTTGCTGGAAGCGTGAAATCATCCAACGGACGATACAGTTATCAAAGTCGTCTCCACCCAACTGGTTGTTACCACAAGTTGCCTTAACTTCAAACACTCCATCCCCTAGTTGCAGGATGGATACATCGAAGGTACCGCCTCCCAAGTCAAAGACTAAAATCAGTTGTTCTTGGTCTTGCTTATCCAACCCGAAGGCTAAAGCAGCAGCAGTTGGTTCATTGATGATCCGTAAGACTTCTAGCCCTGCAATGGTGCCAGCATCTTTAGTTGCTTGTCTTTGTGCGTCTGTGAAATATGCTGGTACGGTAATTACTGCCTGACTAACAGCTTCACCTAAGAAATTTTCCGCATCCTGTTTGAGCTTTTGCAGGATCATTGCTGATATTTCTTGGGGTGTGTAGTTACGTCCGCGAATGTGGACATCAACAGTCTCATCTCTACCTTTGACACAGCTATAGGGTACGCGATCGCGTTCGGTGTCAGTATCTTCCCAGCGACGACCGATGAATCGCTTGATACTGTAGATTGTGTTCTCAGCATTAGTTACGGCTTGGCGCTTTGCTAGCTGACCAACCAAGCGATCGCCACCCTTGCCAAATCCCACAATACTAGGAGTGGTTCGCCCACCTTCTGAACTAGCAATCACAATCGGTTGACCACCTTCCAAAACTGCGACGCAACTGTTAGTCGTGCCTAAGTCGATGCCAATAACTTTTCCCATACGTACAGTATTTTTACTGAGTGCTAATGCCGTGATGTTTCGCGGGCTATGTTTTTTGTAGCGGCTCAGGCGCACGACAACTAAGGTGAATCTGCTGTGACTTGCAGGAGAAACAGTTCATAGTTGCCCTAGGTGGTCTGGTTTTGAGGTACTGCTTTTCGCATAAACCTGTTATCAAAAAGCGGGCTGTTAAAGTCCGGCAAAACGTCAACAGCCCTGTTTTTGTGAAGATATGCGATGCTCGCTCTTACTAGAACCTAGGCACTTTTGGAAAATAAGGCGAGCAACTACAGCTTAACTGTCAGTAGGACTCGACTGATCTTCTGGTGCAGGTGGTGCGTCTTCCTTGGGAGCAGCCACCTTTACCATGGCATGGCGCAGTACGCGATCGCCCAAATAATATCCGCGTACTAACTCTTCTAACACTGTTCCTTCCGGATGTTCATCCGTAGGTTCCCGCATTACTGCTTCATGTAGGTTAGGATCAAATTCTTGACCTTCAGGACGCATCGGAGATACGCTCAAACGCTTCAAAGAATCTACTAATTGTTTGTAAACGCTTTGATAACTTTTGTGGATAGTCATCTCACCTTCAGTTTGGGGCTTCAGGTGCGATCGTGCCCGTTCAAAATTATCCACCACTGGCAGCAACTCCAGAATTGTGTTGCGCTTCACCTGGGCGTCTAGTTCTTCTTTTTCTTTGCTGGTGCGTTTGCGGTAATTTTCAAAATCTGCCGCAATTCGCATGTATTGAGTACTGCGTTCTTCTAGTTGCGCTTTGAGGGACTGATTTTGTTGAGTCAACGCTGCCAAAGCTGCTGTTTCTACTTCTGCCTTTTCAGGCGCAGCGACGCCATTTTCTGGTGTAAGTGTCGTATCTCCCGATACATTATTTGGGGCTGCCACTTGCTCAGTAACCTCGCTGCCAGATTCGTTGGAGTTTATTTGCGTTGGGGAGTCGCTCATAATTACTTGCTTTACCTCTGTTGGTTCACCCAATTGCTGGCTTGTATTGTTTACCTGTTTATTGTCGTCCATCATTGTCTACTCATCCCAGATACTATTAATGGCAGTACGTCACTCAAGCTTGCAACCATTGCTATTCAAGGCTTGCAGCTAAAGCTGATTTTCTTGCCAAATATGAGCTGGAAGTGATGTAACCGTCTTCTTATTGTGACAAATGGTGAACACCTTAGCGTAAACGCCCTAGGGGCGGTAAGCCGAACTACCAGGGCAACTCTAGGAATAGGTCTTGTAGACGAGTGGCGCACGCAGGATATATCAGGACTTACGCAACTGGCACACAGATTTACTGTGATGGCAGTCAATAGTCCAGAGTCAATAGTCTTTAAGCAAGATTTTTTGGACTATTGACTTTTGACCCAGTACTGCCCAGACGAAAAAATATGACAATGCGCGTAAGTCCTATATATTTCGCACCCTCATCATTAGTTATAAGCTGTCCCACATAAAAGTTGCATATCTAATTGTGTTGATTGATAACTGATGACTCTAAAGTGAATTTGCTAAGTGTAAATGAAAATTCTGTGCTTCAGGCTGGGAATACTTTAAGCAGAGGTTTTCCCTACTCATTGCTCACTTATGACTTACTCGTCACCACAACGGCGCAGTACCGCTCTAACTACCAGAACAGAGTTTTCACCCTTTGGCAGCAAGCTAGTACAATCTGGCTACGTCAATACCGAACAGATGAGGCAGGCGCTGATTGAAAGTCGCAAGTCTGGCAGACCGCTGACGGAAGTGCTGGAAACAATCACTGGGCGACAATTAACACCTGATTTTCTCAGGCAGTACAAGAAACAGCAGCTATTTGAACTCAAAATACTATATGGTGTTGAATTCCTCGATCCGGAAGTCAACAACATTGGTGGCACGATGGTGGGGAACCTGATTGAAAGCTTGATTCCCGTTGATATTTGTCGTCGCCATCGCCTAGTACCACTATCAAAAAACGAAGAGCAAAATCCGCCCTGTGTTTTAGTGGCAATGGTCGATCCGGATAATTTAGAAGCTTCGGACGACTTGAACCGCATTTTGCGCCCACAAGGGTTGGCATTACAGCGGATGGTGATTACACAGGAAGATTATCAACAGCTAATCAACCAATATTTGGATGATTTAGCTGTACGGCAAAAGCACCTAGAACAAGAAAAGTTTACAGATATCAATCAGGATTTAGAAAATCTAGGAAATCTCGACCTAGAAGATGCTCCTGATGATATGGAGGCTGACTTAGGAGCAGCAATGAAGGGTGCGGAGGATGCACCAGTCATCAGCCTTGTCAACAGAATTCTAGCTAAAGCTCTGCACGAGAAGGTTTCTGATATTCATATTGAACCGCAGGAAGAAAATTTACGCATTCGTTTTCGTAAGGATGGGGTGCTGCGGGAAGCTTTCCCCGAACTACCAAAAAAAATTATTCCGGCGGTGACAGCCCGATTTAAAATCATCTCTAATCTAGATATTGCGGAACGACGTTTACCTCAAGACGGTCGTATCCGGCGGATATTTGAGGGACGGAAGGTGGATTTCCGTGTGAATACCTTGCCCAGTCGCTATGGGGAAAAGGTAGTGCTGCGGATTTTGGATAACTCTTCTACTCAACTGGGATTGCATAAGTTAATTACCGATCCGGAAACTTTGCAGATTGTCCAAGAGATGGTGAGCCGTCCTTTTGGGTTGATTTTGGTGACTGGGCCTACTGGTTCTGGTAAAACAACTTCGCTGTATTCGGCACTGGCTGAAAAGAACTCTCCTGGAATTAATATTAGTACGGTTGAAGACCCAATTGAGTACAGTTTGCCAGGGATTACTCAAGTACAGGTAATTCGGGAAAAAGGGCTAGATTTTGCCACTGCTTTGCGGGCTTTCTTGCGACAAGACCCGGATGTACTGCTAGTGGGTGAAACGCGGGACAAGGAAACGGCAAAAACAGCAATTGAGGCTGCTTTAACTGGTCACTTAGTATTAACTACCTTACACACCAATGATGCCCCAGGTGCGATCGCTCGTTTGGGAGAAATGGGCATTGAACCTTTCATGGTTTCTAGTTCTTTAATTGGTGTTCTAGCACAACGCTTGGTGCGGCGCGTATGTTCCGATTGCCGCATTCCCTATACCCCCACTACTGAAGAACTAGCTCGCTATGGTCTATCTGCTTCCCAAAATGTGGGAATAACTTTCTACAAGGCTAACAGTCTGACTTTAGAAGCTCTAAATGAAGCCAAAGCCAAAAATCAGTCAGTTTGCCCATCATGTAATGGTGTTGGCTACAAGGGTCGTTGTGGTGTTTATGAAGTCATGCGAGTTACGGAAAACCTGCAAACTCTAATTAACGAAGAAGCACCAACAGAACGGATCAAAGAAGTAGCTGTTGAGGAGGGTATGAAAACCTTACTGGCTTACAGTTTGGACTTAGTACGCCAAGGAGCAACCACCCTCGAAGAAGTAGAACGAGTCACCTTTACTGACACAGGTTTGGAAGCAGAGTTAAAAGCCAAACGCAAGAGTGGTCTTACCTGTCGTACTTGTAGTGCCGAATTAAAACCGGAATGGCTTGATTGTCCTTACTGTATGACGCCTCGTTTTCAAGATTAGTCAATAGTCACTGGTCAGTGGTCAGTAGTCAGTGGCCACTAGCAAACACAACTGACAACTGACAACTAACAACTAACAACTAACAACCGACCAAGGAAACAGAACTATGGAATTGATGATTGAAGACTTGATGGAGCAGCTGATTGAAATGGGTGGCTCGGATATGCATTTATCCGCTGGTTTACCTCCCTACTTCCGCATCAGTGGCAAACTCACTCCTATAGGCGACCAGGTAATGTCTGCCGATCAGTGCCAAAGACTGATTTTTAGTATGCTGAACAATACCCAGCGTAAAACTCTAGAGCAGACTTGGGAATTAGATTGTTCCTATGGTGTTAAGGGATTAGCTCGCTTCCGGGTCAATGTCTATAAAGAGCGTGGTGCTTATGCTGCTTGTTTACGGGCATTAAGTTCTAAAATTCCTAACTTTGAAAAATTAGGTTTGCCAGATGTGGTGCGGGAAATGTCCGACAAGCCTAGAGGTCTGATTTTGGTTACAGGCCCCACAGGTTCAGGAAAGACTACTACCTTAGCGGCAATGATCGATTTGATTAACCGCACTAAGGCAGAGCATATTTTAACGGTGGAAGACCCAATTGAATTTGTTTACGAACCCATCAAAAGCTTAGTCCACCAGCGACAACTAGGTGAAGATACCAAGAGTTTTGCTAATGCCTTGAAAGCAGCTTTGCGGGAAGACCCAGATATTATTCTGGTGGGTGAAATGCGGGATTTGGAAACAATTTCTTTGGCGATTTCAGCAGCGGAAACAGGACATTTGGTATTTGGTACATTGCACACGAGTTCTGCTGCACAGACTGTTGACCGGATTATCGACGTTTTCCCCCATGAAAGACAAACCCAAGTACGGGTGCAGTTATCTAACTCGCTAATAGCAGTATTTAGTCAGACTTTAGTACCGAAGAAAAACCCCAAACCAGGTGAGTATGGTCGGGTAATGGCTCAAGAAATTCTGATTGTTACTCCCGCTATTTCTAACTTGATTCGAGAAGGCAAAACATCTCAAATTTACTCGGCTATTCAAACTGGTGGCAAATTGGGGATGCAGACTCTAGAGAAAGTTTTAGCTGATTTGTATAAAGCTGGAACTATTTCCTTTGAAGCGGCAATGTCTAAAACTTCCAAAGCAGATGAAATTCAACGTCTGATTGGTGGTTCTGCACCACCTCCAGGAAATGCAAAACCTGGTGTTGCAGCAAGCAGATAGGATTAATTTTCACCATAGTCAATAGTCAATTATCAACAGTTATTACTAATAACAATGGACTAGAGACTATGGACTAAATTACTAAATTTAAATTTCTGAATCTATGCCAACATTTGTTGCCCGTGTTCGGGACTCACAAGGAAAAACCAGAACAGAAAAAATTAGCGCTGAATCCTTAGCGCAAGCTCGTACTAATCTGAGAGACAAAGGTTTTGTAGTCCAAGAACTCAAACAATTTCAAGGCTTTAAATCAAGCTTTAATTTGAAAAAATTCCAGAATTCTTTTGTTAAGGTTACGGTTAAGGAAAAAGCAGTTTTTTCTCGTCAACTTGCTACCTTGGTAAATGCTGGAGTAGCAATTGTTAGAGGTTTGGGGGTGCTATCCGATCAGTGTACTAATGCGAAATTGAAACAAGCTCTCATGGATATTAGTAACGATGTACAAAGCGGAGTCAATCTTTCAGATTCTATGCGTAAGCATCCTGATTGCTTTGATGGTTTGTATGTCAGTATGATTCAGGCTGGCGAAGTTGGTGGTGTACTTGACGAAGTACTCGCTCGGTTAGCCAAGTTATTAGAAGATGTTGCCCGATTACAAAACCAAATTAAATCAGCGCTGGCTTATCCAGTTGTTGTAGGTTTCTTAGCTACGGCTATCTTTGTCGGGATGACAGTTTTTCTCATCCCGATTTTTGCTGGTATTTTCAAAGATTTAGGAACTGAATTGCCTGCTCTAACACAATTCTTGATGACTTGTAGTGAAATCTTAAGAAGTTTTTGGTCTGTAATAATTGTGTTAGCTCTTATAGGTTTAAGTATTGCTTATAAGCAGTACTACAAGACTCGCGTTGGTAAGGAAACTATTGACCGTCTTTCTTTGAAGATGCCGTTGTTTGGCGACTTAATTCAAAAATCGTCAGTGGCTCGCTTTAGCCGAACCTTTGGCGCTTTGACTCGTTCAGGTGTACCAATTCTGACTTCTTTAGAAATTGTCCGAGATACATCAGGAAACCAAGTAGTTGCCAATGCTATAGATGCAGCACGGGCAGAAATTCAACAAGGAGGCATGATTAGCATTGCCTTGCAAAAAGAGAAAGTTTTTCCGATTATGGCAATTCAAATGATTAGTATCGGAGAAGAAACTGGTGAACTAGATGCAATGTTGATGAAGGTTGCGGATTTCTACGAGGATGAAGTTGAGCAAACAGTAAAAGCATTAACTAGTATCTTAGAACCAATAATGATTGTGGTTCTGGGTGGTATGGTTGGTACAATTCTTTTAGCAATGTATCTGCCTCTATTCAAGGTATTTGAAAAGCTGGGATAAATCAAAGTTAGGAGTTAGGAGTTGGGAGTTAGGAGTTAGGAGTTATAAGTTAGGAGTTAGGAGTTAGGAGTTAGGAGTTAGGAGTTAGGAGTTAGGAGTAAAAACTTGATTCTTAGCTTTTAATTTATGACTATTGAATTTAATTTTTAACTACACAGTTTTCAGTTTTTACTAATTTAATAACCCATGCCTGTGCAAAAATCTCACTACGAAGCGAGCTTGGCTGAGTATAGCAATCATTTAGCTGCGATCGCTTTACTCAAGCAACACCGACCATACTTGGAAATGATTCCCAGTCTGCGCCGTCCTGATGACAGTGTGATCACTATCCCTTTGCCAATTGTCCGCTGTCGCAGCACTGTGACGACAACTTCACAGGCAACTTGTCTCCCTTGTGATGTGGCAATTTTAATGTGCGATCCAGAGTGGAAAATCAAAACGGGTGTTGAAATTTTGGTTTTTATCCATCGTCCCCATGAAGACTTTTCTGATTTGTTGGGACGCTGGCGGCAAACCCAGGTTTGGCTAGATCAAGATTATGAGTGGCTAATGCCTCCCCGCCACAGTCATATTTTAAGTGAGGGAGCTAATACTATATATCCTCTGTTTGTAGTTTTTAGTGAAACATCAGAACGCATTCAAAGGGGTCTTGTGGGTGCTGAACTTCCATTTATTATGCAAACAACCCAATTGTTAATTGAAGATAACTTAATTGACTCTTACTCTTCAGAAAGCACACAAACTTAGAACAGTTAGGAGGAGGCAGTGCGTTGGGCGGCTTTGCCGACTTGAAGCAACTGCCGTTTAAAAGTGAGGAGTTAGAAGTTGGAATTTCCGAGTAAAATCAAAAATTAAGATTTTACAACTTGAGATTTTGAATTCAACCTCTCAACTCCTAACTCTCAACTCCTAACTATTACCTCACAAATTGAGGCATGATTTCGGCAGCGGTGAATATGCCGTAAATACGGCGCTGGTGCAATTGCCTACCAGCTTTGAGATAGCCAAAGGCAGGGCCGCAAACATTAGCCGCCATGCTGGTTTCATCTCCCAAAGTAAAGGTATGGGTGGAAATTTTACCTTCAAAGGTACGCCCCGTTACTTTAACGTTGGTGCTGAGGGGCTTTTTAGGATTACGAGTATCAACAACGCCGCCAACAGTAACGCGATCGCGTCCCACTATTCCCGCTACCTCTAACATTACATCATCGGCGTGTTCCATGTTCTCCAAGGTCAACACGCCATTAGTTTTATCTAGTAATGCTTCTACTTCCGCGTCAGTCATGGCCCTGGCAGTTTCCACTGTATAACCAGGCATATGGCCAATGTCCTCGCGGACGGTGGCGCGGTAAGCTTCCCAATTGGCAATTCCCACGCCAAAGGTAATTTCAACCTGATGAATTTCGGCATAGCTTTGGGCGGCTAAAGCGGCGGCGGCTGTTAATAGTCCTGGTGTCGCCCCGCACCCTGTCATGTAGGTAATGCCTGCGGCTTGCAGTTCCTCTTTCATTGCCAATAGTTGTTCTACGGCGCTGGTACGCTTAATGGCATCCACTAGCACCCCACGCCAACCAGATTGGATAAATTGCTTGGCTACAGAGGGTATAAAGTCGTTAGGTAAGTTGGGTAAAGCCAGAAAATACCCGTCTACAGGTTGTGTGCGATCGATTAAATCCTGAATACTACGATTTGTTAATGTCCCGACTGGTTCTAAATAACCTACTGAACCTTGAGATTGATAGGTTGCAATGCATTGTTGAATATTTAAACCTTCTGCGGTGTAAGCGTAGCCTTTTTGATCTGCGGCTGCGACTAAAATCATTTCCCGTTTACCAGCAAGTAGCTTGGCGGCTGCTTGTCCTAAACCGCCAAAACCCAGTACACCGACGCGGATTGTTTTATTCGCTTGTTCTGTATTCATAGTCAATTTGTGGAGTTGAGTTAATAGCTTTCAGTATTTACCGTCTTAGTTTCCAGCTTGTAGCTGATGGTTAAAAGCTATAGAGGTTAATTATGCTTTATTATCCTTGGTTCTTTGGCAGACTAATGTTTTTTTTATGTAAGGTACTTGGACAGTATCAAAAATTAATTTTCATCAGACACTTGCTAGGATAGTCCATAGAGAAAGAAATGTTCGGAATGCCTACTGCTGCCCAGCTAGAGAGTTTATACCGCATCGCCTATCAACTTACGTATGTTATGCTTCAGCCCATACATCTTGTTTGTGTTGATAATCGAACTCGCAACGTGTATTTATTAGCTGGCTATAGCGAAGAGCTGGAGTTTCAAATTCTACCCAACGGGGATTTTGCTGATGAGCCACGTTAATTATGATGCAATGTCTAATGCCGAATTGAGAGAGTATTTTCTTAAACATCGTAAAGATGACGCTGCATTTCAGGCGTATTTAAACAGAATTAACCAGCGCCCATTAAGAATTATTGCATCTCTCAACGATCCTGATTTCGATGAAAAGGTTCAGCTAGCTATTCGTCAAAAGTTAGAAGCTGCAAGAAATGGTAGTAACTAGTCGTCTAACACAGTAGTTGAACCAAAAGATAATCTATACATTATACTGAACAGGATAACCATGACTGATAACGTGCAGAACAACATACATATGAAGAAATAAAAAATAAGTAAGTTATATACTCAATAATTGAGTTTTGATACTAAATCGTTGAAAATTTAAAGGTTTTAGTTAAGCAAATGTGATACTAAACGCAAAAAATGCAGCTATTGATTTTTATGAAATATCTGGATGATGATACAAGATGGCTCCAAATACAGTCAATTTACTGGATGTAATAGCACTAACAGTTGATTTGCCTGAATACAGCTTGCGTCGTGGTCAAGTTGGTACAGTAGTAGAAATATTAGCTGATGGCGCTGCGTTTGAGGTTGAATTTAGCGATCGCAATGGACGCACTTACGAATCTATCGGTTTACGCCCAGAACAATTTATGGTGTTACATTTCGAGCCAGTATCACCTGATTCAGTACCTCAAATTGTGACTGTGTAAGCGGTAGTGCAAAGAGCGATCGCATCACATCAAGCATAAAGCGATCGCTCTATAAAAATCAAAACTTCTTTTTTGTAGTACTTGACCATTTATCTGTTAGTAATTACATTGTAATTACTAAGTCTTTTTAAAGTAACCTAAACATGGGCGCAGCTATTAGAACCCGAATTGTGAAAATTGGCAACTCTCAAGGTGTTCGTATTCCCAAACCCTTATTAGAACAAAGCGGTATTCACACAGACGTAGAAATTGAGGTTCATGGCGATCATTTAATTGTTCGTGCTGCACCACGGTTAAGGAATGGCTGGGATGAAGCTTTTGCAGCAATGGTAGAACGAAAAGATGATGTTTTGCTAGATGACGTTACCACAACTGACTGGGATCTAGTTGAGTGGGAATGGTAATCAAACGTTTTGATGTTTTCCTAGTTAATCTTGACCCCACTATTGGTAGCGAAATTCAAAAGACTCGCCCTTGTGTAGTTATTTCACCAGACGAAATGAACCGCCATATTACTACCGTTATTGTTGCTCCAATGACTACAAAAGGGCAAGCATATCCCACACGCGTGGTTTGTCAATTTCAAGGCAAAGAAGGGCAGATTGTTCTTGATCAAATTCGCACAGTGGATAAAACTCGATTAGTTAAACGGCTTGGTCAAATTAGTAATGATGAGCAAAGAGCAGTTCTTGATATTTTGGCTGAGATGTTTGCCGAGTAAGCTACCTCAAATCTGAGTGCAACAAATAGATTATTTTTAACAAAAAACTAGCTTCTATTACTAGGCTTTCTGCTTTAACTTTTGTAAATCAGATTTCGTAATCATACGGTAGTCGTTTGTATATTTACTAGTAATGACGTTGGCTTTTTGTCAAAAATGAACGAAAACGAAGAAGACAAACAATTCTTTGGCGATGAGAACTTAGGTAACGACAAACTCTATATTGAGATTCCTGCTGAACAACAGCCCCCATATCAAGAGCGAATTCCTTCTGGATATGACCCAATGCAAGAAATTTATCTCAGAGGTAGAGCATTTAGAAGTTTGTCTGGTGGCAGAATTCCGTGGTGGGTTTTGATTTCAGGCTGGCTAATCTTTGGAGGATTGGCGCTATTGATGCTGATTACTGCGATCGCTTCACAATCTTTTACACTTTTGCTACCATTAGCCTTCGCTAGTATTCCTGTGTTGATTCTGTGGAGAGGTACGCTTGCCAAACTCTCAACTACCAAGCGCAGAAGGAGATAGCAAAGCTATGGATTTCATGTAGTTGAGTTTGATGTCACTACAAGTAAGTCGTTGATCAAGTTAAAAGTCAACATATTTATTAAAAAATTAAGAATAATCCCGGATACATGACATTTTGTGCATCTACAAGTGACTTGCAGTGGGTGCCAATAGCCACACGTTATCCATAGGTGCAAGGAGTTAATTGAGGTTGTTCTACAAGCTGATCTTTGGGTAGTACAAAACCACCAGTGATTCCTCAAGACAGTTTCGCACATTCAACAAGTATGGGGGGATAGCGATCGCATATCCCATCATCTGGCTATGGCTTACCAGCGTTTAATCCCACCTATCTACCCAGCTTTACCCGGTAGATATAGGACTCATATTTGATTTAAGAACAAAACTCAGTACACCTTTATTCCTTCTTCCCAGTCCCCAGTCCCCAGTCCCCAGTCCCTTACCTCTACGAGTGATTCAGAAATCAAATCGGATTGCTATAGGTTCAATCTAATAATAAACTTTTTCAATAAACTTTATAGATTTGTAACTGACATCTCTGGCTAAACTACCGCTAATGCTTGATTTTTCAAACTTTTAGTGCTTTCCTGGCAAGCTCAGTCATAACCTTGACTAATTGATCAGGTTAAGAGAAACTAACTAATGACAGACGTGTCCACTTGTAAAATTAATAATTTTTGTAAAGATTCTGAGATATATATTTTGAGAGATGGAACATTAGTTAACAAACAGTTAGTTTGTATCTAAGTAAAAATGTTCCGGTGGCTATATTTTTAGCCTTCTGCTAAGGCAGTACAATTCAAACGTACTATCATGGTTGGCCAAAAGCATGGAGACATTAGAGTTCATAATTTATCCAGACGGTCGGGTACAAGAAAAAGTCACAGGGATTGTGGGTGCTTCTTGCGCTGAGGTTACAGCAGCAATAGAAGCACAGCTGGGGCAAGTACTCATTCATGAGCCAACCTCAGAATTTTTCGCCGTGAAGGTGCAGCAATCTAATGTGGCGAATACGCAAAGCACTTACAGCGAATGGTAAGTTTTCACAGTAGTTTATTGTTATTAATTCACATCCACCATGTCACACTTTAGCCAAATTAAGACTCAAATACGTAACCTTGACTCTTTGAAAGATGCGCTGACTGAATTGGGCGTAGACTGGAAACCAGGCCCACGCGAAGTGCGTGGCTATCGCGGTCAAACTCATCCTGCCGAAGTGACTATCGAGCAAGAAAATGGCTATGATATCGGCTTTAGATGGAATGGCAAAGAATACGAACTGGTGGCTGATTTGCAATATTGGCAGCAAAACCTGTCTGTAGATGGTTTCTTGCGTCAAGTAACTCAGCGTTATGCTTACCAATCAGTTGTCAAAGAAACTGCTCGTGTTGGCTTTCAAGTTACCGAACAGCAAAAAAATGAAGATGGTTCTATTCGTTTGGTAGTACAACGCTGGAGTGCGTAATGGCTGATTTTCTGCCGTCACCGGAAGAAACAGAAGAGAATCGTTCTGGCTTGGAACCAGAATTAGGTGGGTTTTTACGGGATGCACCTGAACGTTCTGGTTTTGAGCCGGAATTGGGCGGTGTGCTGCGCCAAAAGGGTGTTTATGTTGATGAAATCACCTGTATTGGTTGCAAGCATTGCGCTCATGTGGCACGTAACACTTTTTACATTGAACCAGATTATGGGCGATCGCGTGTGATTCGCCAAGATGGGGATGCGGAGGAGGTTGTCCAAGAAGCAATTGATACTTGTCCAGTTGATTGCATCCATTGGGTTGATTACACTGAACTGAGAAAGTTAGAAGAAGAACGCAAATTTCAGGTGATTCCTGTTGTGGGCTATCCAGTGGAACAAGCGGTATCGACTGCTGAAAGGCGGCGTAGAAAGCAAAAGTTAAAGAGTAAAAAATCCCGTTATTAAAAATAAAAATTTCAATAAACATAAAAGGACTGGTTCAACCAGTCCTTTTTGCTTAGCTATTAGCAAAAACTGTTCATCCAAAATCCGTCTTGAAAAGTTTGCTCAACGGGGGGAACCCCCTTCGGGTTCGGGGGTGACGCTCCTGCGTCGCTAACGCTCTTGAGATCGCAATCGACGCAAAGCGAAGCCACTGCGGTGGACGGGTTTCCGAGCATAAAGGAGCCAGCGCCGTGGGCGGGTCTCCCGACTTGAGGCGACTGGCATCAAGTGGCGTCCAAGACTGCGACCCCCTCACCGCACGCAACTTTTCGCAAAATCTCAAATTGGTACGACTGCCTTTATTTGAAATTTAGTTGCTCGTGTTGTGAAAGCAATTTTTCTACTTTCGCCTCGTCGATTCTAGCAGTTAATCTTCTGGCTTCATGTTGGTCTCTAGAAGTTTTCGCCAAAGTAAAAGTTGAGCCAACAGAGAAAGCCAATCCCATCCCCATAAAACCTTTTACCCAGCTATCAACAGGTAAATTCACTATGCCGAAAGTAGTCATAGAAATAGACATAATAAAAGCAGCCCAAGTTTGAATAATCCAAGCTGAACTATCCTTTTGAGAACTAATTTGTTGCATATTCCCTACTTATTAAATATGAGTGATTGTTAGCGAATTAAAATTGAGTCAGGTAAACCCTAGAGGCAATTCATGAATTGCCTCTACAATTAGCACTTACCTAACTCCTATGAAAACGCTATAAATTTGATTGTATTTATTAGTACACTCAGTGTTAAGACAAATATTGCCAGTTTGGCAACTGGATTGGAAACTTTAGCTCAAAACCCCTTATAGCAAATAACAACTGGTACAAACCTTGTACCAGTTTTACAAATGGCATCAACTAAAATTTTGCACCAGTTCCCACAACCGCCTTAGAATGAATTCTAAGGCTAATAGCTAAACTCAGCTAAAGCTGACTGAGTAAAGGTTTTAGTCCACTTAAGTGGACTTTAGCTAAAAACCTGCAAAATTTATTTTTTGGCGGAAGATTGGGTAGGCGCAAGATGTAAGTCAAGCAGCTTGTTTTAATTATTCAGACTCTGGAAATGTCTGTACTTGACCATCAGGTCTGAGAATTACTCGAATTCTGGCATTTTTTCCGTATCTATTGGCGGAAACAAATGGTTTACCAATGTCAGGCATTCCCGTACTATTAACATATTCTCTAGCTGGCTTATTCAGGGGTAAAATCCGTTCAATTGTACCGTCAACCCCCAGCATCAAACTATACTCTAATGTCTGTGTTAACCCTGAAGGTGGCTGCCAGCGCTTTGTGAGGATATTTCTAGCTTCTGCTACTTGGGGGGTGTCAAATAATGTACTATCGTTAGCGTTCTCTGGGGATATGGAAGTTTGAGATGCGCCCCTTAATCTCTCAGCCAGGGAGGTAGTAGATGAAGTATTTGTAGAGGATAGTTTAGGCGAGGGTTGTGCAGTGGAGGAAAAACTTTGTGGGGAATTGATTCCTGTCTGTAGCTGGCTTGTTGGGTTTATTGGTGTATAACCTTGAGGAAGCGTATTGCTACTACTGTTACTGGGTATGTTAGGCGCAGACGGGGGAATTGCTGGAATATTAGAGGATAAACTGCCTGTAGATGAAGAAAATCTAGATGGCAAGTTGCGTTTGTTGGGAAGATTAAGTTGACTTGGGGAAGTTGACCCTGTGGGGTTTTGCTGGAGATTTGGTGTAATAGCAATTTGCTGACCTGGAATCATGGTAGTTGCTGCACTTTGCCGATTGCTATTTAGACCGGGAATCGTCCCAGGAGGTATAGTTCCGGCATTTTGAGGAGATGCTAGGGATGCTGGGGGTAAACCAGAAATGGGGTATTGGGAATTGGAGGGTAAACCCGAACCTGGGGATGTAATGGGCTTTTCGGGCAAAGTAGAAGTGGAAAGCGGGGGGGTAGTGCCTAAAGAAGGTAGCGATCGCTGCAAATCGTCACCAGGCGTTAGTCCTGGTTGCGGTGTGGGAAAGTCAAGTGAATCTGAAGGTGCTAAAGCAATTTCTTCTTGGGTGGGAGCAGCTTTTTTGGCTGTTTGTGGTTGCTTAAGCCTGATATTGTTGGCATACTGCAATGTTATAGGTAGTAAACCCACACCTAACACCAGCACAGCGGCAACAGGTGTCCAAGCAGGCAACTGTCGGAAAGTATTGCTTTTTTCAAGATTTGGTAATGCCATAACATCAGTAGAATATTCATCAAGGGCAGTCGCCAAATCGAACAGTTGCAGCAGACTGAGTTGAATTACACGCCCAGATGCTTGGTTGGCGAGGGAACCGAGATGTAGATTATGGGTTAAATAACTGCTCGATTCTAAGTATATCTTTCCTGGTAGCTGGGAATTAAAAGACTCAAATGTTTTAGTTGGCAGCGGAGATTGTTGAAAATCTGTTAATTCTGAGTCATGAGGTACTTTACTTGAATCTTGGAGTCCAGAGAAACTGATCCAAAAGCTTTCTGGAGGCTGTTGTAGGAATTCTTGTACATAGCTAGTGACGGCATCACATAAAGCTTCGAGTTGGTCGCGATCGCCTCGAATCGGCACTCTGCGTTCTTCTGGTAATTTTGGATCGTCAAAGCGTAATTCAAATCTGAGCTTCTTAAGAACAGTTTTCCCCATCCACTGAGATAAGGCTGAACTTTGCGCTAATATTTCTAGCGTACAAGTGGGGGGTGTGTAGCGACGAATGACAGAATTTGTTAAAGGCATGGCTTAAACTGCGAAGGAAATGATTATCTAAAATTTTGCAGAACGGTCTATAAGTGCTAACCACAGACGGCGGTGTCCACCAGGGGCACTGTAAAACAGTAAATCTACAAGCAGTTTTAGTGCCAGGCGGGTAAGTAAATCTGTCGAGATTTGCTCGTCCTCTTCCATCCGTTCTTGGTAGATGTTGCAAAAAGCATCAATATAGTCTCCAAGTAAAGCGGCCTGATGAGGTTCCTGGTTATTTTCCGCCATTTGTTCTAATAGACCAACAGCACGACGAATCAATTCCTGGTGCTGTTTGGCGAGGTAGCAAGTAATGAGAACAAGCGATCGCGCTTCTTCTACATCTAGCTTTTTTCGCCCTCCTTGACCTTTGCGTAGGGGATTTGACTGGCGTAGTCGCCATAATGCTACGCGGTCTGGGACTCTTGACTCTAAATTGAGATTAGTTGCTGCCGAAAGCATGGCTTCGGAACCGATGCCAGTCAAAGTTTCTAGCGCCAATAACACCAAGTCTAACTGAGTTTTGATATTGTCCCATTGAACTGTGTTTGGGGCTGGAAGCTTGATTAAATCCTCCCACTGGGAATTTGGGGTAGCTGAATTGGCGGTCAAGTGCATAACTTTTAGCATAGGTGATCGGGCTGATAGGGGATGCTGCTGTTACCCATTTTGAAACCAGACTCTCAAGGGTTAAGGTTGGTTTCCTATTGCTAATGCAGGGGAGTTGTTGAGCAGGGGGGATGAGGGAGATGAGGGAGATGAGGGGGATGAGGGGGATGATTCTTCACTTCTAACTCCTAACTCCTAACTCATAACTTTGCACCTCTGCACTTTGCTTTCAACTGCATAGTTATTGTTACTATGCTGTATTCAAAGCTGCAATTAGCTTTTCTTGTTTTGGTTAACAGCAGTTATCTCTGTCTTACTCTACTAGATGAAAATTTATTTTCAACACAATAAAGAAATATCTACCCGCTAGGAATTTGCTAGTTTTAGCAGTTATTTCAGTATGACAGTATAAATAAACATGACTTCCTAGAGTTACAGGACTTACGCAAAAGATAACGAAAGTAGCGGTAATTCATGAATTACCGCTACGGAAGAATAAGGTTTTCGGTCACATCTTGCGTAAGTCCTGAGTTAATCTTTAATTACTAATTGCCTCGTTATAGCGAGGCAATTAGTAATTAGGAAATAATAATGAGCGCTTGCACTAGTTATAATTATTGCCAATTTATCAAAGCAGGAATTATAAGTTAGGAGTTATGAGTTATGAGTTATGAGTTAGGAGGCGCGAAGTTAATTTCCCCTCATCTCCCTCATCCCCCCTCATCTCCCTCATCCCCCTCATCTCCCTCATCCCCCTCATCTCCCTCATCTCCCTCATCCCCCTCATCCCCCTCATCCCCCTCATCTCCCTCATCCCCCCTGCCCCCCTGCTCAACAACTCCCCTGCCTTATTCAATGCATATAAGCGACCGTAACCCCACTACCTCCGTCCGCTTGTTCTGCTGCTTCGTAGTGGCTGACTCTGGAATGCTGTTGCAAAAATGTGTGGACACCTTGCCGCAATTTACCAGTGCCGTGTCCGTGAATGATCCATATCGGCCCGCTAGCTTCTGAAATTGCCTTATCTAAAATTAATTCGGCATCAGATACCCGCTTACCACGTAAATCAACGGTATTTTTAGAAGTGCGAATTGCTGGCGCACTTTGGGGTGCTGGAGTAACTGCTGCTGGTGCGGGTTTTGGTTTAACAACAGGTTCTACTTTCTGACCGTCAAGAGATTCAATGTCTTCTAACTTGACTGTCATCTTCATGATCCCAAAGCGAACAGTTAACTCACCATCCTCATCGGGGGCATTTAGCACTTCTGCTGTTTGCCCAAACTTAGAAATACGGATGCGATCGCCTACTTTGGGCATAAATCCAGCTTTGGGTTTTGGCGGTGCTGCTGGCTGATATTTTTGGGCAATTTGATTCAAAGCGTTGGTTGCTTGCTGGGCATCTTGGGCTGTGGCTGTGCCTTGCTGCAAGCGACGAATGATTTGGGCAATTTCACCTTTTGCTTGGGCGATCGCTTGCTGTACTGCTACTTCCTGGGAAGCCCGCAGTTCACGTTCTCGTTCTTGCAAATTTGCGGCTTTTGCGGATACTTCTTTGTATAAACGTTCTGCTTGCTGCAACAACTTTTGTGCTTCAGCAGCTTTGGTTTCTTGGCGGCGACGTTGTGCTTCTAATCCAGCAATCACTTGATTCACTTCGTCTGTGGCTTCGCCGACTTGAGTTTTCGCTTGTTCTACTACTTCTAATTTCAGCCCTAAGCGTCGAGCAATAGTCAAAGCATTGGAACGTCCGGGTATCCCCCACAACAAACGGTAAGTTGGCGACAGAGTACTTTCATCAAATTCTACAGAGGCATTTTCAAACCGCTCATCTTCGTATTTCAGTGCTTTCAATTCACCAAAGTGAGTTGTAGCAATAGTCAGTTGAGCATGGTTAGCTAGATATTGCAGCAAAGCGATTGCTAAAGCACTACCTTCAACTGGATCAGTACCTGCACCGACTTCATCTAGTAACACTAAAGAGTAGGGAGCCGGGAGTCGGGAGTGGGGTAATGTTTCTCCCTCATCTTCCTCATCCCCCTCATCTTTGGTTGGTGAGCGACTTGCCCTGAGCGGAGTCGAAGGGAGTCGAACCACATCTCCCCCATTCCCCAATGCATCTAAAATCCGACTAATACGGCGGATGTGACCTGAAAATGTAGACAAACTTTGCTGTAGGGATTGTTCATCACCTATATCTGCTAATACTTGGTCAAACCACGGTATTTCTACTGGTTCGCGGGCGGGAATAAATAAACCTACCTTGGCCATTAATGCTGCCAAGCCCAGAGTTTTCAACGTGACAGTTTTACCCCCAGTATTTGGCCCCGTAATTGTGACTACGCGAATATGGGGAGCAATTAACAAATCTACAGGAACCACTGGTTGACCTTGTTCGTGCTGCTGCTGCCACACTAATAAAGGATGGTGCAGTTGCCGCAAGGTGATGATTTGCTGTTCTTCACGGTTAATAAATCGCGGCGGATTGGCTTTCAGCCAAAAACTGTATCGCGCTCTGGCGGTTGCCAAATCTAATGTTGTAACAATTGCTAACAATCTTTCCAAATCTGGCTTGACTGCTGCTACTTGCTCTGTTAATTTGCGGCGAACCGCTTCTTCTTCGGCTTGCTCTCTTCTGATGGTTTGCCGCAGTTGGTTGCCCAAAGGCACAATTGAGTTGGGTTCCACATACAAAGTGGCACCGCTGGTAGAGGTATCGTGGACAATGCCGGGGATAGCGTCTTTTTGGGGTGCTTTCACCGGAATCACAAAGCGATCGCCTCGTTGGGTAATTAGCTGTTCTTGGACTGCTCCAGATTTTGCCTGTAAAATATTTTGCAGCTTTTGAGTAATTTGGCTACGTAAACGCCGCAAGTCGGTGCGAATTTCCCCAAGTTTTTGACTAGCGCGGTCTGTTACTTGCCCTCGTTCATCAATACAGCGGTGGATTTCTTGCTCTAGTTCTGGATAAGTCCGCAAATCGGCAACTAATTGATTCAAGATGGGCAAATCTTCTTGGTTATTGATTATACGGCGTAAAGTTCTAGCACCCGCGAGGCTGGTTGCGATCGCTAAAAGTTCATCTCCCGCGAGAATTCCCTGAAGTTCCGCCCGTTCTAGCGAATCGCCAATATCTTGAATTCCTTCAAAGGAAAGTCCTGTATTCAAGCGACTTTCCAGTTGATAAACTTCTTTGGTTTGCCCTAAGAGTTGTTCACTTATTGCCTGAGATTCAGGTATTCTCAGATGAATTGATGCGATCGCCCCCAGTTTAGTTGCCGCAAATGTCGCAAGATGCTGGCAAAGGCGATGCCATTCTAGTAATTCTAAGGTTTCTGATTGGATCAAGGCTGCAACATTTAACGAATCTAGTCTGAAATTATCCTAACAATAGAGTAGTGTTTACAGCTAAGATTCAACGGACAATGCCCTTAATAGTCGAATCCGCTAGTGCTGTAAACTAGCTATAGACACTTTTTTAACCAAAACTAGGGTGTAGAAGAAAAAATTATCTTTTTATACACCCTGCCCCGCAACCAATAAGGGTACAGAGCTTTCCCCGAAATCTACGATTTAATGAGCTAGCGGGGTGAGGCAACCGTCGAGGTTTCTACGGACTCCCTACTCCCTTAAAGCCAGGATTTGAGTATTCAATACGACTTTTCAAACATCCTCTAAGACCTATTTTCTGAAAATTTGGAGGAGTATGTATTGTCTCTGATGCCAAATGCATTGCACATTAAATAATCTTAACAGAGGTACTTTTGTATAAGTCAGCCTCTATTCTTTCATTTTGCTAAGAGTTTGTATGCAAAAAATCAATCAAGCATAGAAAGACTTTCAAGCTAAATATATTTTGACTGGCAAAAATTCAACTATGGCTATTAAACGTATAATTGAAGGTCTAAATGAGTTTCATGACAACTATTTTATTACACATCGCAAGTTATTTGAACAACTATCCCACGGTCAAAACCCGGAAGTATTATTCATAACTTGCTCTGACTCACGCATTGATCCATGTTTAATTACTCAAAGTTTACCAGGAGAATTATTTGTTATCCGTAATGTTGGGAATATAATTCCTGCCTATGGAACGCTGAATAATAGTGAAGCAGCAGGTATAGAATATGCTGTTCAAGCTTTAGGTATTAAAGATATTGTCGTCTGCGGTCATTCCCACTGTGGAGCAATGAAAGGGCTATTACAAATAGGAAATCTTGCTCAGCAAATGCCTTTAGTTTACGACTGGTTAAGGCATTACGGAGAACCTACACGCCGTCTTATTTTAGACAACTATAAGGATTATCCCAGCGATAAATTATTAAAAATAGCAATTGAACAAAATGTATTAACCCAGATAGAAAACCTAGAAACATACCCAACAATTCGGTCTAAATTATATAGTAGTCAAGTTACTCTTCATGCCTGGATTTATGAAATAGAAACTGGTGAAGTCTTTGCTTATGATGCAAGTGTTGGAAAATTTAAAATTCTGGAAAATCGTCCCTTTCCTGTACCTAATATCATGACGGGATTAGCATCAGAATAATAATTTTTTCACTGATTCGGGCGGGAAGTACCCCACTGTACCTGATCAAGTCAGTGGCGAAATCAAAGCCCAGTCAAAAAGGAAACACGCTCTTCACGACATCAACCGTAGATTGATAATGTTAAGAGGGTAGTTAAGTTTTTGACAAAAAAACTAATTCTCACTACCAACTGTTGCACTCACAAGTTGCTCAACAAGCTTTATTGTCGCTCAAAGAAAGCTTTAAATCGTTCTATGGACTTGAAAAAAAAGTAGGGAGTAGGGAGTGTGGGAGGAAACCTTTATTATGTTCGGTTATGGGATTTTGTCGTGAATGGCTGACTTGCAAAAAAATCGCTGCAAATCCCTCCACAATTTGATACCCTAGCTTAAACAGATTTGAGAAAAATTAAAGCGTGGAAATTCAACTTGGGCGGGGAAAAACAGCTAAAAGAGCATATGGAATTGATGAAATTGCTCTAGTCCCCGGTAACAGAACACTCGATCCGAGTTTGGCAGAAACTAAGTGGCGGATTGGCAATATTGAGCGAGAAATCCCGATAATTGCCAGTGCGATGGATGGCGTGGTGGATGTTCGCATGGCTGTACGTTTGTCACAGTTGGGAGCATTAGGCGTCCTCAACTTAGAAGGTGTCCAAACTCGTTATGCTGACCCAGACCCGATTTTAGATCGGATTGCCTCTGTGGGGAAAGATGAATTTGTTTCCTTGATGCAAGAACTCTATGCAGAACCAATAAAGCCGGAATTAATTGCACGACGTATTGAGGAAATTAAACAACTTGGTGGTATTGCGGCGGTGAGTGCTACACCAGCAGGCGCAAGTAAATATGGTGAGGTGGTGGCAAAAGCGGGGGCAGATTTATTTTTTGTGCAAGCGACTGTAGTTTCTACAGCACACTTATCCCCAGAATCTGTAGTCACATTAGATTTGGCAGAATTTTGTCGTTCCATGCCGATTCCTGTGGTGTTGGGGAATTGCGTAACTTATGAAGTGACTTTGAATTTGTTAAAAGCTGGGGCGGCTGCGGTATTAGTAGGGATTGGCCCTGGCGCAGCTTGTACTTCTCGTGGAGTTTTGGGTGTGGGTGTACCTCAAGCAACAGCGATCGCTGATTGTGCTGCGGCGCGAGATGAGTACTTCCAACAGACGGGTAATTATATCCCTGTGATTGCTGATGGCGGTTTAATCACTGGCGGGGACATTTGCAAATGCATCGCTTGTGGTGCTGATGGTGTGATGATTGGTTCACCCTTTGCCAGAGCCGCTGAAGCCCCAGGACGGGGTTATCATTGGGGGATGGCGACTCCCAGCCCAGTATTGCCCCGTGGCACTCGTATTCGCGTTGGTACTACTGGTACATTAGAGCAAATACTCACAGGCCCCGCAGGATTAGACGATGGCACTCATAATCTTTTGGGAGCCTTAAAGACTAGCATGGGCACATTAGGAGCTAAAAATCTCAAAGAAATGCAGCAAGTGGAAGTTGTGATTGCTCCTTCTTTATTAACCGAAGGTAAAGTTTACCAAAAAGCTCAACATTTAGGCATGGGTAAATAAAGGGACTGGGGAACTCAAAGGCCCCCATGACCGAAGAAAGTAGCGTCCAAGATGGGGCTGCGTCAGTAAATAATTTTGTCACCGCACCCAATTTTTCATCCCCCATTGCCAACTATAAATTCTTAAAGAAATTTTTCCAGACTCTTAAACAATCCCTGGAAAAATCACATATGTCGCCTACAATAGAAATAGCGGAGACGCATGTTTCCGTTCACTCCTCACACCACACTCCGCCCGGACTACTGTTCGGGCGGTTCCTTATGTTTGTAAATAAATTCGAGAGCTTCTTTGCAAATGTACATCCTTCGCTTCCATGCTGCTGTTTTTGCTATGGTAGAATTTTCACGAAACTCAGAAATATAATTGGCGAAGGTTTTTAGGCATGTCAACAGCCACAGAAGTTACAGATACTACTTTTAAGCCAGAAGTACTAGAAAGTGAACTACCAGTTTTAGTTGACTTTTGGGCGCCTTGGTGCGGCCCCTGCCGCATGGTAGCTCCTGTTTTAGATGAAATTGCCGAGCAATACGAAGGCCAATTAAAAGTTGTGAAAGTCAACACAGATGCAAATCCTAATGTTGCCAGCCAGTACGGTATCCGCAGCATTCCAACTTTAATGATTTTTAAAGGTGGGCAAAAGGTTGATATGGTCGTCGGCGCTGTCCCTAAATCTACATTAGCTTCTACTTTGGAAAAGTATCTTACAGAAACTAAATAGGCAGTAAAGTCCTTTTGATTTGTCTGTTTGTTTTAGTGTTAGGTAAATATTTGCAACAAATTTGCGAGACGCGGAGTATCGCGTCTCAAAAATTCTTTTTACCGTGGTCAACAGTATCAACTTACTATCGTTAAACCAATATGTTATTCCTTGAGACCTGTTCTTTAACTATTGCGCCATAAGTCCCCAGTGAATTTTGTTGACTAGGATTACGGACTAAAAAACCTGGAAGTGATTGTTAATTCCATACCAAAATTAGATAGAATGTAATGCCATTGTGGTGGCAGTTCTCATGACCTCATCTGCGTCGTTTGACACATTAGAGTCTCTCCAGGCGGATATAGCTGAATTAATTGATCGCTTACCGACGTTAAAAAATCGGCAATATATTCAGCAGGCACTTGCTACTATATTGCGTCTGGCTGATAGTGATATTGATCGTCTTGACTGGAAGATATTGTCGGCCTCTCTAGCAGATATGGAGCGAGGTTTGCAGCTGTTTTATAACTACCGACATGTCCGCAAAGTCACTATCTTCGGTTCTGCTCGTCTTTCGCCACAAACCCCAGAGTACCAAATGGCGCTTGAGTTTGCTCGCGCTGTGACGGAATTAGGATTCATGGTAATGACAGGTGGTGGTGGCGGCATCATGCAGGCGGGACATGAAGGTGCTGGGCGAGAAAATTCCTTTGGTTTAAACATTCATTTGCCGTTTGAACAACAGGCAAACCCAGTTATTGAAGGCGATCCCAAGCTAATTCATTTTAAATATTTCTTCACGCGGAAGTTATTCCTCCTCAAAGAAAGTGATGCTGTCGCCTTGTTTCCTGGTGGATTTGGCACCCAAGATGAAGCTTTTGAGTGCATGACATTAAGCCAGACAGGTAAATTTGGCCCTGTACCCGTGGTTTTAATCGATCACCCTAATGGTGATTACTGGCGGTCTTGGAGCAAGTATATTGATCAGCATCTGGTGCAAACAGGTCTTGTGAGTCCTGAAGACCCCAGCCTATACACGGTGACAGACAACCTAGAAGTAGCTTGTAATGCGATTACCCGTTTTTACCAGGTTTATCACTCTAGCCGCTACGTTGGGGATCAGTTGGTGATTCGCTTGACTTCAGATTTATCTGACGCTGAGGTCGAACAACTGAATACTGAATTCAGCGATATTCTTGTGAAAGGACAGATTCAAAAAAGTCAGGCATTGCCTCAAGAAACACAAGATGAAACTGTTGGTCTACCGCGCATAGTTTTATTTTTCAATCAACGTGACTTGGGGCGCTTGTATCAGATGATTGGCGCAATTAACCGAATGGGTACACCTTCTGTTGAAGATAAGGCGCATCCAGAAAGGAAATAAGTACTATAATATCGATTCAGTAATCCTAAAAATAGGCTGAATTGAAAAGATTTTGTGACTTGGTGTTTTTTGTGGTTTTTTGATTTTTTACCACTAAGACACTAAGACACAAAGAGTTTTATTCGCTCTACTGCCTTAACTTATGTGACTACGGCTATATTTAGTGTGCTAGTTGCGTAATTACAGTAGTGGCTATTCATGATATCATGTCCGTTTAAACACTTATGATATCTGTGGAGGTCGGTAATTGGTAATTGGTAATTGGTTTTGAGTATTACCTATTACCCATTACCCATTACCTATTACCAAGCAAACCGACTATATCGTAAGTAATTAGCCGAACTTGATATGAATAGTCTCTACTGTTGTTTTGCGTAACTTTTAAAAATTAATGTTATCCAGCTAACTTACAGATGATAAAAACACTAGTTATGATAACTGAGTGCTGATCAGCAGAAAAAAAGCATGTATATTAGCACAGTAAATCATCTCTCAAATCCTAAATAGGGGAATAAAACATGCTGGAATTATTGGGTTCAGGTTTGGTTTCTCTCTGGCTGGAAATGGCTGGAGTACAAATCAAGCCTTCAGATGCATTAAATGCATTGGCTTGGCAAAGTAGCCCTGGTTTGGTTCTTGCCCCTGATCCAAATCCAGCTGGGAATAATACAGTAACCGAATATTTTAAGGGCTTAATCACATCGAAATTGGTGCCCCAGAATCTGATGCCGAGTCAGGGAATTTGGATGCAGTCTGGGCCGATGCTGATGGCTAATCATCAAGGTACAACACCTCTGCCGGCTGCTTCTTTAACTAAGATTGCCACTTCACTAGTTGCTTTGAAAACTTGGGGCCCAGACCATCAATTTCAGACTTTGGTTAGCGCTACGGGGCCAGTGGTGAATGGAGTATTACAAGGCGATTTAGTAATAACTGGTGGTGGCGATCCGCTGTTTGTATGGGAGGAAGCGATCGCTCTTGGTAATACTCTTAACAAGATGGGGATCAAGCAGGTAAAAGGAAATCTGGTAATTACTGGCAATTTCGCAATGAATTTCCAACGTAATCCACTCATAGCAGGTCAATTCCTCAAGCAAGCATTGAATAGTAAGACTTGGACTCGCCCGGCGAATTTCATTTACTCAATCATGCCCAAGGGAACACCCAAGCCTCAAGTCGTAATTGCAGGTACTGTGAAATACGAGGCGCAACCAAATCCTCAACAAAGCTTGTTAGTCCGTCACTACTCTTTGCCGTTGCCGAAACTGATCAAGGAAATGAATGTTTTCAGCAATAATGATATGGCAGAGATGCTGGCAGAGTCAGTAGGAGGCGCAACTGTGGTACAATCCACTGCTGCCAGTTTAGCGAGAGTACCTAACTCAGAAATTCAGTTAATCAACGGTTCAGGACTGGGGCCAGAAAATCGCATTTCTCCGAGGGCCGCTTGTGCGATGTTGATGGCGCTGCAACAACAAGCAAGCGACCACCAACTGAATTTGGCTGATTTGTTTCCGACATCTGGCTTCGATAATCGGGGAACATTACACTCTAGACATATTCCCACTGCTACGGTGATCAAAACTGGCACACTGCGCGATGTGAGTGCCTTAGCTGGGGTGATGCCTACACGCGATCGCGGTTTAGTTTGGTTTGCTATCATTAACCGTGGAACAAATGTATCAGCTTTCCGTGCTGGACAGGACAAACTTTTGCAACGTCTTGTGCAACAGTTACAAGTAGCTACCACCGTCCCCGATGTCCTCACCCCCCATTCCACCATCAACTCATTACCTGAACTAGGTGCAACTAGTCGTAATGAAATTTTGTATAGAAGTTAGTTAATAGTCAAAAGTCAAAAGTCAAAAGTCAAGAGTCAAGAGTCAAGAGTCAAAAGTCAAAAGTCAAGAGTCAAGAGTCAAGAGTCAAAAGTCAAAAGTCAAGAGTCAAAAGTCAAGAGTCAAGAGTCAAAAGTCAAAAGTCAAGAGTCAAGAGTCAAGAGTCAAAAGTCAAAAGTCAAAAGTCAAGAGTCAACAGTTTACGAGTTTTTGACTATTGACTACTGACCTTTTTGACCACTGACCACTGACTACTGACCATTAACTTTTTCCTGGGGAATAATTTCTGTGACTACTCTACCGCTAGATTTACCACCTCTAACAACGATATTTTCGGTTTCTAGATTACCTACGGCTGTTTCCCCGGTAAAATTTAACGGTGGGTCAATTTGCCGATAAACTACATTTCCCTGCCCTTCTAATAATTTCTTGTCCAGATACCAAGTGAGTGTCTGAGATTTGAGAGACTGACGACGTTGACCCACAGCGTTGACATTTCCTTTTAAATATGCTGTTTTTTGCGGTATTTTAATTTCACCTTGATTGGCGGTGACGGTAACGTTCTCAGCCCGTTGGAATACGCGCATAGGGGTATTTGTAGCGACAGTTTCCGTGTTCATATCCCAGGTCATAGAGTCACTATCTATTTGCATTGGTGGGTCTAGTAAGACTACCTGGGCATCTTTTTTCAGAGTGGCAATCTTTGTTTTTAAGTTGACTTCCGCAGAATTTCCTTTGCCACGGTCGGTAATTTGATTGTTTTGATAACGGTCAATTTGTAAAGGGCGATCGGCAATTAATTTTTCTTCTTTAATCTGCCAAATTAAATGTTCGGTTCGCATTTGCATTTGGGGATCAGCAGAGTTTGCCACTACTTTACCCGAAAATTCTACACGCTGTTCACGAGTTTTAACTCGCGCTTCCTGCGCCACTGCTTGTAGTTGTTTATGGCTACCATTTAGTTGATTGCGGACAATTAACAAATCTTCTTGGGGACGCCATTCTAATTCATTGCCTTGCAAGACAACACCACTGCTTGGGTCTGTAGCAAATATCTTTCCTTTGAGAAACAGCTGTTTTCCATCTTGTTCAATGTCTGCCTGTTCTGCTTTGATTTGGTAAACTACTTTGCCATCTTGGTATAGTTCACCATATGGATTTTCTGCCTGACCAATTTGTTTTTCTTTAGTATATTTTGCTCGTTTAGCTTGCACTTTCCAAATAGGCCGCCCTGCTTCATCAAACTGTTCTAAGGCGACACCAAAAAATGTCAAATTACTATCTTGGGAGGAGGAATTTGAATTATTAGTTTTAGAAACTGTGGGTAATTTGCCTCCACAAGCAACTAACTCAATTACTAATAATAAAGTCAAAGGCAGGTAATATAATTTCATACTATGTCGCTTTGATAAATAGTATCTATAAATAGGAAAAATGAGGGAGTAAGCAAATATAATGATTCACCCTCATCTCCCTCATTAGTTAGTTACTATTTTTGATGGTAATGTTCCTGCTTTTTAATGCTTGATAGAAAATTGGCGAAAAAACATCATTTGCTTATGGCTAAGGAGGAATCGACACCTGTCGATTTTAGTAATAGTAAATAAGCAATAGAAACTTCTTTTACCATTCCCTATTTTCAATTCCTTTGCAGGTAAAGTTTTTCATGAATCTTGGATTTCCAATTGTCCATCAATATCTCGCGCGTCTTCTAAAAAACCCATAGTGGCTAGAGGTCGATATGGATAGCTTTGGCGTGGAGTTTTTTGAATATCTTCTTTGATGGCTTCTAAATCAATATAGCGATCGCTAACATTGATTAAGCTATCACTGGTCATTGAGCGTAAACTTACCACTTCTACCCGCACACCGCGATAGCTGACTGAATTTACAGCATATGCCAGATCCCCATCGCCACTAACTAAAACTGCGGTATCATAGGAATCTACCAAAGCCATCATATCTACGGCTATTTCTACATCCAAATTGGCTTTTTTAGAACCATCTGGTAGTTGTACTAAATCCTTGGCAATGACTCGATAACCATTGCGACGCATCCATAATAAAAAGCCCTGTTGCTTCTCGTTTGTCCGGTCTACTCCTGTGTAGAAGAAAGCACGCAACAGTCTAGAACCTCCAGTTAACCGACATAGTAACTTGGTGTAATCTATTTCAATGCCTAGTTGCAATGCGGCATAAAATAGATTTGAGCCATCAATAAATATGGCGACGCGCCCCCGATTCTCTAAAACTTGTTCAGGGGTAAATATTGAATCGTTTTCCAAATTATTCAACATTGATGTCATACCTCAGTTATTATCCTTGTTAGTTTTGATACAAATTTCCAAATTTGACATGCTAGAGCGGTTTATGATAATTTTCTGGGACTAAAAAATATTAGCCCCATGAAATTTTTTGACAAGAGAATAAGAAATTGAACAAAATCAGATATTGAGCGACTAAAAAGACTAATCCTTTTTAAGGGGTTCTATTCGCTTAAAAATTGGTTCGGGTGTACCCAAGTGTTGTTTACTAGATAGTACTCCCCATATTGCATGGGTAGAAAAAGGGGCAGCGATCGCAGTTTCTCTTTGATCGTTAAAGTTAATCCCAAAGCCCAGCTGCTGATAAATATCGCTACTGATATTTGGAATCACTGGAGACAAAAGATAAGCTGCTAGTCTAACAGATTCTAGAACTGCGTAAAGTACTTTTTCTACTTCTTGCTGCTGCCCTTGTTTATATAATGACCAAGGTGCTTGGTCGTCAATAAACTTATTGCTGGCTTGCACAAGCAAAAGGATTGCTTCGCAGGCTTGACTGAAAGCTAGCGCTTCATAGGCTTGCTTTACCTGTTCCCCGAGACGTAAACCAATCGCTTTCAGAGGATTTTCGGCAGAAATGGCTTCATTGGCAATTGGCGGTACATCTCCAGCACAGTATTTTTTCACCATGTTCAAGGTGCGATTTAACAAATTACCTAAATCATTTGCCAAATCTGCATTCAGAACATTAATGAATCTAACTTCATTAAAGTCGCCATCCTTGCCAAATTCTATTTCCTTAAGGAAGTAATAACGAACGGCGTCACTACCATAGCGTTGCACTAGGGCGACGGGATCGAGGGTATTACCTAAAGCTTTCCCCATCTTCTGACCATCTTTGGTCAAAAAGCCATGTCCAAATACTCGTTCTGGCAAAGGCAAGCCAGCTGACATTAGCATTGCTGGCCAGTAAACTGCATGGAAACGCAGGATATCTTTACCAATGAGATGCAAGTTTATTGGCCACCATGTCCCTAAGGCATTTGCTAAAGTTGGTTGGGCATCTGGTTCTAATAATGCCGTTACATAACCAAGCAGTGCATCAAACCAGACATAAAGGGTGTGCTTCGGGTCAGTTGGTACTGGAAAACCCCAGTCTAGATTTACCCGCGAAATTGAAAAGTCTTGCAATCCCTGCTCTACAAAGCTTAATACTTCGTTCCGGCGACTATCTGGTTGGATAAAATTTGGTTGGGACTGATAAAACTTTTGCAGTTGTTCTTGATATTTTGATAAGCGGAAGAAATAATTTTGTTCGTCTCGCCACTCGACTTCTTTGTTAGTATGAATGGGGCAGCGATGCCCTTCTAACAATTCTCGTTCTTCCTTAAATTCTTCGCAAGATACGCAGTACCAGCCTTGCTGTTGTCCCTGGTATATATCGCCTCTTTCCCAGACTCGCCCGAAGAATTCTTTCACAATTGCTTCGTGACGAGTGGCGGTAGTGCGACTAAAGCGATCGTATTGAATATTCAATAACTGCCATAAGCTGACAAAGCTGGGTACAATTTCATCACAAAACTCTTGTGGTGCTTTGCCTGCACTTTCTGCCGATCGCTGAATTTTTTGCCCGTGTTCATCTGTACCTGTAATTAACAGTACTTGATGACCCAAAAGTCTGTGAAAACGGGCTATAACGTCTGCTGCCATTGTTGTATAAGCACTGCCGACGTGAGGGACATCGTTTACATAATATAACGGTGTTGTGAGTGCAAATGTCTTTTCTGTTTTATCCACTAGATTCATACAAAATAAAAAAACAATTTAATTTATTAAAACGTTTTTTTGACTTTCAACGGCAAAACCACGCAATTATATAACATTAGTCCCATTTTTTCAAATTTTACTATCATGCTAGCAAATTTATAGAGAGGAGAATTATTTTGTAATTATCTATAAATCTAGCTAGTTTCTGGACAAAAGACGAAAAATAAGTAGTAATAATCATTTTGAATGGTTTCTATTATATGTATTGTGGCTGCAAGTACAGAACAGGAAAACCAGAAAAGTTAACTGTCTGTGTGAATAAAACATTTCTACCTTAGGGTGGTCATGGTAATAGTAAATAAATGTAAAATTTAAATCAAGATAAACTGAGATATTTGCTGAAAAATATACTGATTAGGTATGAGTCTAAATAGCCCCCTGGATTTTTCCCGCACTTTCTTAACGGCAATGTCAACGCGGATGTTCTGTTATTACGAAGATCGCATTCCCCAAGATGCGAGTTTGTTAGTAGTCAGCAATCACCGCAGCTTTATGGATGCACTGGTTTTAATGGCGGCGCTATCAAGTCCGATTCGTTTTGCTTGCCATCATTACATGGGACAAGTGCCGGTGATGCGGGAGTTTGTGACAGAACAACTAGGGTGCTTTCCTTTGGAGGAAACCCAAAACCGCCAACAAAGCTTTTTTGTGCAGTCACAGGTATTGTTGCGTTCAAAGCAGATGGTGGGAGTATTTCCGGAAGGAACTAAGCCGATGGTGAAATTTACCCAGCCAAATCATTTGGGTGAATTTCAGCGGGGATTTGCTCATTTGGCATTGCGGGCTGATGTGCAGGATTTAGCTATTTTACCGATCGCGATCGCCTCCTTAGAAGAAGTCAATACTAATGGTTTTCCTTTGAGGATGTTGAGTTTATTCGACCCTTCAGAACCTTTATTTAATCAATCTGGTTGGCATCCCTTAGTAATCTATCGTCGGCTTGCCGTATTAATCGGTCGTCCTTACTGGATTACTCCCCAACATCAACAGAAATATCATGGCAAACAAGCAAAAACTGTTGTCGCTGAACTAACAGAACACTGCTACAGTGAAATTGCCCAATTACTACATCAAGGATGTTATTAACGAATTGCACATTGAAAATGTGACAATTACAGCTAAAAGGTATAGAAAATATACTTTTGTATACCTAGAGTCATATATGAAGGACAACCACAGAAATTATGTAACTAGTTTTCTGGAATTAATTCGGCTTTTTTGCCGACAAACTAATTATTATATTAGTTGTGCTAAATTGATTTGCCCTTGAGTAATCAAGATATATTCAATTTAGTTGTTGCTGAGTGAGGTTCTGATTTTATTAGACTTGTAAACGCAGTATACCACTGCAAAGGTAGTATTATCCCAGACTGATAAAGTATTAGTTTTGTATAAGTAAAACTCTATAAGAGCTATAAGTTTAATTGAATTAATTTAAATTTAACAATGCTAGAAGTTGAGCTAAAACCCTGTTTCCTGACTCCTAAACGAGTACAACTAGACTATCCATTGTTTGTGTATTTGCCAGGAATGGATGGAACTGGTCAACTATTGCGATCGCAAACTGCGGGATTAGAAAGAAGCTTTGACGTGCGCTGTTTGGCGATCCCCAGGAAAGACCTCACTAGTTGGGACGTGCTAGTGGATAATGTCTTGGGCTTGATCCAGGCAGAATTAGAAAAAAGCTCCACTAGACCAGTTTACTTGTGTGGCGAGTCCTTTGGGGGCTGTTTGGCGATGAAAGTGGCAATTAAAGCGCGGCTTTTGTTTAAGCGAATTATCCTAATTAACCCAGCTTCAGCCTTTCATCTGCGCCCTGTGCTGAATTGGGCATCTCAGCTAACTTACTTTGTGCCAGAAAGCCTTTATGATTTTGGCGCATTGGGATTATTACCGTTTTTAGCATCTTTAGAACGCATGACCAGAAGCGATCGCCATGAATTGCTGAAAACAATGCGTTCTGTACCACCCCAAACAGTGCATTGGCGGTTGTCTTTGCTAAGAGAGTTTGAAGTTGACGAAAACCAGTTACATGACCTCAAACAACCAGCTTTGTTGATTGCTGGTGCTAGCGATCGGCTTTTACCTTCTGTAATTGAAGTCAGGCGGATAGCAAATATTTTACCTAACGCCAAGATGATGATATTGCCTGAGAGTGGACACGCTTGCTTATTAGAGAAAAATATTAACCTCTATGAAATTCTCAAAAGCCAAAAATTTATAGAAAGTAAGACTGATAAAGTTAAGGGGTTAGAGGTGAAAGGATAAAGTTAGGATGAAGAGCGATCGCATCCTGCGCGGACTAAGGAAAGATGACAGAGCAAATATAAAACTATGTGCGTGGCTACAGCGTAATTCATTAAACTCATTAATACAAACCAAAAATAGCTAAGTGAGAAACAAGATCCCCGACTTCTTTGAGAAGTCGGGGATCTGAAGTTGTGGATGATTCTGGAAAGAAAGTAACTTTTTAAATATTAATAAAAATAAAAAATATCAGTTAACATGATATGCCGTTATCACTATTCTCTTGTCTGAACTATATACGGACTCGACTCTTGGATATTCGTTATGAATCCACCATACTTTTATTCTATTAGACTGTGCAGGTGCGCTACCTGAGATTGAATACCCTGCCTGAGTCATTAAGGTTTCAAAAGTATTTGAGTCGAGTACCGCACAATTAAAATGTATTTGGTGTCTGTTTAGGGTCATAGCCACCCTGGTAAGTCGTAAAAATCCTATATCCTGGTAATACTAAAGCAATTCCAGTGGAACTGTGAATTTCACCGGGATATTTATAGGGAATATCATCTGGTACGCTCCCGCCAATGCGAAAACTAAAACCAAGTAGCCATATATACAAACCAGGTATTAGTAAATCCATGCTATATGCAATAGCTCTCATTGCCTCATTTTCCTTGAAAGAAGCACGATTTCTGGTTATAGCGAATTTTTTGGAGATATTTTTCAGGTTTGTGGTTTCTAACATAGTCTTAGTTTCAATCCCCAATAGGGATTGAGTAAGTTTTAAGCGTTTCAATTCTTAAGAGGGATAAAGTGTTTTGCAACTCGCCGCATGACTTTACCAGAACTTAAACAACACGCAGCAGGTTTCAATCCCTGTGAGGGATAAACTGTTTGGCAATACTTAATTGTAACAAGTGGGTGACATAGGGTCAAGACGTTTCAATCCTTGTGAGGGATAAACTGTTTTGCAACTCTATATTTTTAGCAAAATATTGAGAAAACATTCTCGTTTCAATTGACTAATGACCAATGAGAAAGAACAACTAAATAAAGTCATGGTGCAAATTAAATGTGTTTTAGCTTATCTGCCAGCCTTAGATGTCTGGAGAGCATACCAACGATATAACAATTTGTGCTTGTTGGGAGATGTCAAGCGCCTCACCCCTTCGCTACAACCTGAATAGGAAGACTTTCAGGACAGTGCTTAACAATGCAAGACAAATCCCAACAAGAAACAGAGGTGAAGGAATCATTTAATTCACCTACAAAAGCGTCAGAAGTAGAAATCAAGGCTCAACCATCAGTACCAGACGAACCCTCTTTATTTGAGTCTTTTGCACAAACTGTTGCTCAAACTGGCACAGAAGTTTTCACCACGGCTATAGAAGTCGGAGCAGTTGCTGCAAAACAAACACAAAAGTTAATTGAGCAAACAACTCAAGCTACTGGTGAAGTCGTCAATCGCCTGAGCGAAAATTGGCTAATTCGTAAACTATCTGGAGTATTAAATTTAAATTGGTTGATTGGTTCTACCAATGTTGTTGATCTAGAAAAAGCAGAAACAGGGGTAAACAAGCTTAAGCAAAAATATCCCCAGGAATCACCCAGTGAGATTTCTCACCGCATCATGGTAGAAAAAGCAACCAAAGCAGGCGGCATTGGATTAGCAACTAGTATTTTACCAGGAATAGCAACGGCATTGTTTGCTATTGATCTAGCAGCCACAACAGAATTACAGTCAGAAATGGTTTATCAAATTGCATCTGCCTATGGGTTAGATTTAAAAGATCCTGCTCGTAAAGGAGAAGTGTTAGCAATTTTTGGTTTAGCATTGGGTGGCGGTCGTCTTTTGAAAGCTGCGGGATTAGGCTTACTGCGAAACGTGCCTTTTGCTGGTGCAGCGATCGCAGCTAGTTCAAATGCGACAATGATTTATTCGTTGGGGTATGCAGCTTGTCGATTTTATGAAGCCAAGCAAGATCCATCAGTATCGCTGACATCACCCCAGACACTAGCAAGTTTAAAACAAGAGAGTGAAAAATATCTAGAAACAGCGATCGCTCAGGAATCGGTAATGGATCAAATTTTAGTTCACATGATCCTTGCCAGTCATCCAGAGAAGACCTGGGAAGAAATTTTACCAGAGTTGCAAGCTATAAACCTCAGTCCTGCCTCCTTAGATGTGATTGCCCAAAATATTAAATCACCCCAGCCTTTGGAAACACTGCTGAATCAGTTGAACCGTGATTTTGCCATACCTTTACTGGCACAGTGTGAAAAAATTGCCAGGCTTGACAGTAAGGTTACACCAATTGAACAAGAGATTATTCAAGCGATCGCCAACAAATTTGATTTGATTTAAAGTCAATAGTCAATAGTCAATAGTCATTGGTCAGTTGACAGTTGTCAGTTGACAGTTGTCAATTGTCCCCCCATCCCCCTCATCTCCCTCATCTCCCTCATCTCCCTCATCTCCCCATCTCCGTATCCCCCCATCTCCTCATCCCCCCTCGCCCCTCAGTCTGAAAAAAGAATTTTAAGCAATACTGGTACAAGAAGGAATATTTACACAAAATCCCAACATGGCAATTCAACCTAGTGATACGCCTTTATTGGAATGGGCGGGTGATACTTTAGCAATTGGATTATTTGAAGGTGCAGTAGAGTTCACCGGTGAACTAGCGACTTTAGACGAGAAGTTTGGCGGCATTTTAAAAGAACTAGTTGCCGAAGAACAATTTACAGGCAAAGCCAATATCACAGGCAAAGCCAACAGCACGATTTTCACTCGTGTGGGTGCTGGTAGCTCAGTTAAGAAAGTGATTTTCGTAGGTTTGGGTAAACCAGAAGCGCTAAAATTAGACACTGTGCGACGTGCTGCTGCTGCTGCTGCCAAGGTAGCGAAAAAGCAAAAAAGCAAAACTTTGGGCTTTAGTTTTCCTTTATGGAACAATGATCCAGCGGCAACAGCCCAAGCGATTGCAGAAGGAACAGAACTAGTACTTTACAAAGATACTCGCTTCAAGTCTGAGCCAGAAGATAAAGACCCAGAAATAGAATCCGTAGATTTACTGGGATTCGCTGGACAAGAAGCAGCCATTGCCCGCGCTAATCAAATCGTGTCTGGTGTATTTTTGGCAAGGCAACTAGTAGCAGCACCAGCCAATGCGGTAACACCGATTACATTAGCCGAAACCGCACAAGCGATCGCCACAGAACACGGTTTGCAACTAGAAATTTTGGAACGGGAAGATTGTGAAAAGTTGGGCATGGGTGCATTTTTAGGAGTCGCCCAAGCTTCAGACTTGCCACCAAAATTTATTCATCTCACCTACAAACCAGAAGGTACACCTAAGAAAAAACTGGCAATTATTGGTAAAGGTTTAACCTTCGACTCTGGCGGACTCAACATTAAAGGTGCTGGTAGCGGCATCGAAACCATGAAAATTGATATGGGTGGTGCAGCTGCTACCTTGGGTGCAGCCAAAGCGATCGGTCAGTTAAAGCCAGAAGTTGAAGTACACTTTATCTCGGCGGCCACTGAGAACATGATTAGCGGTCATGCCATGCACCCTGGTGATATCCTCACAGCATCTAACGGCAAAACCATCGAAGTCAACAACACTGATGCTGAGGGACGTTTGACCTTAGCAGATGCCTTAGTATTTGCCGATAAATTAGGATTAGATGCGATCGTCGATTTAGCTACCCTGACTGGTGCTTGTGTGATTGCCTTGGGCGACGACATTGCCGGTTTGTATACTCCCGATGATGGTGTAGCTTCCCAGCTAGAGAAAGCTGCTGAAGCCTCAGGGGAAAAAATTTGGCGGATGCCAATGGAAGAAAAATATTTTGAAGGATTGAAATCTGGCATTGCCGATATGAAAAACACCGGGCCTCGTCCTGGTGGTTCCATTACCGCAGCCCTTTTCCTCAAGCAATTTGTCAAAGATACCCCTTGGGCGCACTTAGACATTGCCGGGCCAGTGTGGGCAGATAAAGACAATGGCTACAACAACACCGGAGCAACAGGTTACGGCGTCCGCACATTGATTAACTGGGTGCTAGGCGCTGAATAGGGGATGAGGGGATGGGGAGATGAGGGGATGAGGGAGATGAGGGGATGAGGGAGATGAGGGAGATGAGGGAGATGAGGGAGATGAGGGAGATGAGGGAGATGAGGGAGATGAGGGAGATGAGGGAGAAAATAACTAATTCCCAATTACCAATTACCAATTCCCCATTACCAATCCCCAATTACCAATTACCAATCCCCAATTACCAATTCCCAATCCCCAATTACCAATTACCAATTACCAATTCCCAATTCCCAATCCCCAATTACCAATTACCAATTACCAATTACCAATTACCAATTACCAATCCCCAATCCCCAATTCCCAAATTCATGCTATCTTGGGCTAGCCGCCAAAACCTGTTGCAATAGCGACAAGCGTAATTTGGCAGTCAGAAAGTTACGGTTTTTCAGCAAAGCCATCTGGTAAAATTTGTAAGGTTTCTAGAAGCTCTGAGCGATGAGATCGACTGGCGTACGGATAGCAATTGACGCAATGGGAGGGGATCATGCACCCGGAGAAATCGTTGCTGGCGCATTGCGAGCAATGGAAGAGTTGGGTGTAAAAGTCCTGTTGGTGGGTGATCCCCAGCAAATTGAAGCTGCGTTGCCACCAAAAACGAATTTGCAGCAGGTAGAGATCGTTCCTGCCCAAGAAGCGATCGCAATGGATGAGGAGCCTTTAAACGCTGTTAGGCGCAAACGAAAGGCTTCCATTAATGTAGCGATGGATTTAGTTAAGAATCAGCAAGCAGATGCCGTGTTTTCTGCTGGGCACTCTGGGGCAGCAATGGCAGCAGCATTGCTCCGCCTGGGACGATTGCCAGGAATTGACCGCCCAGCTATTGGAACGGTTTTTCCTACTATCATCGCTGGCAAACCAGTACTAATACTTGATGTCGGCGCTAATGTAGACTGCCGCCCTAAGTTTTTAGAGCAGTTCGCAGTCATGGGGACAATTTATAGTCAGTGCGTGTTGGGTACAACCGAACCCAAAGTAGGTTTATTGAATATTGGTGAAGAAGATACTAAGGGTAATGAGGTAGCTCTGCGCGCTCACCAGCTGCTGCGGGAAAATTCCCAAATTACTTTTATTGGTAATGCCGAAGGGCGTGATGTGCTTTCCGGTAACTTTGATGTGATTGTATGCGATGGCTTTGTGGGCAATGTGTTATTAAAATTTGCCGAAGCTGTTGGAGAAGTAATTCTGCAAATATTGCGAGAAGAATTACCACAAGGATTGCACGGTCAAATCGGCACGGCACTTTTAAAACCCAACCTCAAGCGAATTAAGCAACGAATGGATCACGCAGAACATGGTGGTGCTTTGCTCTTGGGCGTGGCAGGAATTTGTTTCATCGGCCACGGTAGCTCTCAAGCGCCCTCAATTTATAATGCCATTCGTATGGCAAAAGAAGCTGTGGATAATCAGGTATTGCAACGACTCCAGTCCCAATATGAAATCCTACAGCAAGAAAGTGATTAGCAATCAGCATTAAGCAGTCAATAGTCAATCAATAGTCAAAAATTCAGCTGTCCTGTATTTAGTTTGCACTGTCCGGGCTGTAAAAATGCCCACGCCACAAAAATAAATTGGTTGTTACTGGATGCAAATTAACTCATAGCTAATGACTAATGACTAATGACTAATGACTAATGACTATTGACTATTGACTATTGACTAAAAGCTGATAGCTTGGGAGGGCAGGAGTGGAAAAATTAGGCATAGCAATTATCGGAAGTGGCTCGGCAGTACCAGAAACTTCCATCGACAACCAGGCACTAAGTCAACTGGTTGAAACATCAGACGAGTGGATCACCACAAGAACAGGAATTAGTCAACGGCGTTTGGCACTTCCTAGTGAGTCATTGACTACACTTGCAACAGCTGCTAGCAATCAAGCGATCGCTGCCGCCAAAATTAAACCAACCGACTTAGATTTGATTTTGCTGGCAACATCTACGCCTGATGACTTGTTTGGCACCGCTTGTAGGATACAAGCCCAATTAGGAGCCACTAATGCAGTAGCTTTTGATTTGACAGCCGCTTGTTCCGGATTTGTATTTGGGCTAATAACAGCTGCCCAATACATCAGAACAGGAGTTTATCAAAATGTACTGTTGATAGGAGCAGATATCCTCTCCCGTTGGGTAGATTGGCAAGACCGACGTACTTGTGTATTGTTCGGTGATGGTGCTGGAGCGGTAGTATTGCAGGCGAATGATAGCGATCGCCTACTCGGATTTGCCCTCAAAAGTGATGGCACTCAAAATCATTACCTCAACCTGAATTATAAAGCATCACCCCAAGAACTGATTCCAGGCACACAGATTACTCAAGGCACATTCCAACCCATAACCATGAATGGCAAAGAAGTATACCGCTTTGCTGCCCAAAAAGTGCCAGAAATTATCGATAAAGCCTTGTTTCAAGCTAACTTGAGTGTTGAGCAAATAGATTGGTTACTTTTGCATCAAGCTAATCAGCGGATTCTTGATGCTGTAGCCCAACGTCTAAATATTCCAGAACATAAAGTAATTAGCAATGTTGCTAATTACGGTAATACCTCCGCCGCCTCTATTCCTCTAGCCCTAGATGAAGCTGTAAGGCAAGGAAAAATTAAACCCAATGACATTATTGCCACATCCGGCTTTGGTGCCGGTCTGACTTGGGGCGCGGCAATTTTTCAATGGGGAAGGTAAAGAGTTAAGAGTTAGGAGTTAGGAGTTATGAGTTTTTAATTAACTCCTCACTCAGAACTCTTAACTGTTCACTTCTTCGACCACTGACCACTGACTAATGACCAATGACTAAAACTGCATGGGTGTTTCCCGGACAAGGTTCTCAAACACAGGGAATGGGAACGGACTTATTAGATATACCATCCGTTAAAGAAAAATTTGACCAAGCCGAGGCAATTTTGGGCTGGTCTGTAACGGAAATATGTCAAAACGAAGAAGAGAAGTTATCACACACGCTATATACTCAACCAAGTCTGTATGTGGTGGAAAGTATTCTAGCCGATCTCGTTCGAGAACGGGGACACAAGCCAGATTTAGTTGCTGGTCACAGTTTAGGAGAATACATAGCGCTTTATATTGCTGGTGTTTTTGATTGGTCAGCGGGATTACACCTAGTCAAACGCCGTGCTGAACTCATGGATAGTACTGTAGGTGGGATGATGGCAGCTTTGATGAACTTTGACCGGGATAAGTTGGAAAAAGTCATCGCCGAAACTCCCGATGTGGTGTTGGCAAACGATAATAGCTCAACTCAGGTAGTAATTTCCGGTACTCCAGAAGCTGTACAAGCGGTGATGTCTCAAGTCAAGGCTAAACGTGCAATTCCCCTAAAAGTGTCTGGGGCATTTCACTCACCCTTAATGGCTGCTGCGGCTGCGGAGTTCCGAGATATTCTAGAATCAGTGGTATTTCAGCCAGCTACTGTGCCAGTGTTGTCTAATGCAGAACCAGTTGCATCTATTGATGCCGAAATTTTAAAACAGCGCTTAACTCAACAAATGACTGGTTCAGTACGGTGGCGAGAAATTTCTCTACAATTACCAGTCAATGATATTAAGCAAGTAATGGAAATTGGCCCTGGCAATGTACTGACAGGTTTGATTAAACGCACCACCCCTGGTTTAATCTTAAAGAACGTCCGTAATGCCGCTGAGTTGCCGGATTAGGGACTGGGGACTAGGGACTGGGTACTAGGGACTAGGTACTAGGGACTGGGAAATTTTTTCTTAATACTCAATCCCCAATACCCAATCTCCAATCCCCAATCCCAATTCCCAATCCCCAATCCCCAATCCCCTAATTTTTATGTCTCGAAGCCGTGAACCTTTTATTAGTCTGGCACTTTACCACGCCTTTAAATGGTCGGTCGTCAGCCCCATGCTTCATTCTTACTTTCGGGGCAATATTTATGGTGAGGAAAATGTTCCCCCATCAGGGCCGGTGGTGGTGGTGAGTAATCACGCTAGTTACTTTGATCCGCCAATTGTCTCTAATTGTGTACGCCGTCCGGTGGCGTACATGGCCAAAGAAGAGTTGTTTGAAATCCCAGTTTTGGCGCAAGTAATTAAATTGTATGGCGCTTATCCAGTAAGTCGGGGAACTAGCGATCGCACTGCCATCCGTTCGGCTTTAGAATATCTTGAAAAAGGCTGGGCTGTAGGTGTGTTTTTGCAAGGTACTCGCACCCCAGATGGAAAAATCACTGACCCTAAAAGAGGTGCAGCACTGCTAGCCGCAAAGGCAAAAGCACCACTATTGCCGGTGAGTTTGTGGGGTACCGAAGGAATTTTAGAAAAAGGCTCGAAAATACCCCGTGCAGTTCCCCTTACTATTAGGATTGCGCCGATGATTGATAGTCCCAGTTCCACTAATAAAGAAGAATTGGAGGCGGTGACACGTAAGTGTGCAACAGTTATTAATGAAATGCATGATTTAGGGCGCTAACGGAGAACTCAATAAATATGCTTTAGGGGGATGGCGATCGCTACTCTATTTCTATATGTTTAAAAAATCTCATACCAATTCGTAATTCGTAATTGTAGAGACGATTCGCCGGATCGTCTCTACTACTGGGTTTTTTGTACCCTTAGTGGAAAAATTTACAATCTAAAATTCAAAATCCAAAATCCAAAATTATATGAGCGGTCTTGAAGCCAAGAATATTTGGGATAGATTGAATAATTTGGCGTTAGTCCGCTTTTTGCTGTTGTTTGCTTCTGGCTGGGCAGTTGTGCAGCTTTTAGCTTACTTTGAAGCGGTCATTGTGATTTTCACATTTGCTGCAATTTTAGCTTTTTTACTCAGCTATCCTGTAGATTGGTTGCAGCGTTTTTTACCCCACGGTGTCGCGGTTCTTGTTGTTTTCTTGCTTAGTATTGTGATTATTGGTGGTTTAGTAATTACCGTAGGTTTAACGATTTTATCCCAAGGGCAACAATTAATTGATAGTATCAGTGTGTTTTTAAATTCTTTAATACCTTTATTAGAGCGATTAGAAGCATTTTTGCAAAGTCGTAATCTTCAGGTAGATTTAAGTTTCATTGAAGAACAATTACGCAATCAAGCTGTATCAAGCCTTGTAACTAGTTTGGCTATTTTGCAAGGATTTTTAACTAATTTCGTAACTTTTATATTGATTGCAGTTGTAGCTTTTTTCATGCTGCTAGATGGAGAAAAGCTTTGGAATTTTCTTTTAAAAATAATACCAAGGCAGCGCCGCAATAGATTTACAAATGTTATCAAACGCGCTTTTTTAGGTTTTTTTCGAGGTCAGTTGCTATTGAGTTTATTTCTAACGAGTGCGACTTTTCTAGTTTTCTTATTATTAAACGTACCTTTTGCTTTGGTGTTATCAGTCATAGTCGGAATTATTGACATTATTCCTGGTATAGGAGCAACATTAGGAATTGCTACAATTACTTTAGTAGTTTTGTCTCAAGGTGTTTGGTTAGCCTTGAAAGTATTGATAGCTTGCATCGTACTCCAACAGATACAAGATAATTTGATTGCACCACGAATTATGCAAAATGCCCTCAATCTTAATCCTGTTGTGGTATTTTTTGCTTTGTTAGTAGGTGCTAGAGTAGCAGGTTTACTCGGTGTTTTTATCTCTATTCCCATTGCTGGAGTAATGGTATCTTTGTTTGAAATTGATGAGATGAAAGCAGAAGCTTAATTATAAGTTAGGAGTTAGGAGTTAGTAAGGGGGCAATGCTTTGCCAGGTTTCTCAGAACTCATGGAATCAGCAAGACGCGCGATCTTTTTTGAACACAAGGCGAGAATTTCGTCACGTTCTGCTAAGAGAAATTCATGTAACATGATGAATATTCTTAATTTTAGACTTATTCTACCATCAGCAGATCGCTGTTCTAGCGATCGCACCCACCCCGATCCACCCCAGAACAATTTCTCATCCCCTCGCCGAGGCTAAGTATTTAACCCACATTACGCAGGACAACCGCTACCACCATAACTTGCACCTAAAATTTCAACTTTGGCATCAGCAAAGGCGGGGCTAACTGAAGCAGTAATTAATGTAACGGCAGCAAAAAATACTTTTACAAATTTCATAATTTTTTGATCGCAAATCTACTAACCAGATTTACTGTGACATTCTGCTGTTGGAAATCAAGGTTGAATTGCATCTAGGTTGTATAAGTTGTACTGAAAGCCTTCAAATCGTTACAAAAATCTCAAATTTAGTTGCTTCAAATATGATTTAGAGAGTACTATAGATATCTGAAGGTGGCAGCTATTATGCTCTCCAACTCACTAATTAAAATGAAAAGCTTAAAAGCATTCTATCGCTACAATATCCTTGCTACTCTATTCTTATTCTGTTAGCTACCCAAACTCGAATTACTGGAAAATAATGGGAGTGCAAAACAGTATGGTAATCAAACATCAAGAAAAAATTATAACCCTTTGGATCGTTTTCTTGTTGGGACTTCTCTTTCACAGCCAATTGGGATTAATGCCTCTTTTTCACGGTCTTAGTGTGGCTGACTCCCAGGGCAAACGCATCTAAATATAGGACATATGTACTAAGCAAGGAACAAGGACAGCGATCGCGTGTGGTGTGAAGGTGCTTGCGATCGGGTATTGATGGTAAAGTCATAGTAAAAATAGAGTAAAGCCCTAGAAAAGTGTGAAACTCAAGCCCAAAATCACCATTGCTGACCACTTCGCACAAATGTCAGACCCACGAATAGATCGCACGAAGCGACACAAGTTAATTGATATTTTGACTATTGCCATTTGTGCGGTGATATGTGGGGCGGATAGTTGGGTGGCGATTGAACTGTATGGCTGTACGAAGTATGAGTGGTTAAAAACATTTTTGGAGCTAAATCCAAAATTTAAAATTCTTGCATCCCTGAGCAAGGCACCCTTGTGGTCGGGGTCAATCCAAAATCGTAAATCTAAAATCCAAAATTCGTTGACTAATAACTGATAACTGTTAATAAGTCCAGTTTTGCTTGGTCTGCAAGCTATAGGTTCCATCTTTCACATTTATCCGCTCAGGAATCAGATTTAAATCTCTAAACATATTTGCCTGGTGCTGTAGAGCAGTCAGCGATTGGTCATCAATTGGGATAATGGCGCGTTCTGAACTATGTTGCTGTAAAGTTTCTACGATGGATGGATCGATTTCATGGTTTTGTGCCAATCGTTGAGCCGCTTCTAATTCCTGTCTCTTAGCCAAAGTTCCAGCTTCGTTTACCTCTTCTAAAATCACCTTGAGCAGGTCGGGATAGTCGCGTACCATTTCTGGAATTGCGTAGTAATAAGTCGGAACTTCTAAAGAAGCTTTGTCACCAAATATGCTCTCTAGGTCGGCAATCGATCGCCCTGGGTAGGCACTTCGGGCTTGAGTAGCTGTGTAGGGAACCCAAATCACCCAAGCATCGATCTCACCCCGGCAGAATCGGGGCAGCGCCTCCGGTTGTGTCAGATAAACTGGCTCAATGTCGCTAAAATCGAGGCCTACTTTTGCCAGCGATCGCACAAGTATATAATGTGCGCTTGAGCCTTTGTCAAAAGCGATCTTTTTACCCTTCAAGTCGGCAAGGGTCTGAATCGGCGAATCTTCCGGTACCAGAATCGCTTGACCTTTGGGAGCGGTATATTTTTCTTTAGCTACCCGCACAAATACATGATCTGCTGCTTGAGAGAAGATGCTGGCCGTGCCACCACCACCGCAGAAATCAATCGTCCCATTGCTAAGTGCCTCTATCAAAGAAGAAGCTGATAAAAAACTTGACCAAGCGACACTCAGCCCGAACGGCTGCAAACGCCTTTCCAAGAAGCCTTGAGTCCGGAGAACTTCCAGATTTGTCATCCCCTCTGGATACCCCATTTTCAGTTGCTTGAGCCGCCGCGTCTGTTCAGCTAAGGGCGTGTTGCTAGCTGTAGCAGAACGATTAGAAAACCAGCGATCCAAAACTATACAAAAAATTATGCCCCCCACAAATAGTCCCACGGTTTCTAGTAACCGAATTGTCGAATTGTTGGGTATTTTGAACTGATCTAGTAGAGAAGAGGGTGTATTAGCAGATTCAGAAGCAGCAACAGCATGACCGTCAAAAGCCAGAGTCAAGACAAAACTTGCAGCAAAGCCCATACAAAATAGGACTACAAACTTATAGGCAGCCGATATCCGAGTGGCTGCTCTGAGGGACTGTAAGATGTTGGGATCTGTGCCTCTAGGCAGAAGGTTAATCAAACGGCTAATCATAAGAATCCTTTGTTGAACTAACCATCTATTGGTTAGGCGGCTGATTGTGACCGATTTGGGCTGAAAACCCTCCACTGATAGATGCTGCGAATGAATAGCGCATTACATACGAGAATGCAGTCAGAGTGTTATACTTTTTAAGGCCATTTATATATTATTACTGAGGGTTCCCCCATTTTTTTTGAAGTTAGAGAAATTGTTAAATAACTAGGACTTACGCAGTGAAACCTGAAACCCTAATCCCCCGATAAATTGGAGGGAACGTCTAAAGCCCCCAATTTATCAGGGGTTGGGGGATCTGAGTGCGTAAGTCCTAATAACTTAGGAATAAGGGTTTGAGAGAAATTACGTTTTTGGATGATGGCGAGTTGAACCAATACCCAAGATTAAATCGCTAGTCTAAAGTGCAGTTGCGAAAATCCAGTAATGGAAAGAAGCAGAAACCCAAGTCGTGAGTGTTGGGTGTTTCCCCGCACTTTTAGGGCGGTGAGGATGTCAAATTAATATTTCTCCATATCACGGGGCTGATTGCTCAGGTTGGGCGATCGCTAGTTTCGGTCATCAGACAGGTGTTGAGCGAGGGATAGTGATGGATTGGTTAATTGCAACGATTAAGATCGGGCTAGCTGTTGCTGTAGCAACAACGTTTGATGACAATATTTATCTGACTGCTTTTTTTAGCGAGGTTAATCGTACTTTTCGGCCTCAGCATATTGTGATTGGTGAGCTTGTAGGGTTCACGGGATTAGTGATAGTAAGTTTGCTTGGTTTCTTGGTGGGTCTAGCAATTCCGTCAACTTGGACTGGTTTATTGGGGATTCTGCCGATACTCATTGGCTTGAACAATTTACGCAACCTTAATCAGGATGATTCAGCTGAAGATAAGTCAGCTAATCGGAAAATCAACTCTAAATTTCGAGGATTTGATTCTAGAAAGCGATCGCTCTGGGACGTAATCCGCGATCCCCAGACCTATCGCGTCTCTGCGGTCACCCTTGCCAACGGTGGTAACAATCTGGGGATCTATATACCCCTGTTTGCCACCAGCTCAATCCAAAATCTGTCCGTAATCATACCAATTTGCTATTTGATTGTTTTCTGCTGGCTGTTGATGTCTTATAACCTAACTCGCCTACCTGGTATTGCTTTCGTCCTCAGTCGCTATGCTAGCAAGATATTTCCCTTCGTACTAATGTGGCTGGGCTACAGAATTTTGATGGACAGCGAATCCTATCGTCTTTTTCTACCGAACACTTGACATTGAATTTTTATCAATATGCACAATTTTTCCCATCTTTTTGGCTTAGTTATCTCTAACTCTGGCTAGATGGTTGAATTTGAGAACTGAATCATGGTGAATGTGTATATCCAAGCAATATTTAGTTTTAAGAGTTACCTGTTCTCTTTCATAGTTTTTACCGATTTTAACCGGAGCATACTTTAGAGCAAATTACCTGGAACTCTTATAAATAAATGAATGAATTTATTAGTGTAATCACTACTGGAATCACAGCTTTTATAGCCACCAATCTAGATGATTTAGTTATCCTGACATTATTCTTTTCTCAGGTGAATGCAACTTTCCGTCCTCAGCATATCGTGATTGGCCAGTACCTGGGATTCTGTACTTTAGTTATGATCAGCCTAATTGGTTTTTTAGGAGGTTTAGTATTACCAGCCCATTGGATTGGACTTCTGGGTTTGGTTCCTATCACTATTGGGCTAAATGGTTTACTGAGTTTAAACAGCGATTCTTCATCTCCAAAGGAGTTAGAAACCGAATCTGTTGACGCTTCTACCTTTGCTATTTTTATGTCTCCCCAAACTTATAGTGTGACGGCTATTACCATAGCTAATGGTAGTGATAATGTAGGCATATATATGCCATTGTTTGCTAACACTGTACTTTCTGAATTGCTGGTAATCATTGGAATATTTATGCTATTGGTTGGGATTTGGTGCTACATAGCATACAAGCTGACTTGCCAAAGTGCGCTCGCCAATCTACTAACCCACTATGGCACTAATTTTGTTCCCTTTATCTTGATGGGCTTAGGCGTGTTTATTATCTTAGACAGTGCCTCACTAACTCCATTTGCTTTGACAGTTATTTGCTTAGTTTTAATGGGGCTGATCAAAACAATTCAAAGTCCTAAAATAAAACTTGAAGATTTGTAATTGAGCGAAAAAAATCAAAAACTTCTCATGTTATATATTACTAAAGTAGTAAATAACTTCTAACTTAAGCATGACGTTTTTTGTCAATCTAGACACTATGATTAAACAAAGGAGAAAAATATGCAGCTTTTAAAAATTGTTCTTGTCGCTCTTGTATTTATCGTTAATTTGATGATTGCTCAACCTTCTTGGGCAGGTAAGGATTTCACAAAAGGGGCTGATTATGCTGAGGTAACTCAGGCACTCAATCAACTTCTAGCCGCGAAGGATACACCAGAGCAAGCTGGCTATACACCTGAAGAATTTCAGCAGCGACTGGCACAATTACAGTTTCAGAAGAATATTATAGAAACTGCTAAGAAGCGGGCGCAGTGCCGTAATGAAACTGGAAAGACGTTGGCAGTTTATGCTAATAAACCGAAAAAATCTCCAACCCAACTCTATTACTTAGCAGCAGGACAAATCACCGATGATGATTGGGATTGCGATGGGATCTACTTACCCGCAGGTACTCAGGTAGTTCTCAGCCCAAATACTCCAGCACAAGAACTAACTGAAGCAATTGCCGTTAAGTTTGTTGACGGTACACAGTCGGTTGCTACAGTTAATCCGGGGACTGGTGCGATCGCATTGAATGTTGAACCTGCTAAAGTCTTCAAGATTGGTGAAAGCGACTGGTTACTCCCAGCTTTATCTCAAGCAGAGATTGACACACAAGTTCCTACTCCAGAACTGATTGATTAAAACTCTCATTCTTTCGTGTCAATTTGGTTAAAAGGCAATAGGCAAATAAGGAAATCCCCATTAAAATAGGGGATTTTTATTGTGGATGTATTTGTGTAACACAAGGTTTATACATTCATGATCACACAAATTGATATTGTTGTGCTACCCAAAAAAATATTTTGTTCGTCTCGTCGCTGTAGTCTTTTCCTGTTTTCGCTTCGCTCAAAAACGTCGAGACGGGAGCAACTCGACTCACGCGCAATTCATCTCAACACTGACCTGAGTACAGGTACAGTGTGAGCCTTCTTGCTATTTAAGGTAAAATAATCTGTAAGCCAAGAAAAATTGTGGAGTTATGTCTTCAGATTTAAGAGCAGAATTAACACAAAACCTGGATGAGGCAGAATGGGAGTGGCTAATTCCCCATGTACAGCGAGATGCAGTGATTGTAGTGGCGCTAGAATTAGATTTCCTGGAAGTGGCAGAAGCGATCGCTAATGATAATATTCCATCAGTGCAACAGTGGATTGATCAACAATTAATCGCCAAACCAACCACAGTAAAGATAGGAGAATGGAATGGCGATCGCACTAAGCGATTTCATACTTTGATCATACAGCCCTATGTTCTCGTGCAAGAAATAAACTGATGACTGATGGCTGTTAATGGTCAACAGACTGCCTACTTTTCTCATCTGCACCAGTGTATCCGGTTGCGACCCACACTAAGGCTCTAACTCCATCACGGATAGATTTTCCTAGAGGTTCAGGCGGTTGTTCTGAAGGAACTGGTACTGTTTTGAACTCAATACCCCGACTACCTAAAATGATATCGCCAATGACAGAAGCACGGCGCATATGGTAGTCAGAAGTAATTAAATAAACACTCTTGATACCGCGAGCTTGCAAATCATCTACCAAAGTGGTAAAATTTGTAACTGTATCTACCGCTTCATAATCCAGGTGTAAACGTTTGGGATCAATGCCAGCCTTAGTAAACACTTTTTGGGTGTATTTAGGTGGACTACCGCCAGAAATCAAGATTGGTAAATTTGGATGCTGGCGTGCAAAAGTTGCCGTAAACTTTTCTCGTTCTAGACGTTTTGTTGAACCACCTAATACCACCATTGCTTGGGGTTGCGTGTACTCGTTTCGTGCTTCTTTGTATCCTAACCACATTAATAGTGGCAGTGCAAGAAACATAAACCGAATTGATTTACCTGTAAACAAGAGATTATTCTTCAAGGTTCTATAAGTTGATCTATTGAGACAGAATTTTCTCTAAAAAATATAAACAAATATGTAGGGTAGCAGATTTATGGAAAATCTACCCCAATGATACATGGCTATTTTTTTAATACACTTCTAATCGCGCTAATCCGCAAATAGTTTGAAGTGATGCATTATCCTACCCTGGATTAGACAATTGATCAAAGATTTCTGACCAACTGTTTAATTCTATTTTAACAACGGGACTGGTGCGACTTGAACGCACAACCTAGCGTGAAGCGCAAGACAACATCGCTACAATGAACAATAAAAATGCACCCCCATTCAGGAGTGCGTAAATAAATTATAGAATATGAAGTAGCGATTACTGCTCTAACAGTGCAAATGCCCTTTCAAGCAGCATCTTAGCCTGATGGAGTGCAAGCAATCTCTCTTGGTCAAATCTATCTGGGTAAGCCATCCTTCTCCCTTCCAAGGTTATTTTGATGAGTGCTGCTTGCTCATCAATGGGGGTTTCCATCACCTGTATCATTCTCCCTATTGCTTGGAAGTCAGCAAAATCTGGTGATCTTAATCCCTTACCTTGCTTGAACTGTGAAAGAGCAATAGCTGGGAATGCCATTAATGAGGTGATGTAACTAGTTTTGTAAGCTCTGCTCCCGCTTGGCTTGATGCCGTAGCGTTGGCACAATTGGCTAAGTTCCTGGATAGTTTTAACTTCCAGTTCAGACCTTGTGAACATAAAATAAAAGTGTCCATCTAATTGGGCTTGGCAGGTATGGAAGACTAGGAAACTTACTACCTGCCAATTAATAGTTAAACATCAGTGTACAGACGTTTCAGCCTTTATTTATATTTCTATACAATGCCGAATCCTAAAGGACACCCAGAAAGTTTAAAGCCAATCCAGCCAAAAGGTGAAGAACCTATGACAACTACTATTAGTTTTCGTGCCACTGAGCAAATGAAAGAAGCGGTTAAAGCACAAAAAGACCCTCCTGAATTTTGTCGTCAAGCAATCCAGAAAGCACTAGATGAACAGAATAAACAGAAGTAGTCGTTATATTTAGGAAGTTATGGAAATTACCCAGTACAAAGTTCAGGAGCGACTAAGCCTTGCAAAACGAATTCTTGAGCAAGGCGAACAACTACGTGACCCTTCATTAGTTAAGGATACGGATAATAATGGATGGACTCACCCATACATTCAGCATGACGCATTAGTTAATTATTTACTTCTTACGTGTTTTGATATTTTGGGTCAACCAAAAGACTGGTTATCTTTTAATGGTTGGCTTACATCAAAGGAAACAAAATCTGAGCGTGAAGAAGCGGTATCTTTAATTTCGGAATCCATCACAACAATAGAAGCTACTAAAAAGATACATGATTTTTATCTAGATAAATATGGTGCTTAAGTACTATATTTCAGCTAGTACTATAAAATAGTAAATCCCCGAAACCTTAGCATTTTAGAGGTTTCAGGGATTTAGGCAGATACGGGACTGGTGCGACTTGAACGCACGACCTAGCGCTTAGGAGGCGCTTGCTCTATCCAACTGAGCCACAGCCCCAAAAAAGTGCTATGTAGAATTATAACAGTTTTAATTAGACTGCCACGAATTGTCCCAAGGACTCCCGCCTGTTTCTAAACCACAAAGAGAACTTTGTGCTTTCAAAATTATTTGAGATTGTTGATTAGTGATTTTTCGCAACTCCAAACTTAGCTTTCCTTGCATGGTGTCTCGACAACAGAAGCTTAAACCATTGGCTGTCGGCGCACGCAGGGGTGTACCAGGTAGATGCGTAGTTCCTGTCAATTCAACCTCGTACTCTAGATTACGTGCTTGCATCTCCCATCTACCCCAAGGCTGAATATTCCACTCTACTTTTGAGTTCCAGGGAACAAATTCATAAAACTTGCCTTGATAGTGTAAGCCAATCATCGCTACTGATTCCATCCACCACAATACACCGCGCCTTCCACCACCAGCAGTTAATGCCAAGTCTGGTTCACCGTCAAAACTATTACAATTTAGCCAAAACCATTTTTGGGGAAATGCGCCGCCCCAATTTTTTTCTCCGTAGGCTGGCACATTTGTGAATTCGTAAATTTTACCATTCCAATCAATCCAACCGCTGGCCAAGCCGTGTGCCATCAAAATTTGCCATCCGGGTTCAAAAATTTGTAAAAATGACAGCCAGCCAGCTGTTGATTGCTGAATGCTATTTCGATTACCCCAACCGTATACGGGTTGAATTTCATACTGCCAACGGCAATAATTATTGGTGGCGCGATCGCTAATCACTCCCTGATTTAAAGTAGCTGTAGCTTGATAGCCTTCTTGCACATGGCGCTCAAACTCTGCTGGTAATAAGTAAATTGGTTCGGTATTTAAATCAGTTTTACCCCAATGACCTAAACCTAGAACATCTCGACTACCCCAAAATTTTGTCACATCAGGAAAAGTACGGCACAGATACTCATCATTGGGGCCTAGAACTTGCGCTGCACCACCGCTGTAGGGTTTACCGCCAATGGGGTCTTCGATAGAGTACATAAAGGCGAATGTTTGCTTAATCTCAGGCAAAGTTATGCGATAATACCAACCTTCAAAGAAGCGGCGGCTACTTCCGTCCCAGTGATAGCCGCTATGAGGGGTTTGTATTGAGTCTAAGAATTTTATGGGCATACTAACCATAAATTGAAATTTTTATATATTTTGTCAGTGTGCTTGATATGTGGTAGCTAGCAGACAGAAAGTCTAAGTCTCCATATTAGTTGCCATATAATCTACTCATACAGGTTTTTAGGACAGATTCATAGATACTTGAGTATGCAAGATTTAACTTTTACAGCAGAAGTCCCACATCTCACTCTTAGGAGTGTGGGATGAATGCGAGTGAGTTGACGACAGTTCTCCGACTAATGCCGACAGGCATTAGTCGGAGAACATGGAGAAAACGAGCAAATTATTCAGTAGGGGATTCTTGCGCTTCAATATATTTTCTGAGTGTAGAGACTGTTACTCCACCACAACTAGCAACAAAATAAGAACCACTCCAAAATACGTCTTTCCAATAAAAACTTTCTAGATGTTCTGCAAATTCTTGGCGGAGTTTTCTAGATGATACAGACTTGAGATTATTGACTAACTTGCTAAGTTCAACGTCTGGATGATATTGGAAAAGCAAATGTACATGATCCTCCTCTCCATTAAACTCTACCAGCTTACAATCCCACTTTTCTAGTAATTCTTGCATTACAACATTGAGTCTACTTAGCATCTCAGATGTAAATGCTTTACGCCGATATTTAGTAACTAATACTAAATGTACTTTCAGGTCGCTAACAGACCAACATTAGAAACAAAATCATTTTTCATAATTTTTTGCAACTATATCTCAATCACTGTATACTAAAAATGTAACACTAATTTGGTCGAACAAGTGAGAACATCCTATCAGTACCGATTAAAACCAACTGCATGGCAAGCAGAAAAGATTGACAAAACGTTAGATATGCTACGTCATCAGTACAATTATCAGCTTGCTCAAAGGTTTGACTGGTATGAGCAAAATCGCTGTTCTATTGATAGATGTTCTCTAGTTGTTTGCCACATTCCAGAACTAAAAAATAAGCCTAATAGATTTAGTCAACAAGCAACGCTAACCCAACTAAAAAAAGACCGCCCTTGGTACAAAGACATTCACTCTCAGGTTTTGCAGGAAGTCCCTAAAAAAGTTGAGATTGCTTTTGACCGTTGGCTAAAAGGAGATACTAATGGAAAGCGTAGTGGTAAACCTAGATTCAAAGGCAAAGGACAATATAAAACATTTACCTATCCACAATTCAAAAAGGAGTATATTAATAACGACCAAATAACACTGTCCAAAATAGGATCTGTCAAGGTAATTATTCATCGTCCAATACCAGACGGCTTTGATATCAAAACTGTATCTGTCACCAAAAAAGCCGATGGCTACTATGTGACTTTGAGTTTAGAGGATAAGACAGTTCCAACTGTTAAACCTAATTTTGATATTATTAATATTGTTGGTATTGACGTAGGACTAATAGATTTTATTGTTACTTCTGATGATGAAAGAATTGCTGCACCAAAGTTTTTACGTAAAGCTGAACGTAAATTAAAATCAGCGCAACGTCGTGTTTCTAGGAGAAAAAAAGGTTCTAACCGACGGAAAAAAGCTATTAGAAAGTTAGGCATTCAACACAAAAAAGTAGCCGATACTCGAAAAGACTTTCATTTCAAAACGGCTAATGACTTACTCAAAAAGTATGACGTTGTTGCAGTCGAAAAACTAAATATCAAAGGACTAGCTAAATCCAGACTGTCTAAAAGTGTCAATGATGCTGGGTGGGGTCAATTTATTTCGATACTTTCAAACAAAGCCGAAAATGCTGGTTTGAAAGTGATCTCTGTAAATCCAAACGGCACTAGTCAGGAATGTTCTAATTGTGGCACTAAGGTAATAAAGTCTCTATCAGAAAGAACCCACAATTGCCCTAATTGTAAGGTGAGTTTGTGTAGGGATCTGAATGCGGCAATAAACATAAAAAACCGTGGGGCGCACGGTCTTAAAGCTCAATCAATGTCCTCTTAGAGGAGTCTTTGAGAAGCCTACACTTACCTGTACTCAGGAAGTGTAGGTACGTCACTATTCATACGCACCTTCAAAGGACATTCAGATAAAGTTAAGTCTGTTGTCTTCAGTGCTGACGGGCATATGTTAGCAAGTGGTAGTGATGACAAAACCATCAAAATTTGGCATTTAGCTAACAAAGAATCTTACACATTCAAGGGACACAGTGAATCTTCCTGGTCTGGAGGAGTTAATTGTGTTGCCTTTAGTCCTGATGCACAGTTACTAGCCAGTGCTAGTGATGACAAAACTATTAAATTGTGGGACGTGCATACGAGAAGAGAAATCTGCACCTTTACAGGACATGAAGAAAAAGTTTACAGTGTTGCCTTTAGTCCAGATGGTCAGATGCTGGCTTATGGCGGTGGCGATAAAAATATTACCTTATTCCCTTGTGATCAGGCTGTAACACCTGAGAAATAATCTGTAGTTAAGTAGCCGTCAGCAACTACGTACATTAGAAGGAACGAAACCGCTTTTTAGGTTCCCTTTGCCTATTTTTGCTTGTTTTTGTCTAATGCTTCCTGGATAGCCCGTCTACAGAACTCAGGAGGATCATCTTGTTGTTGTACGGCTTGCTTCATGGTTTCAGTGCATCTAAAGCTAATATTTGTGGTCATGGGTTCGTCACCCTTTGGTTTTATCGGTTCTAAATTTTCTGGATTACCTTTGCGGTTAGGCATTTGTGTATAAATATAAAAATAGCTTGAACTGTTTGTATACAAACAGGTAGAGTTTTAATCGGTGATGTTATCTAGCTGGTAACTGGTACATCACCGATACCACTTTAATCAAGAGGTAACTCTATTCTATGTTTACGAGAACTGAACTGGAAATCAAAACCATCCAGGAATTACGATCGCTGTGCTTGCGATACGGCATCAAGCCCACTGGAAATGCTGGATACAAAGTCAGTTTCATCACTTCCCTAATGGCTTTTCCAGGACTAGCTTTACATCAGATGAAGGAAGGAAGAGGGCTGAAATCTCCTACTTTTGCAAGCATTCAAAGTATGGGGGAAGCACTCGACGAGATGAGTTTTCCAACTGATGAGCAGATAGCACTGATTAGAATCTCAATGGAGGGCAGAAGGATGAGTATACCTGAAAGATACGAACAGGAGAAGTTGTTGAGTCTGTACAAAGCTAAATTCCACCTTGAAGAATTAATCACTATCCTGAGTCAATAATCAACCATCTCCCATCACCATCTTTACGGCATCCCCTCAAGTAGGGGATTTTTTATGTCCAAGTTACTAGACGAAATATAGCGGTTTGCAGTTGAGTCAAATACAGACCTAACCCCCAACCCCTTCCCTACAAGGGAAGGGGAGTAAGAGTCAAAGCCTCTCTCCTACAAGGAGAGAGGTTAAAACTGTAATGCACCCAACCGAGAACCGCTATAGAAGAATCCAAATAGCTACTGTTGTGAACTCCTACCATCCCCGTGATAGCCGCTATGAGGGGTTTGAGTTAGCTGCAAAGAATGATTGGGAATAATTAACATAGATTTACATAGTTAGATATTTTCAGTATGCGCGATGTCAAACGACAAGCCACCAGAGCGTTCACACCTCGATATCAATCATGCTTACGAAATTCTCGGACTGGCACCCGGTGCATCGTCAGCACAAGTGAAACAAGCTTACCGTAAGCTGGTTAAAATTTGGCATCCCGATCGCTTTTCTGACCAAAAGCAAAAACAAAAAGCTGAGGAAAAAATCAAAATCATCAATGTAGCTTACAATAAACTTAGGTCTGAAAATCTGCCCGAAAATCCAACTGTTGTAAATCCAGCTTCATCTTCCCCCAAAAATCCGCCAAAAGTATCTGTGAATCGTTGGGATGCCCAAACTTACTATAACTTCGGGGTGGAGAATGCCACTAAAGGATTTTACCAGGAAGCGATCGCAGACTTTACCCAAGCAATTCGCCTCAACCCCAACTATATTGAAGCATACAAATATCGAGGGCTAGTTTGCTCTCAACTCGGATATGAACATAGAGCGACTTCAGATTTAAATAAAGCTGCACAGCTTGAATTTGATTTGAGGACTCGCAACACTGCTTTTAGATCACCAAAATCAAGACGGTTACAGCGAATAGAATTTGTATCAAAGCCTAGACCTCTGGCTGTTGTTGAAAGGTTTTGTCAGAAAATCAAAAGGTTACTCAGATTCAATAGATGACTGATGAGCGATGGTGTCACCATACTTTGAGTTATGCAGCATTAGTAATTGGGAATACTAAGTATATTGCTATTTGCTGATTATATTCCTAGTATGAGCGATCGCTTAGATATAAATTATGCATACGAAATCCTTGGCTTAAGGCCTGGTGCAGCAATTGAGGAGGTAAAACAAGCTTACCGCCAGATGGCTAAAACTTGGCATCCAGATTGTTTTCTTGAACCACAGCAAAAGCTAGCAGCAGAAGTGAAAATCAAAGAAATCAATCAAGCTTATGCCAGGTTAAAGTCTTATCAACCAAGTCAGACAAATCAATTTGCTTCTACTTCTACCACAATTGATTCTATTCCAAATACTGCTGAAAGGTTCTACAAGCAGGCAATGGAAAAAGCTCAAAGAGGAAAATATACTGAAGCAATTGAAGACTTTACCCAAGCGATTCGTCTCAACCCTAACTATATTGAAGCTTATAAATACCGAGGGCTTGCTTGCTCGAAATTAGGATATGAAAATAGAGCTGCGTCAGATTTGAAAAATGCTAGAGAACTAGAACTCAAACAGCAAAAAGCATCACCCAAACCTGCATCGCCACCACCAAAAGCACATTCTCAGCCTTCACCACAGCAAAAAGCATCACCCAAACCTGCATCGCCACCACCAAAGCCACCAACACCAACACCATCACCTGAACCACCTTCTCAACCTTCACCGTGGAAATGTGTACATACCTTGAGTCATCTCAATTGGGTTTTTACGACTGCAATTAGTCCAGATGGTTACACTCTTGCAAGTGGTAGTAGCGATAAAACTGTCAAAATTTGGCATCTGCAAACAGGAAAATTATTACACACTCTTACTGGTCATCAAAAGTGGGTGAGAAACCTTGCATTCAGTCCAGATAGCCAAACTCTAGTTAGTGCCAGCGATGATAGTACAACTATGATTTGGCAACTGTCCACAGGTAACTTACTCAACACCCTGAAAGTACATTCAACCCCTGTTTTTTCTGTAATTTTGAGTCCAGATGGTCAGACTGTCCTCAGTGGCGGAAGAGACACCACTATCAAAATTACTCATATAGGCATGGGACAATTACTGCATGTCCTCAAAGGTCATGGCTACGTGGTTTCCTCTCTTGCCATTTGCCCAAAGCGACAGATTTTAGTCAGTGGTAGTTATGATAACACTATCAATTTGTGGAATTTGAGGAGTAGAAAACTTTTACACACGCTCAAAGGACATTCCGGTTGGGTAACTGGTGTTGCAATCAGCCCTGATGAGCAAATTTTAGCCAGTAGCAGTTATGACCAGACTATCAAGCTGTGGGACATAAGTACAGGTAAGCTAATTAACACACTTGCGGGACATCACAACTATGTTTGGTCTGTAGCTTTTAGTCCTGATAGTCAGCATCTTGTCAGTGGTAGTGCAGATCATACTGTGAAGTTGTGGCACGTTGGTACTAAGCAAAAGCTTTATACTTTGGGCAGTCATTCTGATTGGGTTTATTCTGTCGCTTTCAGTCCCGATGGTAAAACTGTTGTCAGTGGTAGTCGAGATATGACGGTCAAGATTTGGCAGTGTGATGTTTAATAGCAGGGCTTCGGCAAACAATAGGCGTAAGCCTGTTTTTCATGTAGCAGCAATTGATCAATTGCTGCTACGGCCTGTAGTTTTGGGTAAACCAGCACAACAATATGTACCAAATAGCAACATTTTTAAGAAAGATTTCCAAATTATTGCGACAAATTAATGGTAATAAAGTTTGGTAAACATACTACCCATCATCAGAAAGAGAATGCTAAATTAAGAGCAAGGTACAAAAAGGTTAAAAGTTAGTTAAACAAAACCTTGAAATTAGAGCCTGTACCTCCTGCTCTAAGATCCTTGCAATCACGATTCGATTGACGCATCTTGTGAAAGTGTTTTTGCCTTGAGTTTATTGATTTTTTGGAGGTTTTTGAACGTACAGCCAGAAATGCCTGCCTATTGGAATCGGTGATGCTCAATGTTGAATGAAATGATTGCAAATATTGTCCACCTTATTTGAGATAAATTTGTTCTGTTTTTTCAATTCCCTCGAACTATTGCATATTTAATAAACCGCCAAAAGTTGCTGATATTTATCCATCGTAGCTTTTGGCGGTTATTGTTATGAGTAAAGATAATACCATTTTGGATTTTAGATTTTGGATTTTGGATTGTGAAAGAGTTAGTAGTAGAGTTAGTAGCTAAGCTTTTGGGCAATCCATCTGTCGCAATCATTTTTAAAATTGGTATAAATTCCATCAGCCAGAATTTCATACCATTTTGGATTTTGAATTGAGAATCACTTCTGTATTTGAGTTTTCAACAATCCATCTGCCGCAATCATTTTTAAAATTGGTATTAAATCTTGACTATTGAATATCTAACGTGATGACAGTAACTTCTGGTGGGCAAAATAAACGTCCTGGTCGATAAGTTCCCAAACCGCGATTGACGTATAACTGATTATTTGCCACTTGGTGAAAGCCTTGCGCCCATTCCCAATATCGCACCACTTTTGAGCAATCTCCTAATAAAAATGGCACCCAACGCCGTAATTTTTTGGGAAGTTGTTTCAGCAGCTTTTTGTAATAAAATACTACAGGCCCAATGCCTGGTAATACGATATGACCGCCGTGGGTATGACCAGATAGTTGCAAATCTACTCGCCATTGTGACAATATTTTAGCAGTATCTGGGTTGTGAGATAAAACGATACGGGGTGTAGCGGGGTCTAACTGATTCATGATTGGTGCTGGGTTAAATTCCCGCGACCAATAATCAGCTAGTCCTACTATTGGTAATTCTTCCCCTAGGGGATAGGCGATTTCATTCCAAAGGACGTTAACCCCGATGCTGGTAAATGCTGATGTCACTTCCACTTTGGAGTGATTGTATTGGATATCATGGTTGCCGAGTACAGCATAAATACCATAGCGGCTTTGTAGATGTTTGAGTCGCAGCACAAGCTGATGAATTGGCGTAGGATCGTCGGTTACATAGTCGCCGGTTAATACAATTAAATCTGGTTCAGCTTCATTAGTGGCAGCGATCGCATTTTCTAACATTTCCTCTGACAGCCGCAAACCATCGTAGTGAAAATCTGACAACTGTACCAATTTTGTACCTTGTAAAGATGTTGGAAGTTCCGCAATCTTAACCGTTAATTTATCTACACTTAAACTTCCTGTAAATAACCAGTGCATAGTGTAACCAAGGCTCCTCCTACCAGTCTTTACAGCTTATCAAAAATCAAAATGTATCTTGAGTCAGTAGAAAAAATTAATCACAACCAATTCACTTTCTAGCATGATTATTATCATTCAACAGTCAACAGTCAACAGTCAATAGTCAATAGTCAATAGTCAATAGTCAACAGTCAATAGTCAACAGTCAATAGTCAATAGTCAATAGTCAATAGTCAACAGTCAACAGTCATCAGTCATCAGTCAACAGTCATCAGTCATCACATCACAACCTATTCACTTAAGAGCGTAATTACTGTCACTTCTGGTGGACAAAATAAGCGTCCTGGGAGATAAGTTCCTAAACCACGATTGACATATAATTGATTTTTTCCCACTCGATGCAAACCCTGTGCCCATTCCCAATGATGTAGTATAAAGTAATTTTTGCCCAGAAAGGGTAGGCGACGGCGTATTTTTGGGGGTATTTTTGGTAGGATGTTTTTTTGATAAAGTAGCACAGGCCCAAGTTTTGGTATGACGATTTGACCACCATGAGTATGACCAGAAAGTTGCAAATCTACCCGCCATGCTTGCAATATCTCGGCAGTATCTGGATTATGGGATAAAACAATACGGGGTGTGGCGGGGTCTAGCTGGTTCATCACTGGTTCAGGATTGAATTCCCGTGAGTAACGATCTGCTAGTCCTACTAATGGTAATTCTTTGCCAAATGGATAGGCGATTTCATTCCACAGGACATGCACCCCAATGCTTGTCAGTGCGTCTGTGACTTCGGTTTTTGCATTTCGATGACGGATGTCGTGGTTCCCTAATATGGCATAAATACCTGCGTTGCTTTGCAAATGTTTGAGTCGCTGTACCAGTGTGTGAATAGGTTCTGGGCTTGTGGTTATATAGTCACCAGTCAATAGTACTAAATCAGGTTTTGTTTTGTTGCTGAGGGCGATCGCATTTTCTAACATCTCCTCGGACAACCGCAAACCATCATAGTGAAAGTCTGACATCTGCACCAACTTCTTACCTTGTAACGTTGCAGGTAAACCCGCAATTTTAACCGTTAATCTCTCTACACTTAACGGCCCAGATAATAACCTGTGCATAATGCGCTTGATAAACCTGAATAATAGCGCTTACAGCTTAACTAAAAATTATGCGATCGCCTGTAGCAACTGATATAAATTCTTGAAAACTTTATGAATAACTGTCGATTTTGCAGTATTTATACTTAGTAAAACTAAAATCTATTGTTGACTGTTATCAAAATTTGGTATGTCAAAAAACCTGATTTATATAATTAGTGAATTATTTTTCTAGGTAGAACAAAACTCTATGGGCAACACATGTATATTTACTGAGGACATTACATTCAGGTTAGAGTTTGAATTTTAACATAATGCAACTTCACAGACAAATTATCAGGTTTATTTGAAGGGTTTGTTTATGCCATTATCTTTAGATATAGAAAGCTTTGTAGAATTCGAGCAGCATGTAGCAAAACTTATCCATAAAGCTGGTTGGATAGTTGAAACAGCCAAGCCCAACCAGCCGGGTTATGATTTAGTGGCAACAAAAGAAAATTTAGTTGTGGCTGTACAGGTAAAATGGCTAAAAAGTAATGTAGCAGCACCACAGCTTTTAAAGTTTGCTAATTTTTTAGATACGAACGAAGGTAAAAAATTTAATTTTGGTTGGTTCATAACTACAAGAGGCTTTAGTGGGCCAGCATTAGCATTAATCAGATCATGGAATAAGGATACTAAAATCCGCTGTGGCATTGCCCATGAACATAAATTGGTTAGTATTGATGGTGTTGATAGTATAGATACTCCAAAACCTCCATCAGATAACAAAGACAATACACCAAAAAAAGTTTATTTTGGAGTTTTTACTTGTAAAGGTGGAGTTGGCAAAACAACTGTAGCAGGACATTTAGCAGGAGCATTAGCTCTGCAAGGATTTAATGTAGCACTTGTAGATTTAGACCCAGAACAAAATCTACAAAAGTTAGTAGGTGATGGGCTTTTCGTACCTAATCCAAAAGGTGTCGGTACTACTATACAAGTGTTTGATGGGCTTGATTGGCATGAAGATGCTGCCCGTGATTGTCAAATAGTGATTTGTGATTGTTCGCCTGCACTTGAGAGAAATCCTAAAGAGCTAATTGAGCGATTAGACTATTGCATCATACCAACAACTTTAAATCCTCTAGGAATCAATAAGCATGGTAAAGTTATTCAACAGACTGTTAAAGAAATACGGCAAATCAATAAAAATGCTCATTTATTTGTACTAGTTAATAATTTCAAAGACCTAAGTGTAAAGCGTTTTAAACTTTTAAAAGGTGTTTACTTTTCTGCTTATCAAGAAATTAGCAAATTAGATGATAAGTTTCATTGCATAGACCCGGAAGAAGTTTGTATTCGGGCTAGTGACCTGCTTTATTACTGGGGTATACACATCCTCGAAAATCCAGAAAATCCTACCAGTAGATTAGCATTTGACTTAATTGGCGGCAGATGCTATCCGCGTGAAGATTTTATTAACTTAGCAGATTACATAGAAACAAAAGCTGGTATAGGAATTCTTAGGACTAATTAAGATATAAGTTCTTCAGAATGGAATAGACATTATCTGATTAATCCACTCCTCGGCGGTAGAAGCTTCCCAAACGAGAACAAGTGCTTCAATTGCGTCACTGATTGCCATGTTTTGCGAAAGAACCAAAACTCCAGAACTGGTTTGTGAGATTATGAACTTGCCAAACTCAGCAGGCATAGTTTTACGATCATGGGTGACAAGAACCCTGTCATCCTGTGCTGCAATTGCCAAGACCTCTGAATCTTTTTTGCCTTCAAGCAATTCTGCATAGGCTGATTGAAAGTCAATATCAGGTTGTCTACGTATTGTGCCAGTAACAATCGCTTGCCTAAGATCGGCATCTGCTTGAAATCGAATTGCCGTCATACCTGGCTTTGTTTCTGTATTTGAGCAGCTTTTAATTTCTGATACAGAAGCGGATTCTTTTCTCTACAAGACTGTTGCAGTTTTTCAAATTCTGCCTCACCTTCTTTTAAGTAGGCATCAACTAGCTTTTTATTGGCAAGATAAAAGGCGATCGCACCATAAACTTGTTCTAGTGTGAGTAATGGAAAGTTTTGAGCAATGCTTTCCGGGGATTCTCCATTTAAGAAACCGTATACAACTGAATCGAGAGAAATACGTGTTTCTACGAGCCAGTATCCTTCACCTCGTTGTTCGACATATTGCTTTGTTAAGGTGGGCGCTACTTTCATAACACTGATGGCTAAATTGATTTATGTATTACGTAATACCTAATGAAGGATATAGATTAGCGATCGCACTTCTCCTTTTCAAAACATTATGTTAACTTGCGTCGTTTCTCGTTGAGCTTATCTAGTTTTTGCTTGAGTTTTTCTCGCAGTATAATAGATGGTTATCTCAAAGGAATTTTCTTTGATCGTAATTAAATAATATCTGTAAATATTCTGTTATATATCTATTTCTTTCTTCATGGTTGATAAGTGATATCATACGCTTAAAACAGGTGATATTTACCGAAAAAGGAAAGATGCACAGGTTTACTTAGTTTTTTCACAAATCAATTAAGACTGAAATACAGATACAGAGGTATCTTTATGCTTGGAGCATCTCTGATTGGAAAAACACTTCGCGGACACTATTACATTACAGACAAACTAGGAGAGGGGGGAATAGGCGAGACTTATCTAGCTCTTGATATTGATCAGCCAGAGAGTTATCAATGCGTGATTAAAAGACTCAAACCTCAAAACATGAATCAGTCTGCAATGAAGTTTTTGCAGCAATGCTTTAATCGTGAAGCGATAATGCAACAAAGACTCGGAACACACGATCAAATTCCTAGACTATTAGCTTATTTTGAAGAAGATAATGAGTTTTTTCTCACACAAGAATTTATTGAGGGTAATAGTCTCCGTACAGAATTTAGTATTGTTAGACAATTTAATGAAAATCAAATTATTTTCTTGTTACGTGATATTTTAGAAGTTTTAGAGTTTGTTCATCAAAATAATGTAATTCACCGCGATTTAAAACCGGAAAATTTAATTAGGCGCAAAAGTGACAATAAGATTGTGTTAATTGATTTTGGTGCTGTTAAAGAAGTCAGTACCCAAATCTTCAATACCCAAGGACAAATAGTTTCCACGACTTTTGTGATTGGAACACCAGGATATATGCCTGTAGAACAACTACAGCAAAACCCCATGTTGTGTAGTGATATTTATGCAGTGGGAATAATTGCCCTTGAAGCACTCACTGGTTTAGAACCTCTAAAACTTCTCGACGCTTATACTGGGGAAATAGTCTGGCGAAATCGCATACAAGTTAGAGATGATTTAGCCAATGTTTTAGACAAAATGGTGGCACGTCATCCTAAATTGCGTTATCAGTCAGCTTCAGAAACATTACAGGTGGTGCGGGAGTTGGCACAAACGGTAGTATATAGTCCACAGAGTCTACCCATACAACAAATACCATCAACACCACCAATAGCGGTATCAATACCACTACCAGTCAATAAATATGCTGGCTTTGGTAGAAGACTTGCTGCTGATTTTATTGATAGAACTATCTTAATTATTGGTACTTTAATTATTGATTTTACCCAGTTTGGCGCTCCTAATAGCAGTAATGGTGCAGAGTTTACGGGCAGGCTATTTGGTTATTACATAATGTTAGCTTTTCTTTATTGCCCAGTTATGGAAAGTTCTCAAACACAAGCAACTCTCGGCAAGATGGCGCTGGCAATTGTTGTTACTGATTTGAACGGAAATAGACTTAGTTGGGAACAAGCTGTTAAAAGGCATATTAGTAAATTACTTTCTTACATAACTATTTTCATAGGATTTTTTATGTGTGGAGTGACTGAAAAAAAACAAGCTCTACATGACAAAGTGTCTAGATGTTTAATTGTTAGGAAGGATTAATATGACAGCTACATCTACCTATGTAAAATATGCTAGTTTTTTTAAGAGATTTATAGCTAGCTCAATTGATGGCATTATTTTAATAATTTTTAATGCTATCGCCTTGGGAAGAGAACCTAATGAAGTTGCTACTTTTCAAGCTGGTATGTACTATATTTTAGGAATTATCATCAACTGGCTTTATTTCGCTTTATTAGAAAGTTCTTCTATCCAGGGGACTTTTGGCAAAAAAATACTTGGAATTGCGGTTACTGATACCCATGGGAATAAAATTTCTTTTGGTAGAGCTACAGCTAGATATTTTGGTAAGGTAATTTGGTTGGTAATTTTTCTAGCTGCTTTGTTATTAGGAGGAATCGGCCAAAGTACAGGTGGAGAATCATCTCCTTATTGGGTTGTAGCTGGTTTACTGATGATTATTGCTTTTCTTATTTTGACTATTGGCTATCTCATGGCTTTGTTTACAGCTGAGAAACAAGCTTTGCATGACATTATTGCTAGATGTTGGGTAATTAATGAGAGGAAACAATCTGCGACAATTCCTTGGAAATCCTTAATTATTGCATCGGTAGTAGTAATAATTATCGGTAGAGGAATTGTGCCACAGATGGCGCAAAACTTTATAAGTGATATCCCTAGCGCTAATACTACTTCTACTCCAGAAGCTAGCGAATCACCCAGCCCCTCTTTAAGTGAACCACCTTCACTTGCACCAATTCCCACACCAAATACACAAGCTGTTAACACTAACCTGCCACCGCAAGTTCTCAGTCGTCTCCAGGATATGACACTGAATAATATTGAAATTACTGAAGTAGAGACACCCCGCACATATAATATTTGCAATGCTCCTTTACAACTTCTTCAGCCGAATAGTTATGACACAGTGGATGATGATTTGAGATTAGACTGGACAACTTCTGGGATTGCTTATGTGGCAAGGTTGAAAATACAGGGTTTTTCAGGAAGAATGAGGACTATATTTCCCAATGGTAAAGGCGGTTTAACAACAATAGATCAAACAATGCAACTATATAATTCTGCCAAAGGATATGTTTTATTAGGGTTTAATCCTATTGATGTGGACACACAGCAACCTAGCAAAGAATATCAAGCTGATAATTTGATTATTAGAGTAGAGCTTGATGGTTCAAGAACGGTGATCAACTGTGATAATGGTGGAGGTATTTCCTCTGCGATCGCTCAAAAGTTTTAACTTAGAGATTATTTATAAACTAAATCTTTAAACGGCGAGACAGCGATCGCTCTGTTAGGCTACTCTAGACTCAGAAGGATACTGTGCAGTGTGTAACCACCATGATCGCTAACATTGTTTAGTTGCTTCGGGAACTAGTGCTTAAAGCTACTTTCTAAGCAAAATTTAAGTTGGAAGTTGGTAAGTTAAAAAAATCCAACTCTGTGCTTACCGTGTTTTCTAGAAGAATATAGAGGTTACAATCAAGGTCATAAAGCCAATGGCTATAGGACTCGATGACTATGCAAATTAAGCAAATTTCTGTCAATGGCTTATTTGGAATTTTTGACCATGTGATTCCATTGAACATGGATGAACGAATCACTATCATTCATGGCCCAAATGGTTTTGGTAAAACAGCTATATTAAGAATTTTGAATAGTTTTTTAAACTCACGCTATGCAGAAATTAGAACTATTCCGTTTAAAAAGTTTGAAGTTGAATTTGATGATAGTAGTAAAGTTGAAATAATAAAAAATGCCGACAGTTTAGAAACTTTAAAAAAAAGCCATATTGCTTTAAATTTTTATAAGCCTGGCTCAAATAAAGCTTCTTTCTCTCAACAGCCTATAAATCCCTATGATAGAGACTTTCCAATCAGTATTTTGGAAAAAGTAATCCCAGGGCTAGAACAAATATCTGCTCGAAAATGGTTATATGATCCCACTGGAGAAGCTCTTTCTTTAGAAGAAGTCTTAGAACGGTTTAATCATTTATTGCCGTCAAAATTGAGGGCAAAAGAGGAACCTGAGTGGTTAGAAGAATTGAAGAGCAAAATTCATATTCGCCTTATTGAATCACAACGTTTGCTTAACTTTGTTCCTAACCATTCTTCCAGAAATTATCGTTTAACACCTTCAATGGTATCAACCGTGTCTGCCTATTCTGATGAACTTGCTCAACTGATGCAAGAGAAATTTAAAGAATACGGTACAATATCTCAATCTCTTGACAGAACTTTTCCAGTTAGGGTAGTGAAGCAACAGCCATCCACAGATTTAACAGATGAACAGCTTCGTGATCAATTAAATGAACTTGAAGCAACTCGTTCTCGTCTGATAGAAGTTGGTCTTTTGGATAAAGATGAAAATGCAGAATTTAAAATCCAGCCTCAAGATATAGATGAAAGCACAAAAAATGCTTTGTCCGTATATGTTGAAGATGTAGAAAAAAAGCTTAGTGTTTTTAATGAAATAGCAAACAAGATAGATTTATTACGGAAAATTATTAATAATAAATGCTTCTGCAACTGGGTAAGAACTACCATCATACTGAATCCAAACTTGATCACCAATAATGTCGATATGCACTGTACAACCATGTACACGACGAATCCCATCCCAACCTACTTGTAGAACTTGGTAGCGATCGCGTTCACAATCTATAATTGCTCCTGTATCAATTTGACCGTGATAAGGCTTGTAGGTGGCATATTCGGATATAACTTCTCGCACAATCTCACGATATTTTGCTAGTTTATCCATTGCACAATCTTCGCTTGAGTTGCTCATCTTACCATACCAAATCGGCTAATCTAAAAGCATAGAAGCTCAAACGAGGGAGAACTATGCTATGTCATCTGATGCAACCAAACAGACAATCTCCCAGAATGTAGAATCGTGGGATTGGGAAAACCCTCCCATGCCTCCCACTGACTTGATTTTCGATGATGGAGAACCTTTGGAGAGTAATCGCCACCGCATTGCTATGAATGTTTTGATTCGATCGTTGCAACAAACTTGGTGCGATCGCAACGACTTCTTTACGGGTGGTAACATGTTTGTTTACTACAACAGCGCTCAAGCACGTAATCGAGATTTTCGCGGCCCAGATTTTTTTGTCGTGCTAGATGTTGATGGTACTACTTCTAGGCAAGGTTGGGTAGTTTGGGATGAAGGCGGCCGTTATCCAGATGTGATTGTAGAATTAATGTCACCAACAACTGCTGAAGTAGACATCACAACTAAGAAAGATATTTACGAGCGGGTTTTTAAAACACGAGATTATTTTGTCTTTGATCCCTTCGATCCCAATTCTTTACAAGGATGGCGGTTAAATGGTAACTTGCGCTATCAACCCATAGCACCAGATCAGGGCGGTTGGCTTTGGTGTCAGACTTTAGGCTTTTGGCTGGGAACTTGGGAAGGAACCATAGACCGAGAAACAGCGGTTTGGTTGCGATTTTACGATGATTCAGGAAATTTGGTTTTGTTACCAGAAGAAGCAGCCCAAGCTCAAGCTGAGCAAAAACGCCAGGAGGCTGAACAAGAAAGACAAATAGCTGAACAAGAAAGACAAATAGCTCAACAAGAAAGACAAATAGCTGAGCAAAAACGCCAGGAGGCCGAACAAGAAAGACAAAGAGCTGAACAAGAAAGACAAAGAGCCGATCGCTTGGCGGAACAATTACGTACACTGGGTATCAATCCAGAAGCGTGATCAATTAGGTAACTGAAATCTTCTTAGTCAGAAAAATAGACACAGCCACTACTAAAAAAGCAACCTCAGCTAACAAAAACGCTCCGACTGGTTTGATCCCGATTAATTTGATTAACAAAGAAATAATCGCAGTTCCCCCAGCACTACCACCAAAATATAAGCCAGTACCTAAGCCTGCTCGGTTAGGGGGAATTTTACCCAATACTAAGGAAATCATACTGATAAAAACTAAGCTGAAACTGACACCAAAAGCCAGTATTAAACCAATTGCTATGATGTTGTTGTCATTGAGTAATGTTACCCCCATTAAAGTTGTCATTGTCCCCAAGCCAAGCATCATAGACTTATTAGCGCCTAGTTCTGTCGTCCATTCTCCCAAAGGAACTGAAGCGATCGCTGACACTAAAAGGATTTCAGCAGTAATAAATTCTACTTTCAGTCCTGGTAATTGAGTTTGCAATTCTTGAGGAAATATTGATAGTAATAAATTAATTTCTAAACTTGTAGCTAAACCAATTATAAAAATCAGAATTAACAGTACCGTGGGAGTTTTAGCAGTGACTTGATTCCGGGTAGAGGAATCAAAGCAATGTTTAGGGGTGAATAAGCGTAAAATATATGCTCCCAAAATTAAAGCGATCGCTCCCACAAGAAAAGTAACAGACGCACCCATACTGTAGAGTCGGGCATTCCACATTAACCCAATAGCTGCTACTAATCCAAATACGAACACCAGAATGGCATTGGCTTGGGGCAATTCGGCGATGGGTGCGAATTGTGTTAAAAGTGCGATCGCCGGGCCACGAAACATAATTATTGCTATCACCCAAGCAGTCATCAGCACTGGTAAAATCCAACGTATACCTAACGGTATACTGTGTCCCACTAACAGCGAAACAGTAACAAGAATTAAACCTGCTAGCATGACTCCCACACTAATCAACGGTAGGCGACTACCTAAACGCTGCTGAATGCGATCGGAAACTCTCCCAATCAAAGGTTCTATAACTGCTGCAAGTAAGCCTTGCAATATTCCCAGCCAACTTGCCAGTTCAACAAATTCTAGTTCTCGTAAAATTTTCGGCTGATAAAAACCGTATGCCATCCAACTGAAAATAATCGCTGCCAGTAAAGCGGCTAATCCCCAAACTTGTCGCCATAAAATCTCAGGGCGGGTATTGAAAGAGTTAACCATGATACTGCCTTACTCTCCTCGATAGCTGGTGCGATTGTAAGACAATCCTATGAGAAAAATCGCATTCAAAATTGCATAAATTTTAGCTTTTTAAAAATATATTTTGTACAATTTCAAACATATTGATAGAGACATACCAACAAACAGTATTAAAATTATCAATAACATTTTGGTAACATACGTATGCTTAAAAAACCAAAGGAAGATTCAAATTATGGGTTTTCCTTGTCTTAGGTTCTCCAGTGCAGTTATTAGCTGGGTGAAAATAAATATAAACTACACTCTTGGTTCACCTGTAGAAAAACTAGTCCTACAGGATGATTGTGGAATTTTTTAGACTTATACCAAAAGTCTATTTTTGTTGCTTTTGAAACATCTACTCAGACTACACCCATATATAGCAATCCGATTTGATTTCTGAATCACTCGTAGAGGTAAGGGACTGGGGACTGGGGACTGGGGACTGGGGACTGGGAAGAAGGAATAAAGGTGTACTAAGTTTTGTTCAAAAATCAAATATGAGTCCTATATAATTTATGTCCAATTACTGAGTAGTCTGAAAAACTGCTCTAGCAGCTACTCCTTTTGTGATATTCAATAACTAACGTTTATTATCCCTGATTTACAGCTTCAGCTTTTCTTCTGAATTCTCAATATTTTTACATTTATCCGGTCTCTTTGCCTTATTTGAGTGTAGAATGCCTTTTGCCTGTTTTGTGTGAGTTATCAGTATCACTATATTAGTTTGTACTTATCAAACGAATTTGTACTAGTTATTAAATAATCTCTAGGTTAAGTTCTGTAGCATATGTGACGGTTTATTTTATACTCAATAGTCTAAAATCAGCTATGTTTAAACTCTAATGTCAAGGGAGTCTAGATGGGGTAAGAATAATAGAGCGCTTTTGCCAGTGGACGCGAATTCGACGTACTGTATAGTTTCAGTACCAGCCATTTAGAAGCAAGATAGGGGATCGCTATATCTAGTATGAGTAATCAATAAGTTAAAGAAATCCCACTTTTAGAATTTCTTTGTTATTTTGTATTTAACGGGACAGTTATTCCCCATTTGCTGAGTTTAAATAACAATTAGTTCAGCTAGATTACCTGCAAATACTATGCCAGTTATTTACTGTTTGCTTGCCTTACTGCTATTTACAGAAAACCTAGCAAGCAGATAAATTATTGGGTCAAATAGCATGGTATTCATCAAATTTGACGACTGAATTATCAACACAAGGAAAATCTTAACTATGAATATGCTCAAAGTAAAAAATCAGAATATGATTATGCCTGCTTTTATTAACCTGATGAACGTTAATCAGCAAGCAAGTAGCCAAAATCAATTCACTCGACCTAAATTAGATTTACTGCAACCATTGCGAAAATGGCTTGACGAAATAGAAGTTCAGAATCCTAAATTAGCTCACCTGATTGCTAAAATGATTCCTGCACAGTGCCCTTTTGAGCGCGATTTGATGTTGTTTGGTCGCAAAATTGCTCATATTCCTCCTATGTGTAAGCTCAATCCACTTTATGACCAATTTATCGGCTTGCGTTTTCGTGCTTTGTGTTATTTAGCAGATCAATGTGGAGAAGATATCCAGTCTTACTGCTAACTGCAAACATACACAACACAGCATGGGAATTCAAATTGAGCATCAACCCAGTCAACAACGTCTCAATCAGTTGGGTGTGTTCAAAAGGGCAATTTGGCAAAAATAAATTGATAAATTTTACTAGAAATACTAGAGATATGATGAGCAAGTAATTTGCTACTTTTTGACAGGCGATGGTATTGTTACGCCTGATGGGGGACAAACGGTGCAAATGGGTAAAAGAGATTTAGTAGCTTTTCCCGCTGGCTGTCCTGTATTCAGAACTTAATTTGAATCTCGATTGTAGGGAGGTTCGCAGCGAGCATCATAGGATAAAGTAGCATAATCGGTAAATTGCTTATATCCATATCTCTCAAAACTTGTTGCGACCCCATCTCCTAGACAATATTCATAGAAATAGACAGTCTCATTGCCTCCAAATTTGGCAGAAAGTTCTTGCCAGATGGGCGGTTGGTATTGAAAAATGTAATTATAGAATTTTACAGCTTCAGCTTGACCGTAATTATTATCTCCAGGATATTGATAAAAGTCTCCGTTAAAGTTTAGCGTAATATCTTTCGCTTGGTTATTTACAAAAGTGATAGAAAAATTACTTTTGGGAAACTGGGGAAATATTCGCCGGAAGCTTTTAGGATTATAGATATAGATAACGCCATTGCCATTGGTGCGTTTGCTAATAGGACGACCAAAATAGCGTTCAATTATCTGTGGTGTTTGATTTAAAACATAGCGCCCAGCCATGGCCGGAGGGGCAAAAATACTGCTAACTAACAAAAATTCTACAGTTAAGCCCGTAAAAACTTGCCAGAGTTGACGAGAATTCATACTGATGACCTCTACTCCAAGGAAAGGAGTTCATAATCGTCTTAGTGGGGATTAATGATAAAAGATGCTGCCCACTACAATTATGATGAGGACGTTAAGCAAAAATGTTACTGCATTTGAGTACCTGGCAAGAAGTCGAAGTTTATCTACAGCAGTCTCAGGGTATTATTCTCCCTATTGGTTCCACAGAGCAACACGGCCCAACAGGATTAATCGGTACAGATGCTATTTGTGCAGAAGCGATCGCTCGTGGTGTGGGTGAAGCTACTGGGGCGATCGTTGGCCCTACAATCAATGTAGGCATGGCACTGCACCATACTGCCTTTCCTGGGACAATCAGTCTGCGTCCCAGCACTATGATTCAACTAGTGCGAGACTACATCACTTGTTTAGCCAAAGCTGGTTTTACCAAGTTTTACTTTATCAATGGACATGGTGGTAATATCGCCACCCTCAAAGCTGCTTTCTCTGAAACCTACGCTTACTTAGAAGATTTGCAGATTAATAATGCTCAATTAGTACAATGTCAAGTTGGTAACTGGTTTATGTGCGGTTCTGTATACAAACTTGCACTAGAATTATACGGCGACCAAGAAGGCTCTCATGCAACGCCCAGTGAAGTAGCCCTCACCCAGTACGTTTATCCAGAAGCAATTAAGCAAGCGTCTCTCTCACCAGAAGTTGCATCTGGATACAAGATTTATGGTGCAAGTGACTTTCGAGTGCGTTACCCAGATGGACGCATGGGTTCAAATCCTGCATTGGCTACGCCCGAACATGGTAAGCAATTTTATGATTTGGCGGTAAAAGAACTCAGCAATGGCTACTTAGAATTTGTGAGTCCAGAATAAAACTTTCAATAAACACAGGGAGTGTGGGGCCCGAGTTCCCCACTCCTGTGTTTGTTGAAAATTAAGCTATTTGTTTAGCAATAGCATCGAGATATTTACGTAGATCTAGAGTAGCGACACCAGTAATAAATCGTTCCTCGGCAGCATAATATTGCGCTTCAAATTTCTTCACAGCTTGCACAGTTTTCGGCCCATAAAAGGGTTGGTCTTTTGGTAAACCTGCATTGACAACTACGTTCAACTCATATTGCAGAATTTTGATTACTTCTTCTGCTTTCGCCATAGTTTTTGCGCCCACTATGCCATCAACTAGGAGTCTGTAATCTGCTTGAAAGTTTCTAATTGCCTGTAGAGTTTTGTTGCCTGTGAATGGAGAATTATCCGTGGTAACGGGAAAACCAAGGGCAGGATTAGCAACATTTTTCGCAAGATATCCTAAACCAAATAAGATAGAACGGAATTGAGCATTTGTATAAGTAGTCATATTGTTAATCCTCTATATTGAGTAACTAATATCATGTACGTTTAAACACTTATGATACCTGTGGGGGTTGGTAATGGGTAATGGGTAATGGGTAATAGTAAAAAACAATCACCCAACGGGAGAGCCAGTCGCTCATGGGGGAAACCCCCTCTTGGCCGCGCTGGCTCACCAATTACCAATTACCTATTACCAGGCAAACCGACTATATCGTAAGTAATTAGCCGAACTTGATATAAATTCCCATCATTGTCAGGGAAATTGGTGTTTATTCTTTACACTCAATATCTACAAACGCAAGAGAGTAATTTCGTAAATTCTTCAAAATAAAATTTTGAATATCAACTAAAAAAATCTACTATTTTTCCTAGCAACTCACCCAATCGGGTGATATTTAATTGTCGTTTGATAGTGTAGGTTAGTATCTCCCCAATGGCTGGGAATAGTCAAAAACCATCTCTATTTAACGTGAGTTCGACGGATTTAAAAAACCTCTCTCCTTGTAGGAGAGAGGCTTAAAAACCTTATTGTTGCGTTGCTCCTCGCTCTCGTTGGGAGGCAGAGGTAGTAGCGAACTCACGTACTGTTAAACAGAGCGATCGCTTTTGCGTCAAATTTGCCCACAGGAGCGCACATTTGACGCTTCTGCAAAGGATTAATTAACTTTGAGCAATACCTTCTTCACGGGCTGCGCGTTGGACAGCCGCAGCAACAGCGCTAACAACACGTTCATCAAAGACTGAGGGAATAATATGCTCCCGATCCAAATCTGATGGTTTGACCAAAGACGCGATCGCACTTGCAGCTTCCAGATACATTGTGGTCGTAATCGTCTTTGCCCGACAATCTAAAGCACCACGAAATACTCCCGGAAAAGCTAAAACGTTATTAATTTGGTTGGGATAATCACTGCGACCAGTAGCGATGACTGCTACATTTTTACTGACTAATTCTGGTTGAATTTCTGGAATGGGATTAGCCATTGCAAACACAATTGGGTCTTTCGCCATTGCTTGCACCATTTCTGGTGTCAAAACTCCTGGAACACTAACACCAATAAATACATCTGCCCCTTGCAGGGCACCCGCCAGAGTACCCTGGGCTTTCACTGCAAATTCCCGCTTTTCCTCTGTCAAGTCGGTGCGACTGATGGAGAGAATACCTTTAGAGTCACACATCCAGATTTTTTCTGCCCCAGCTTTGCGGAGTAAACGCGCGATCGCTACCCCAGCCGCCCCAGCACCATTAATCACGATGCGGATTTCTGCAATTGACTTATGTACCAGCTTCAAGGCATTAAACAAAGCTGCCAAGGTGACAATGGCTGTACCATGCTGGTCATCGTGAAAAACGGGGATATCTAATTCTTGCCGCAATCTCTGTTCAATTTCAAAGCAGCGAGGTGCAGCGATATCCTCTAAGTTCACACCCCCAAACACCGGAGCCAGATTTTTGACTGTACGCACAATTTCATCTGTATCTTGGGTAGCAAGACAGATGGGGAAAGCATCTAGTCCAGCAAATTCTTTGAACAGCATCGCTTTACCTTCCATCACAGGTAAAGCAGCAAATGGGCCGAGATTGCCTAACCCCAAAACAGCACTACCATCTGTAACAATAGCTACAGTATTTTGTTTAATAGTTAAATTGTAAACTTCTTCTGGGTCTTGAGCGATCGCAGTACAAATTCTACCGACTCCTGGCGTGTAAGCCATTGCTAAATCAGAAACACTTTTGAGAGAAATTCTGCTGGTGATGCTGATTTTGCCACCGCGATGTAAATTGAAAGTGCGATCGTAGACACTCAGCAGCTTGATATCTGGTAATGCTTTGATCGCTTGTACAATGGTTTCAGCATGTTCAGTACTAGCCGCATCAACAGTAATATCGCGGGTAGACTCCTTGCGGCTTTGCTCGATTAGATCAATTTGACCGAGATTACCACCAGTAGTTGCGATCGCCTGGGTGACTGAGGCCAACATCCCCACACGATTGGGAATCTGCAAGCGTAGCGTCAAACTAAAACTAGAATTGGGAGTTAGGTCTGCCATGTTGATTAGGGATTTTAAATTTTTGATTTTATACTGAATTGATCAATAAAAATCCAACTGATAAGTAGAAGGCAGCAGGCAAGAGGCAGGAGACAGGAGATAAAAGCCTGTCCCTGAGTAGGTTTCTCTGGTTGGCATTTTACATTTAATTATGTCCACCTACTTACGATTTTTTTTCAACTTGCACTTAATAATTACACCTTGACCGCCACAAGACTAACATTCTCTTTGTTTGTGTACTTTGCAGTTCGTTGCATAAATATTCAGTGCATCTTCATCAAAAAACCGTAGGACAACTTTAAGAATTATTGCTATTTATACTAAGACATTCACTAGTGTAGATTAGTCACAATTGGCTAAATGTACTCAAATACACAAGTTATACCAATTCTCTCAAGTCCGGCAACACATTCAAACCTCGAAACCCAGTAGAGACGATTCGCCGAATCGTCTCTACAATTACGAATTAGTATTATTTTTTTGTAACCTCTTAGCCGTTGAAATTGCACAAAAAAAACGCCCTCTACTTCAGAGAGCGCTGTTAAATTATAGCGGTTCTCAGTTGTGTGAAGTACATTTTTCGACCTCACCCCCAACCCCTCACGCCACTTGCGCTTTGTCTGTCGGGCGAAGCGCGCTCTTCGCAGTGGCTCTCCTTACCAAGGAGAGGGGAGTGTTTGCGCGCTTCAAATACGGGGTGAGGTTGCGACTGTATTGCAACGAAGTGAGAACCGCTATATATTAACCCTAGACCTAACCATGAATTGCAGGAGCTTGCAAAGCCACAGGCATAGCTTCACCAGCAGCCAAATCGAGTGGGAAATTGTGAGCATTGCGTTCATGCATCACTTCTATACCCAAGTTGGCGCGGTTGAGTATATCTGCCCATGTATTAATTACACGACCTTTGGAGTCAAGTATTGATTGGTTGAAATTGAACCCATTGAGATTAAAAGCCATCGTACTGATGCCTAATGCTGTCAACCAGATACCAACCACAGGCCAAGCAGCCAAGAAAAAGTGCAACGAACGCGAGTTATTAAAGCTGGCATATTGCCAAATTAAGCGCCCAAAGTAACCATGAGCCGCTATGATGCTATAAGTTTCTTGTTCTTGACCAAACTTATAGCCATAGTTCACAGATTCAACTTCAGTTGTCTCCCTAACTAGAGACGAAGACACCAAAGAACCATGCATTGCAGAGAACAACGCCCCACCAAACACCGCCGCTACACCAAATTGATGGAAGGGGTGCATGAGGATGTTATGCTCAGCTTGGAATACCAACATGAAATTAAAAGTGCCGCTAATTCCCAAAGGCATCCCGTCAGAAAAACTACCTTGACCAATAGGGTAAATTAAGAAAACCGAGGTTGCAGCAGCTACAGGAGCAGAATAAGCAACACAAATCCAGGGACGCATTCCCAAACGGTAGCTTAATTCCCATTGCCGACCTAGCCAGCAGAAAATACCAATGAGAAAATGCAAAATTATTAGTTGATAAGGGCCGCCATTGTACAGCCATTCATCCATTGAAGCAGCTTCCCAAAGTGGGTAGAAATGCAAACCAATAGCGTTGGATGTGGGTACAACAGCACCAGTAATGATGTTATTGCCGTATAATAAAGAACCAGAAACAGGCTCTCGAATCCCATCAATATCGACGGGAGGGGCAGCAATAAAGGCAATAATGAAACAGATAGTAGCCGTCAACAGAGTAGGAATCATTAAAACGCCGAACCAGCCAACATAAAGCCGATTTTCGGTGCTAGTAATCCATTGACAAAAACGATCCCACAGGCTACCGCTTTCGCTTCTTCCTAAAGTTGTAGTCATGGATTTGTTGATTATAAAGTGGGTACAACAAACTTTCTCAAGTCCTAGAAATTGAGAACTTTGTTGTTTTCAAATAATTTTGCCAAATACCTTCTCTCTAATTGCCGGAAATCTGTTGAATTACCTCACACCGAAAACGCTATTAAACAAATTCCCCAGAGAGAATGTGTGAACAAAGGGGGAAACTTTTCCCGGCTCTTAATATCACGTTCTACATTAATTATTTGTATTTTTCAATATGTTTATTTTAATTTTTGCTAAGTTAAAATACTTTGTGTCTTAGAGGATGTTTGAAAAGTCTAATATGTTACTCACCTGGGCGATTGGAAATCGCGTCTACACAGACGAAACCCACCTGCGTGGGTTTGAAATCCTTGATCTTGTGTTAGTCCGCGCAGGCGGACTTTGCCTGTGTAGTAGCGAATTATATTCGCCCAAAACTTTTCAAACATGCTCTTAGCTCGACTTTATCCATTTTTTTGGCAATGCGATCGCTATCGCTAAAACCTTTGTGGGACGGTAGTTTTACTTTTTTAACTTCATCGATAATCTGTGACGTGGAAAAAGTATTTGCCAAAAAGCCAGAGTTTTTGCCGGATAAAGAAAACCGAGTTCTTAATTTTGGATAAAGTCGAGCTTAGTGTCTTGGTGGTTTAAATTTTTTACCACAAAGACACAAAGACACGAAGACGGAACTATGTTTTACAGTTCCCTGACTAGTGGCTGACCATCTTTAACTTCGCCCACTAAAACTAAATCTGCACAATTGACGAAGATACCATTTTCTAGAACACCGGGAATATTATTCAGTGTTTTTTCTAGGTTAACTGGGTCGTCAATGGAGTCAAATCTGACATCTAATACGAAATTTCCTTGGTCGGTAATTACTGGGCCAGCTTTTTTCACACCCATACGGAGTTCGGGTTTGCCACCGAGTTTTTTAATGGCATTAGTAACCGGTGTGATGGCCATTGGTATAACTTCCACAGGTACGGGGAAACTAGAACCCAAACGGTCTACTAATTTACCACTATCTACCACAACAATAAATTGCGCCGCCAGGTAATCCACCACTTTTTCACGGGTATGTGCTGCACCACCGCCTTTAATCAGATTTTTCTGCGGGTCAACTTCATCAGCCCCATCAATGGCGATATCAATGTGGTCAACAGCGTCTAAAGTGGTGAGAGGAACACCGTACTGTTTTGCTAGCACTTCTGATTGAAAAGAGGTAGGGATACCTTTGATATCTTTAAGTTCACCGGACTTGAGGCGATCGCCCAAAAACTGAATTGTATAAGCTGTGGTTGATCCCGTACCCAACCCAACAATCGAACCTGATTTTACCAGGGCAGCGGCGGCTTTACCAACTTCTTGCTTCATCAACGTCACGGGGTCTGCTGTTGCGGTCATTCCTCAAACTGCTCCATAAAACTTATCTAAAATGAACATAACCCAAAGTTACGCCCATTTCGTGATAGATTCTGTCCCTATAAAGATCAAAGGTACAAAATTGAAGTTTTCAAGAAGTAAGTAAACATAATTAATTACACAATGTCCGAAGCGAATGCAGCGATACATAATGAAGCAATTTGCTTGCGGCTGGGATTGCTTCACTATAAGCACTGTACAGATGGGCATTGTTTACAACACGCTCTCAGGAAACTCTAAGCAACAAAATTTTATGTGATAGTATAAATAATTATTATTTTTATATTTAATTTAGTATTTATACTGATGAATAAACTTGAAATGCTGGAAAAAGGTGCTATCAGCGGTAGACCGTTCAATCCATCAAAAGCGGGTGGCAAAGTAATTAAGCTTGCTTATACAAAGGTCAAGATTACAGATAAGGGTACTGATATAGTTGAAGCTCATGTCCGCAGGTTTAATCCTGTTGGTGATGGAGAAATGAAAATGGTAGAGCGGCTCAGAAAAATAGCTTCTGATAAAATGGTAGCGGAAGAAGTAGATCTCCGCTTCTATACTCATGAGCTACGAGAGTATTTAAGGTATAAAAAACTTGGATATCCAACTGGACAGCCAAATGATCCAGATCAGGCTTATGAACTTTGGAATAATGCTCACACAGCAACGCTGGAGGATTATGGGCTAAAGGAGGGGCCAGGTGTATTATTTAAATGACTTTGTAAAATGAATGATATTTTGATAAGGCGTAAGCATTCGGGTAAAAACTTTCAGAGGACTAGTGAAAACTATACCTGAATACTGAAACTCTACTATATTTTTGAACTTAATCAAATCCTCTTAAAATTAAAGATGGGAGGAATATTTATGAAAAACTTTTTCCAATTAACTCAACTTGAATTAGTACTTCTCAAATTAGTCGCCCAAGGTCAGGGAAATTGGAGTTGGTATGAACTAGCCAATTCTCTTTCTCGCTTAGATATACCACGAGAACCTGACATGATGGTGGTACTAAAGGATCTGGTGGCTAAAGGCTTACTTGAAAGACATATACAGCCTGGATCACCACGAGATCGTTGGGAGTTGACACCAACAGGTACTAAAATTCTGATGGAATCTCAATATTATTTCGATATGGCATCCCTTGGCTAAATTTTCAAATTCTATGTTTACTCTGTCCCCCACTCTGCAAGCTAGACTATCCCAACCCTTAAAAATCGGCTCTTTTGAAGTCAAAAGCCGAGTTTTACAGTCACCTTTATCCGGGGTGACAGATATGGTGTTTCGCCGCCTTGTGCGTCGCTATGCACCAGATTCGATGATGTACACGGAAATGGTGAACGCCACAGGCTTGCACTATGTTAAACAGTTACCGAAAATTATGGAGGTAGACCCCAACGAAAGACCAATCAGTATTCAGCTATTTGACTGTCGTCCAGATTTTTTGGCAGAAGCAGCAGTTAAGGCAGTGGCAGAAGGCGCTGATACTGTTGATATTAATATGGGATGCCCAGTAAATAAAATTACCAAAAATGGTGGTGGTTCTTCCTTATTGCGGCAACCGGAAGTAGCCCAAGCCATTGTTCGGGAAGTAGTAAAAGCTGTTGATGTACCAGTCACAGTTAAAACCCGTATCGGCTGGAATGATAAAGAAATCACAATTCTCGACTTTGCCAAGCGCATGGAAGATGCAGGGGCAAAAATGATTACAGTACACGGACGCACCCGCGCCCAAGGATACAATGGTAATGCGCGGTGGGAATGGATTGCCCGTGTGAAAGAAGTGCTTTCTATCCCGGTAATTGGCAATGGCGATATTTTCTCAGTTGAGGCGGCGGTGAAATGTTTAGAGGAAACCGGTGCTGATGGGGTGATGTGTTCCCGTGGAACTTTGGGTTATCCGTTTTTAGTGGGAGAAATTGATCACTTCCTGAAAACTGGGGAAATCTTACCAGCACCAACTCCGATTCAGCGGCTGGAATGTGCCAGAGATCATTTACAAGCATTGTGGGAGTATAAAGGCGATCGCGGTGTGCGTCAAGCCCGCAAGCACATGACTTGGTATGCTAAAGGTTTCGTTGGTGCTGCTGAATTGCGCGGACAATTGAGTCTAATTGAAACAGTGCAGCAAGGTTTGGATTTGATTGACAAAGCAATTGAACAGTTAAATATTGGTTATGAACCAGTAGAAGAAGCAACGAATTTTCAAGTTGCGTAATAGACTTTTTATGCAGTGGGAAATTGGGAATTGGGAATTGTTATTAACAGTTATCAGTCATCAGTTAACTATAGATTTCTGGATTGACACAATAAGGTAAGCTATAGCCTTTAAGTCCAGCAATCAAATTTGCGATCGCCATTCTTGCCATTTTTGAACGTGTTTGGCGGCTGGCACTGCCAATGTGCGGTGTAATAATCAAATTATCCATAGTCAGCAACAGGCTATCTTGAGGAATTGGTTCTGGTTCAGTTACATCCACCGCAGCCGCCGCGATTTTACCACTTGCAAGCGCCCGATATAAAGCATCTGGGTCTACAACAGTTCCCCGTGCCGTATTAATCAGGATAGCTTCAGGCTTCATCAGATCGAATTGGCGATCGCTAAATAAATGATACGTATCAACCGTACCAGGAGTATGAACAGTTACAAAATCTGACTCTTGGAGTAATTTTTCAAACGGGGCAAACTCCACACCCAAAGACTTTTCTAATTCCGGTTCCCACTGATATTGGCTTGTATACAAAATTCGCATATTAAAGCCTTTAGCGCGACGGGCAACAGCTTGACCGATGCGACCAAAACCGACAATTCCCAAAGTTGCACCTGTGATGTTAGGCCCCAGTAACAAATCTGGTTCCCAAGTTTGCCACAAACCCGCACGAGTAAACTTGTCTGCCTCCACCACTCGCCTTGCTGCTGCCATTAGCAACGCCCAAGCGAAATCCGCAGTCGCATCTGTCAACACATCGGGAGTATGACCAACCGGAATTCCTCTTTTAGTAGCTGCGGCAACATCTATATTGTCGTAACCCACTGCAACTTGGCTGATAACTTTAAGATTTCCTGCCGCCATCAGTTGCGAATCAATCTTGTCAGTCAGCAAACACAGCAATCCATCTATAACTTTTACCTTCTCCAATAAAACATCATAGGCAGGTGGTTGGCGTTCCGTCCAAACCTCCACATTAGCAACCTTTTCCAATTGTTCTAATTCCACAGGAAGGCGACGAGTAATAAAAACTTTAGCTTTAGACATAGTTAAATTCTTTAACTTATTCTATACATTCTTTCTTCTCTCTGCGTCCTTGGCGTCTTGGCGGTTCGTTACTTAAAAATCTTTTGTACAAAACTCTAAACTAATTCATCAAATGCTACACACTATATTTACTTACTGAATACTGGCTGAAATTGTATATTTTCCAATTTACAGTTTGAAGAATAATTACTTATCTCACAGCCAACACTCTTAACATTAGCCAACATCAACTCATCCCGTTGATGCCAAACTGCAAATATTTTATCCCTGCCATCATAGAATGTCTCTTGGTCAATTTGATAAGCCTGATTTATCCGTATTAACTTCAAACCCAAAAGATTTAACAGCCGACTGAGTATTTTGATTGATGAAACACCTTCTTTAATCCTCACAAAATCTAAACCAAGCACTCGTTTAATTTGTTTATCATGTTGAAAAACTACATCTTTCAGCAACAGTAAATCAGCATCATTTTCAGAAAAAACTCTTTCTATATCAAGTAACTGTAATATTCCTAAAGCTCTCATTGCTTCTACTTTTAAGGTATATGTTTTTAAATCTGGGAGAAAAACTTTTCCATCACCCCAAGACAACTGCTGATACCATTCTTGCTGGTCTTTAAAGTGAAAATACTCACTTTCATGGGTGAGATAATAGTGAATTAACAATTGGTGATAATAGCCTTTATCATCCCGCAACTTTAGTACTGGTGTAACTGTGACACCATACTTTTGTCTCAGCATGTATTTGTTGATTTGGCTGCGTTCCTCATCAGTGAGAGAGTGTTTAGCTATTAATTGTTCATATTCTACATAATCAATATTCTTAGCCTGAGCAACATTATTTGCAACAGCTAATTGATTTTGCAGCTTAATTTCTCTAATTTGGCGTTTGATTTCCTTAGCTTTTTGGCGCTTATCTACCCAATCTTTTTGGACTTTGACAATTTCTAAAATCAACCTTTTACGTGTTGCTAAATCATGTGGATCTGTGGCTAAAAAGGCAAGACGTAAATCTCTAACAATATTATTGTGAACAGCATTACTCCGTATCCAAATTTGATGCCCATCAGCAGACAATCCATCTTGCATCGACTGACGATAAAGACGAATAGAAGCATTTACTCTTGCTGACAACTTTGCCCAAGTACGTAAATGAATAGGGTCATATACTAACGGCAAATCGACATCTATTTTATGCAGTGGACTGAGCAAAGCTAAGTTTTCTTTTTGATTTTCCTGATACCAATCAGACAATAATCGATAATTTGTACTACCGCTACCAATTAAGCCAATTCCTCGCTTAGCACACCAGACAATACGCGGTACATCATCCCTAACTCTTGCTAGGGCTTGTCGTGCTTCAGAGTCAGGAATCACTCCTTGAAAAATACCATAAACTCGGTCAAAATGTTGGATATCAATACTAATCCCTGTACCAAGGCTAGGGGTGACAAACACTGTATCGTATTCAGCTATTTTTTGGTTAATAGCTGCGACAAAATCAACCGCTGCATGACCTGGTGTGTTTGTCGTATGGCTGCTAACAACTAAAGATTTAGGAAATTGATACCGTAATTTTTCTAAACGTTCCTTTAGGTAACGTTCGATTGTTTCACAACTATAACGCCCAGAGCGACTATCGGTAGTCACATAACATTTACGTCCTGCAAGTAAATCTAATTCTAGTTGATGAATTAGAGGTGTCGGGTTAGGAGAATCATAAAAAGTTACGTCCCAACCTCGTTGTGGTTTCCATTGATTCACAACCACCCAAGGCGTTAATTTAATTCCTGCTAATCCTTGTAAATATTCTAAGGATACATCTGATAAATCAGCATCTTGAGCAATTACTAAACCTCCAGTTCTCAGAACTGTAGAAATTAGTTGTTGGAATAATTTTAAAATTTTGACACGCTTGTGTTTACAAGTATTACTATTGAGTAGATGCCACAAAGTTTGCTCTACTTCATCTAAAATTACTATTGCACCTTGCCAATCTTCAGGGTTAAGTCTCCAAAGCGAATCAACACACAAACCAAAAGATTTGCTAGTTGTTAACTGGTCATTATTTAAAGGTAAGTCTTTGATTAGCGGCTTAGTATTATTTAAGCCCCATGTAATACCAATTTTTTCACATAAAAATCGCCCTAGTTGGATTCTGTGAGTAATTAATAATACTGGTTTATTTAAAATTTTAGCTTGATTAACAATAGTTTGCAGTCCTGTAGTTTTACCAGTTCCTTTTGCTGATTTTACTCCTACTAACCCAGAAGTGGGTAAAGATATTTCCCCTAAATAGGGACGATTGACAGTAAGTGCAGGGGGAATAGTTAACTCGGTATGGGGTTTAACTTGGGCTAGGTAAATTTCTAAATCAATACTTTGGCGATAAACTTTTTCAAAATTATTTGCACCTTTAGCAACAATTAACTCATCTACACCTTTTTCTAAACCGGGAATTTCTATAACTTTGACAGGACAATTTTTCTTTTGTAATAAACAACCAAGTTGGGAAATGGCATTATTGATAGCCGCAATTTTTTGAGGTTGAGTTTCAAAATCAAAGCAAATATAAAAGTTACGCTTTGTAATAGCAAATGCTGCTAGGTCGGGAATCAACTGGCGACTGGTGACTTTGCCAAATCTATCTTTAACAACTCTGTAACCGCTTGTGATTCCAGGAATAGCGATCGCAGCATATCCTTGTGATAATAGTGCTGCTGCTTTCTTTGCTCCCTCGCAGATGATTACAGGAATGTTATGTTGCATCACCCATTGCCAAAAACCCACAGCTTCACCATGAGATGCAACGCTAATGTCCGCAGGCATTGCTAAATTATAACGCCCAGAGACTTGCTGCCAGATAGGCAAGGTGACTCGCAGGCAGAAGACCCGCGTTGGCGTACTGGGGGGATGCTCATACTTAATAGGCTTGCTTTTATCATTAATTCGGGGTTGGTTTGGCTTAAAACATCCCCATTCCATTGATTGCCAATTTTTCAGAGGATCTAGTCCCGAACACCACCAACCGCCTGCGCCAATATGAGAGTAACGCTGTAACCAGCCACTTTTAACCATTCCAGTGTTGGTACGGGGGAGATGTTCAGAAATTAATAAGTACTCATAGGCGGTTGCGTCTTGGAGAGACTTAAAATTCAGATCTGCTAAGTTTAAATTTATACCACTGGTCTTGACTAATTCTTCAAGATGTTGGGGATGTAAATAATGCAGATGCATGGGACGAGCCGCGAACGGAATAAGATGGATTTAAAATCTATCATGCATTTGCTAGTTTGTTATGGAAGATTTTAACAGGGTTCGCTGATGCTTTTTTTACTTCGTCCCAGGCGATACATCGGTGAAGGTTAAGCTTAGTTGTTTTGTATGAACCCATTAAAGAAGTAATAACCTTGTACTGTGATATTTAATTACTTTAATTTTTTATTTTTCAGTAATATTTCTATATAGTTACTGTTACCACACATGCTGATATTTGGCAATCAAGCTTTGTCAAGATATGTAGACTATCAGCAGGTTAACCCTGTTTGTAGAAGTCAACAGAAATTATATTCATATGAAAAATAGTAAAAATTTATACTAAAATTTACAAATTATTGCTACTTATCTAGAGAAATGCGGGTATTAGAGCGATCGCCCTCTATTGCAGAGTGGACTCAAAAGCTTAACCTCACTATACTATTTTCATATCTTGCACCAGTTATTTAATGCCAATTTTTGTAGGGTGGGCAATGCTTTTAGTGCCGTGAAACGCTGATTTTAACATTACAGGCATTGCCCACCTTACGGTTAATTGAGAATGGTGCAAGATATCAGTATTGGAAATTTGTTTATCTTAGTAAAATTACACACGCATTTTGAAATTAATAGAGTATAAATTAGCAGGGCAAAAATCAAGTCAGAAGCAAGTATAAACTTGAATCTTTTTTCTGCCCATTTTTCCCAGAATATAGTTGGAGAGAACATATGCAACGCGTGTTTAAACAAACTGCTATACTTTCAGCAACAGCTGCGATCGCATTATTATTTGCAGCTTGTGGTGAAAGTAAAGTTACTCAATGTAACAAAATAATCAAAGTTGCGAATCAAGCAGCTACCATAGGTCAGGAAATTAGCACAAATTCTCAGTCTCAAAAAGGTTCTAAATCCTTAACTGAAGCTGCTGGTAAGATAGATAAAATCGCCAATGACATGAAAGCAGTAGAAGTTAAGGATGAAAAACTTCAAGGCTTTCAGGGAGGCTTTCTGAAACTTTATCAGGATACTAGTAAGAGTTTGCGTGATACAGCAGGTGCTTTAGATAAAAAGAATTTACGAGCTGCTACTGGCTTTTTAGCATCCCTGAAAAATAGTACTAACCAGGAAACTGCTATCGTGAAGGAAATTAACGGTTACTGTTCTGGTAAGTAACCAATCTGGCGTTAAGCTTCATACCAAATATAGCGGTTAAATTTGAATGAAATACAAGTTCATGTCATCGCTTGAGCGATTTGATTATGTTGATTTATTACACTCAACTGTCAACTGCTATATTTAGTTAGTACATGAGGGCGCTGCTGTGATTCAGGGACAAAAGTATGTTTTGCGCTCAGATGTGATGTACAGTACATACTTTTGAAAGTGCAGAAAAAACGTCAGTATATATGTAACGCTTTATAGAGACTGGACTTGCTTTGTTTAAGTACAGGGTAGGATTGCAAGAGTAAAGTGATAAAGCTAGGATATATTTTTATAGGACTTACGCAAGTGTCATATTTTTTTCGTAATGGTAGTCAAAGGTCAATAGTCAATAGTCCAAAAATCAAGGTTTTTGACCTTTGACTGTTGACTATTGACCCCCATCGCAGAAAATATTTGTGCCAGTTGCGTAAGTCCTGTTTTTAACCACATATTGCTTAATCTGTAACGCTGTTGTGATTAATCAAAACTCTGAAAATATCCTGAACACACAAGTAGAACAAGCATCAGATGAAGGCTATAAATTTAGCTGGTTTGATTGGTTTTGCCTTTGGTATCCTCCAGGCTGGCTAATTTTATTTAATCGTCACTGGCAGCATTATCACAGCGATCGCGATGGGTGGAATTGGCTAGAATATGGATTATTCTTAATTCCTGGCGGATTTTATCTAGCGTTGCTAAGTCGATGGTTGCGGCTGGGTTGTCGTTTACCACGTATAGAAGTTGATGAATTTAATCCCAAATATCAACAAGCTTTTGGTACAGAAGTTTTAGCTTTTATTGTTAAATATTATTTTCAAGGAGAATTGCTTGCAATTCATAACTTGCCACAAACAGGGCCAATGATTGTGGCTATGAATCATGCAGGGATGTCTTTTCCTTGGGACTTTATCTGTTTGAGTTATTTATTAGCTGAAACACAAGGGTGGGTGGTGCAACCCTTAGCAAATCCAGCATTATTTGAGCATCCTTGGGTGGTTTGGTGGCTACCACCCAAATGGTCACAGGTTTTAGGTGGTGTGCCCGCAAAATTAGCTGATTTTGAAGCAGCACTCGCCCAAGGTAAAATTCTTTTATATGCACCAGAAGGTGTACGCGGCCCTGCAAAAGGTTGGAATCAACGCTATCAACTGCAAAAGTTTGATATCAGCTTTATTCAGTTGAGCGATCGCTATCAAATTCCCATTCTCCCAGTTCTCTGCATCGGTAGTGAATCTTTACATCCTTGGACTATTAATATTAAAAAATTGCAACAATTAATTAAACTACCATTCTTACCTTTATCACCGTTGATGATTGCCTTGATTTTATTTCCCTCAATGGGAGTTTGGGCAATGAAAACTCGTCTGCGTTACTTCATCCAGCCTTTAGAAAAGGATATTCATTCAACTAAAAATCGTACAGCAACTTATCAACAAGCACAAAAATTTCGAGATAAACTGCAAACTCAGATTAATCAATTGTTAGGGAACTCCAAGAAATAAATTCAGGACTTACGCAACTGGCACACATATTTTCTGAAATGGCAGTCAAGAGTCAATAGTCAAGGGTCTTTAATCAAGGTTTTTTGGACTTTTGAACGCCCTAAGAGCGTCTTGCGACCCCCCTTTCCCGTTGGGAGATTCCCTCGTTGAGTGCAAGTGGCGTTGGGGATTAGGGGCACAAGGGTGAAAAAATTTGTATGAGTAATTGAGTGAAAAGGTATTACTTAGTGTTAGGACTTACGCGCATTGTCATATTTTTTTCGTGTGGGTTGTCAATAGTCAAAAGTCAATAGTCCAAAAAAGCTTGATTAAAGACCATTGACTCTTGACTCTTGACTGCCATCGCCAAAAATATGTGTGCCAGTTGCATAAGTCCTGAGTGTTTCTAGTTTTCTTTCTGATTATACTTTCCCCGTAGTAACAAAAGAGGGATAACTTCTACTTTCCTCAACCAATCACAGGCATGACTGTCACTATTTTTTCAGCTTCATCCACCGTGAGCTTTGCTAGCCCAAACTGCTCAATTACTGCTGCGTTTGTCGTCAAATGCGTACTCACCTCAGCCACCCGATACTGACTTTTCTGTGATGCTAAAGTAGCTGGCAATAACAACTGATCTGCTAGGTGTTCATCTACTGGTGCGCCATTTTGATGAAACTTCAGCAGTTGTTCACAGGCAATTTCTGCCACTTTTTCTGATGACAACCGCAAACGCCCGAACCCACCAAAACCAGTTAAACTGTTCTCATATTCCGCAGTTAAAAAAATACCTGCTCCCGCTGCTACACCCCTTTCTCGCAAAGCTTGTACAGATGCTTTTAATCCTGCTTCCCTTAACAAATTTTCAGCACGATTCGCCATACGTTGGGGAATATGGGCAGGAAGTTCTGTGGCTACCGCCAACCCCCGCACCTGCTGTAAATCTCCGCGTTCTAGCAAGTTGATACTGCTGAGTTGAATACCACCACTTACCTGCATCTTTACCTCTCCCCCGCCTTGGGGATACCACCCCCAAGCACCTAATCTCACTTCTGCCTCTACCCCCATTCGCCGTAGCATCGATAGATAGACTTGCTCAATGTAGGTCATTGTCGGGCTAAAAATGACATGAGTCCCACCCCGTAGCGTTACCTGAGAATCTCCAGGTGCAAGGGCTAAAGGCAAGAGAATTGTCTGTAACACCAGCGCAATTGCACCGGCAGAACCACCTTGTTGCACTTCCCTGACATCAAAGGTATAGATTCCTGGTTGTACAGCATTACCAGGAATGAATTCCAGCATCATTGAACCCAAAGCATCACCACGCAATTGAGCATTACAAATTCTCGCCGCAGCGCGAACTGCTGTTAAATGTTGTGCTGCTAATCCTGGCTTTTTGCGTCCGGCGCGAATGCCTGCAATACGTATAGGTTCGCCAGTGATGGCGGCTAAACTTAAAGAACTGCGGAGAACTTGTCCTCCTCCCTCTCCGTAGGAACCGTCAATGTCAATCATGAGCGATTTTGCATGGTGGGGCCACTTGCGTGTGGGGTTTTCCCATTGAACAAAGTGGCGTGATTCTGGGTTTACCCTACGGCTGTTGAAATCAAAGTGCAGATTTTGAATCCCTGGTAATTGGATTTCCTTAATATTGCTAATTTTTAATTTTTAATTGCAAAACTTTACTTTTACCAGGATTCATCAATCCATAGGGGTCAACTATTTCTTTAAATTTTAACTGCTCAGGTCGATTAGTTTTCTGCCAGCGTCTTCAATACTTCAATAATATATGTGTAAGGGTTAGGAATCGATACACCCTGCTGTTGGTGGTAGCGGATAATCTTGTTGAAGTGTTCGTTTGTGGTGTGGCGCACAGGTTACAAAGCACTGAGAATTACCTTGCCGTTCATCCGACAAAATTCCCAGCCGAAGTAATGATACATATGTTCTGCTCGGAAGTTGCGATCGCTAGTAATCTGTCACAGCAACTTTGTTGAGGAGTAAATGTGAGAAACACAAAAAACTCTTTCCCTACTCCCTACTCCCCATTCCCTATAAAAGCAGATTCGGTGTTAGCTGCTCTTGGCTTTTCGCTTTTGGGCATCCTCAGTATCAGGACTGGTGGTGCCAACTGGCTCCTCAGTCCCCAACAATTGATGTATTTCACTTAACGAACTGGGTTGAGCTACAGGCTCCTCTAATGACTCGCTCACATACTCAATTAGGTCTTCTACTTGACAATTCAAGGCTTTACAAAACCTAACGATCCTTTCAATATGGTCTGTCCCAGTCCTGCCGCTTTCCCAGTTTTGGATAGTGCTTTCAGTCACGCCGACAAGACGCGACAATTCCAGCTGGGTTAGCCCTGCTTTCTCACGAAGCAAAGCGATCCTTGGTTTTGGCTTGTGTTTCACAGCTACAGCACTTTTATCTTAATCTTATAGTCGTAGATCCTAGCACCAAAAAAAACCAGGGCCCAGAAAATCACTAAAAAACTTTTGCCTAACTTCTTCATCTGACTGAGTGGTGAGAAGCTACTGCATCTTCAAAGAGGTTCTGGAAGCCCCTGGTTGAAGCAAGTAGCTCCCCCATGCGTGCAAAATCCCACTCCTAAAAGGGGTGGGATCAGCTTAATCAAGTTTTCTTGGTTGATGATTGCCACAAAGCGATCGCATCCTGAAACAGGATATAACAAGTTTCAAAACACAAGAGTGAACTACCCACACTCACTTGGAGTACCAAGTACAGTGTGGGCTTCTGTAATCACGGGGGAGTGCCGCAACTTGGACTTTCGTCCTAGTTTTGGTCTTACCTCCCCTCCTACAGCAGAGACGGCTGAACCTTCCGCCTTTAGCATTCTGACACCTTCTGCTCTAATGTTTATCGCTGCATTTTCATCACGATCATGGTGAGTGCCACAGTGGGGACAAGTCCATTGCCTCACATCTAGCGGCATCTCGCTGACTTGATAGAAACAATTAGAGCAAAGCTTGGAACTAGGGAACCATCTATCAATCTCAACCAACTTTCCGCCTTTGCGCTCTAGCTTGTAGGCTAAAAAGTTGGTGAATGTTCCCCAACCAACATCAGATATTGCTTTCGCCAATTTATGGTTACGATAGCGTAGCGTTAGCGAGTCTTCGAGCGTCACCATGCCTTTAACATGAAGATTCTCTACTATGACAGCTTGGCTATCGCTGACTAACTTATAACTAAGTTTATGCAGAAAATTGGCCCTTGAATTGCTAACTCGTTCGTATACTTTGGCAACAACTTTTCTATATCTATTTCTTGAACTACTACCCTTTTGTTTACGGGCTAATTTTTTTTGTTTACGCTTGAGGTTTTTCTCATGTTTAGCAAGGTGTTTAGGGTTGTCGTATTTGGAAATTTTTTCACCGTCAGTGACAACAGCAAAGTGTTTCAGACCTAAATCAATACCATAAATCTTTCCTTCTGTATGTTGGAAAAACCTCAAATCTTCTCTGCCCTTACTCGGCTATGCCTCGTATTGGTAAGCCAGTCGCTTGCGGGGGTTCCCCCCGTTGTGCGAACTGGCGTTGAGAACGATTTCGGTTTTGAGCCGTCATTAATCCCGCCACTGATTCGGAGTACCGAATGAGCGTGGGGAACGAGGGCGCGATTTAGTTAAACTATTCCTGGGCCTCTACCACGCTTGTCACCTTGCTCTGTCAATTCACCTTGCTTATCTTCATTGGCTTCCACAAGTTCCTCAATGCGGTTTTCAGTATCCTCTGACGCTTCTTGTCGCGCATCACCTGGAACTTCGTAGTACATTTCCGGTTCAACTGCGTAGTTATTCAACAAACCTTCTTTGTCTACCGTGTAGCCATCTGTGGTGTGTATGCTTTCTGTATCTGTTTGATCATCAGTACGGGCGCTAGCCTCTCTTTGTTCTGTAGGAAGTGTTTTATATAAGTCTCCTTCTCTTTCTTTGCGAGCAGCAGTTTCAGCAGGTATAATCCCTCTATCATATGTATCTACTTCAGCTCGCTCGGATGAGTCTACACCTTTTTTAAATTCTTGATTAGCCATAAATAATGTCCTCGTTAAAGAATCGTTGATAACTTTAACAATTAGATTAGGCTGTTTTTACTGACAATCAAACTATCTTGAGAAGTGATTTGAAGACAAAAAATCACTATTTATTTCTATCTTTTGGTATAATATATAGCAACTTTTGACAATGGATAATATGGTAATAATCAGCTCAAGCATATTTAAATACGAAGTGAGAACTGCTATTCAAATGACAGATACCCGACTTATTTGATAAGTCGGGTATCTAGGTTCTCAGATGAGAATATATGTGTTTTGACTTTTGAGTTATATCATGTCAGGCAAATGAAGCATGACTCCCTTGCCCTTAATCCCCCAGGGAATCGTACCCTTAGTAAAGGCAGGATACCGTCAGATGGGTGGGGTGATTTTATTACAGGCAATCAGGTGGACTTGATATTACTCGGTTGCATTGCTATCTGAATATATTCAACTTAATCACCTACAATTTGTTGTTTGAGTGATTGAATTTCCTCGCCTAATTCTTGGCGAGTTTCAGACTTGAGCAGATAGCGGAAAACAAACCAGGTTGCATAAATAATTCCAATCAACTCAAAAATCGGCTCTAACAATGGAATATCATTGATTGCATCGAGTATTGTAAGCACTATTTTGCCTGTAACTATTGCCGCTAAAATTAGAACGACATTAGTCAAAGCTTGCTTGTAATCCTCAAAAAAGTTACCTATATATTCAGGTAGTCGCTCTAAAAATTCAGAAGTTTTTCTGCTAACTTGCTGCCATTGAGTTTCCGGTTCCCTAGCTGGCGGTAACTTGGGCAAATTTTGATTTGCTGGGCTGTCTAGTAATAGCAGACCTTCTGGTGAGGTGGTATTCAGGGATTCTAGTTGCTGTTGTTCGGTTTCCATAGTTTTGTAATTTGGCAATTACAGCCTTTTGATAATTGAACTGCATGAATAAACTTGTGCTAAATATAATACAATACAGTTCAATTAAGAAGAATAGTAGTTTTGGAAGCTACTTATGCGAGAAGGGTTTACCAACTTGAGTAAAGTGGGTTTTGAGCGTAAGCAAATCCCTTTAAACCAGTAAATCCATCTACAGCTTTGGCTTTTCAAGCTACGCAAGTTGAAATTTTTAGCCTTAATTGAACTGTATTGAAATATAATATTTCTTAAATTTTTAGATTTTAGATTGAAGGATTTAATTCAAATCCCAAATCTAAAATCTAAAATTAGCTATTCAGAAATATTGCTGATTAACAGCTTTATTGTTTAGGTGGAGCAACGGTTGCTTTAACTTCTACATTTTTGACACCTTTAATTTCCTTAGCTAAAGGTTCAATTTTAGCCAATTGTTGCTGATTATTTACAGTTCCTCCTACTGTCACAGTTCCGTTTTCTGTGGCTTTAACTGTTAGTGCGCCATTGGGTATATTAGCTTCCAATTTGGATCTAACTTCGCTTGCTAAGTCGCCTGTGGCTCTGTTTGTCTCTTCACCTGCAACTTGATTCCGCTGTTCACGGGCGCGAATATCCTGATTTAATTGGTTTCTGCGGACTTCACTTTGAGCGTCTTGTTGAGCAGCTTCTGTTGCTTTTACGTCTGGTGTTTGTGCAGCTTGATTAGGATTATTAGGCGCGGACTCGCTTGTTTTAGAAGGGTTCTCACAAGCCGCAGCACCAAAAACTAAAAGACAACTAATTAAGAAAGGAGTTAGCTTTTGCATATTTTTAATTATTGATAGCAAAGTGAAAGTTTGAGAATTTGTGGTGTTGCATATTTTTGGGATGCATGTGTCGTGTCCAATGTCACAAAGTCATCCCTAAATTTTGCAACGTTGAATTTGTTGATGTTTGCGGCTATGGCAAAGAGCAAGTTTTGGTGTGCTTGCTCTTTGCACAGATGGGTGTTAGCTAAAACTAATATCAAGTTCGGCTAATTACTTACGATATAGTCGGTTTGCTTGGTAATAGGTAATGGGTAATAGGTAATAGGTAATGGGTAATGGGTAATAGGTAATGGGTAATGGGTAATAGGTAATGGGTAATGGGTAATAGGTAATACTCAAAACCAATTACCAATTACCAATACTTCGGCTTCGCTCAGTACAAGTTCCCAATTCCCAATTACCGACCTCCACAAATATCATAAGTGTTTAAACGGACATGATATAATAGATAATACTCAAAACCAATTACCAATTACCAATACTTCGGCTTCGCTCAGTACAAGTTCCCAATTACCGACCTCCACAGATATCATAAGTGTTTAAACGGACATGATATAACTGGCGTTAGATTTTTGCATCTCGGTGGTCAATAATCACGACTGAGGGATCATCACGATCGCCTGTTGCAGAGTAAGATGAGGCAGAGCGATCGCTAAGCTCAACATCATGGTGATACTCTCTATCTAGATCAGGAGCATCATAGATACCATATTCTTCAATGCCTCGCCGTCTGAGAATTGCTTCGGCGTGGTTGATTTCGGTTTCTGTACCATCTACTATGACTATGTAGTCGCCTTTGTTAAAGCGATCGTTATATACTCGCGCCCGGTCTTCGGGAATGCCTAAACCAACGAGTGCGCCAACAATACCCCCAGCTGCTGCACCGATAGCACCACCAGCTATAGTTGTGGCTAGAGTTGTTGCTACTGCACCACCTGCAATTATCGGCCCTATTCCTGGAAGTGCTAAAGCGCCAAGACCAACTAACAAGCCTCCTAAACCGCCTAGTGCGCCACCTGTAGCAGCTCCAGCTTTTGCTCCTTCATCTGCTTTATTGCCTACACCAGCGTTATGATGACCATTTGTATCTTTGCCTATCAGCGAAACTTTGGTCATCGGGAAACCAGCATCTCGCAGTTCAGTCAATGCTGCTTCTGCATCCCGGCGATGAGAAAATACACCAATTGCCCGTCTGTTTCTTTGCAAGCCTACATTGGTATTGGTAGTATTGATCGTATTGGTGCGATCGCCATATGTGGGAGAAGCCACATTTTGATTTGCAACATTAGCAGTTGCATAGTCAGTATTCGGATGGTCATAAACCGCAAACTCTTCAACACCGTGTCTGTTGAAAACTGCTTCTAGTGTAGCAATTTCTGCGTCTGTGCCATCTACAATAACTAAATACTGTCCTCGTTCAACTCTTTCGTTATAAACTCTGGCTCGCTCTTCAGGTATTCCTAAACCAATTAATGCTCCAATTAAACTACCTGCTGCTGCACCAATACCTGCACCCGCGAGAGTTGTAGCGAGGGTAGTTGCTGTTGCTCCTGCAAGCATAATTGGCCCAATACCTGGAATTGCTAAGCTACCAAGACCGACTAATAAACCAGTCAAACCACCTAAAACACCGCCAGTAACCGCCCCTGTTGCTGCACCTTCATCAGATTTATCACCGACTCGTTCTTGGACTGGAGTACCAGCAATATCGTCTCTGCGGTCTCCATCCTTGGCAATGACAGAAACTCTGTCCATTGAAAAGCCGGAATTTTTTAATTCATGTAGTGCTTTTTCAATGTCTGTGCGATTAGAAAATACACCTATAGCACGTCTTCTTAAACTTACTACCATTCTATCTCCTCCTACAATAACATCATCACCTAGTGCAAAAAAATATTGATGCCACTAGATTAATTAACGCTATTTTCTACAATTATTTCATCAATCTATTGGGATAATTTTGATATCTATCATTAGATATAGAAAAAAATATCACAAGATAAAATTCAATATTTAACAATGCTAATTGGTTTATTTTTATACTTTTGTTTCTAGCTTAAACTGACTAAAGTTTGATTTTTTATAAACATATTTGGTTGTGAATGTTCTTTTATTAACAACGATAACTTTGAGTAATCGCAGTTAGTTATTCTGATATAGTAAAAATTATTTCATCCTCTGTTATCTTTTTGATAAATACTTTCATCTTTAGTAAAAAATATTTAAAAAAAATGACATAATCAATATATATAAAACCTGTTTATTTCTAGTATTTTCTGACAAAATTTCTACCATAAGTAGCATTGTCCCTACCTCATTAGTCAGGGAAAAACAATACTTCTGTTATATAGACTTATTACCTAGGACGGTGTAGGCCAAGATATTTATATATCTAAACTGAGAAATAGGACATTTCTTAACAGAAATGGGTATCTCATCCATCGAGCGTCAGGGATAAAAAATGATGTTTCATAGTTTTGAACCTATGTTGGTATGGAATTGGTTAACCTTTGGAATAGCACGTATAAACTCAGTGCAAGATGTGATCACTCCAGAAGAAGGAATTCTGGTTTTTTCTAGTTCTAAATTTTTCGTAGCACTATTAGCTGGCACTTTGATGGCATTTGCCTTTCAATTCCTATTGACTAACTTTTCACTTGCTCTAGGTATATCATCTTTGGGAAGAGATTCTGATGACTCTGAATCAGAAAGTTGGGGTCATAAAATTCGTGAAATTGAAGGTAAAGTTGGTATTTGGGCAGTAATAACTGCAAGTATTGCGTTATTCAGTGCTTCTTTTTTGGCTGTGAAATTGACTGTAATTGAAAGTGGGCTTTTAGGAGCAATTATCGGTGTAGTCATCTGGTCTACCTACTTTTCATTAGTAGTTTGGTTGGGTTCATCAGCAGCAGGTTCCTTAATTAGTTCGATCATTAGTACTGCTAGTTCAGGATGGCAAACCTTGATGGGTACTGCAACTGATACCATCAAGACTAATGCAATCAAAAAAGAGATTGTTTCTACTGCTGAGGAAGTAACAGCCGCAGTTCGCCGTGAGTTAACTTCAGGTTTTGACCCCGATAATATTAGTAAGACGTTACAAAATTCCTTGGCTTCTGTACAGATACCTCAATTGAACTTAGACGAAATTCGTAGTCAATTTGATCAGATACTAAGCGATGTAGATTTACAAGCGATCGCTAACAGTAATCTACTACAAAATATTAATCGCCAGACCTTTGTTGATTTAGTCAGTAATCGCACAAATTTGTCAAAAGAAAATATCAATCAAATTGCTGACCAACTAGAAGATGCTTGGAAACGAGCTGCATTTCGCAGAAATCCGACGGAACAAGTCATTAATTTGCTGAAATCTGCCACTCCTGAAGAATTGAACTCAGAAAATTTAGGTGAACGATTGCAACAACTGGTAGGAACCAGAACAAATGGTAATGGTAGCAATGGTGGAAGAAATGGTGTGATCAAGCAAGCCATGCAGTATGGCTTGGGTGCTGCTCTTCCAGCAGTGCTAAATAGAGTAAATCTCTCAGATATTGATGTGGGTAAAATTCAAACTCAACTACAAAAGTTGAAAGAAAACTTTCAAGACATAGATGTCGAAAAAATTACCCATGAATTGCAAAAAATCACAGATAAAACTACTGAACAAATAACTCAAAAATTGCCAAGACCAACATCTAACAATATCAAAATAGATGTAGAAGACTATATCCTAAATTGTTTTCCTTGGCATTTTAACCGCATTTCCCTGAAAGATGAATTTCAAGAAGTCATCTATGATCAAAATGCAGATCCTGCAAATATCAGAAGGGAATTGCAGGAATTGAATCAAGATGATTTTATCAACTTGCTGACGCAGCGAGGTGATATTAGCGAAGTTAGGGTACAGGAAATTGCCCAACAAATGGAAAGCGTCCGTCAAGAAGTTTTAGAACTGGTGCAACAAGCCGAAGCACGAGAAAAAGGTCAAGACTTCCGCGTCCGTATTGAAGATTATCTGCGTTCTACAGGGAAAGAAGAACTTAACCCAGAAGCAATTGAGCAAAACTTTGCCAGATTGATAGAAGATCCAGAAGCCAATTTAGAAGATTTACAAGCTCGGTTTTCAGAAATTGATCGCGACACTTTTGTACAATTGCTTCAGCAACGTCAAGACTTCAATGAAGAAGAAGCTAATAATATTGTTAGTCAAATCGAACGCACCCGCGATAACGTCTTAAATCGTGCTAGAGAACTACAAGAACAAGCAACAACCAAAGCCAATGAACTACGGCAAAAAGTTGAAGAATACTTGCAGAATACTAATAAAGAAGAATTGAATCCTGAAGGTATCAAGCGTGATTTTAGAACTTTATTAGAAGACCCGCAAGTAGGAATTAGCTTGTTGCGATCGCGCCTCTCCCAAATAGACCCCTCCGGGGTTCAGCAGTCGCTCATGGGGGAAACCCCCAAGACCGCGCTGCTTCATCGTGATACATTTGTACAACTCCTCTCTCAACGTCAAGATTTGAGCGAAGAACAAGTAAATCAAGCCTTAGATGCTTTAGAATCAGTACGAGATAGCATTTTACAAGCACCGCAAGCAGTAGCACAGCGAGCAAAACAACAATACGAACAAACCACAACAGCTTTAGCTGAATATCTCCGCAACACCAACCTAGAAGAACTCAACCCAGAAGGTATTAGAGGAGATTTAGAAACATTAGTGGCTAATCCGCAAGAGGGTGCTGGTGCATTGCGCGATCGCCTGTCACAAGTTGATCGCGAAACCTTGGTCAAATTGCTCAGTCAGCGGGGAGACTTGAGCGAAGAACAAGTTAATCAGATCATCGATCGCGTACAAGAATCAATCAATAATATTATCAGAGCGCCGCGACGTTTAGCAAGCCGTACCGCTCAACGAGTTGCAGATTTTCAAGCAAATCTCGAAGATTACCTGCGTCACACCAATAAAGAAGAACTCAACCCAGAAGGTATCAAACGCGATTTACAATTACTGTTGCAAGATCCACGCACAGGAATTGCAAGTTTAGGCGATCGCTTTTCTCAATTCGACCGTTCTACACTTGTAGCGTTCCTATCTCAAAGAAGCGATATCTCCGAAGAAGAAGCCAACCGCATAGCGGATCAAATCGAGTCTGTGCGTAATTCCATTGTTGAGCAATACCAACAGATTCAGCAAAGAGTACAATCTGTGATTGATGGGGTTTTTGGTAGAATTCGCAACTATCTCAATTCCCTGGATCGTCCAGAACTGAAATACGAGAATCTCAAAGAAGACTTTGCCAAATTGTTTGACGATCCCCAAGCCGGATTTGAAGCCTTGCGCGATCGCCTCAGTCAATTTGATCGTGACACCTTAGTTGCTGTCCTCAGTTCTCGTGAGGATATTTCCCCAGAAGATGCCAACCGTATTATCAACCAAATTGAAGCCGCGCGCGATAGCGTACTACATAGAGGCGAACGCATCCAACAAGAAGCGCAAAAACGCCTCAAAGGTATCCGAGAGCAAGCATTAAAGCAAGCTGAAGAAACTAAAAAAACCGTCGCCCGTGCTGCTTGGTGGCTATTTGGTACAGCTTTAACATCCTTGTTAGCCAGTGCTATCGCTGGAGCGATCGCTGTTAAAGATATAGCCTGGCCTGGATAATATCATGTCCGGTTAAAGACTTATCAATAAGGCAGCAGGGGAGCATTTTAATAGGAAATCCAAGTGACATTCAGTCTCAAAGATTGAATGTCACTTTGTTTTGACTTCTGTAAACTGTACTTACGTGCCAACCAGTATATGTGATATGTATCACTTGTACTACAAATTAACATCACTGACTGTTGAGTCGGTTAACACTTAAAATTATCGTATAAATTATACAGAATTTAATTTTACTTAATAATTAGTGGTTGTGGGGATTATTATGAAGCTAGAAAAACTTTTACAAGCAGCTATTATCACATTTGCTCTGAGCGTATTTACAGGAATAAAATGGTCTTCTCAGAGCCAGATAACCAGTGAAAGCGACTTTAACAACCAAATCGTCTTTACTTTAAATGAGGTTCAAAAGTAACATAGACAACTACAGATGGCAAACTATTCAGATTACTCATATCATAGGCTGGAGTAGAAATCTACTAGCCAAGTTTAAATATTGAGTAAAATTTATTGCCAAATAGATGATGAAAAGCCAAATTTTAGTCATAGCTACATTTTTAACCACAATCAACCTGACAGCGATCGCCCAAGCAGCAAATTTTGAACAAGTTAGACAATTATTGGCAACCAAAGAATGTCAAAACTGTGACCTGACAGGCGCAGGTTTAGTGATGGCTGACTTATCTGGAGCTAATTTAAGCGGTGCTAATCTCACAGGTGCTAACCTCAGCCGTGCTAACTTGAGCGGTGCTGATTTGAGGGGAGCCAACTTAAGCGGTACTGGTTTATTTGGCGCTAACCTCAGCGAAGCCAAGTTAAATGGTGCAAACTTAGCCGGTGCTGATTTGAGAAACACCTATTTAGTAAATGCAGAATTTAACAGTGTTTACCTCAACGGCGCTAATTTGCAAGGTGCAGTAGGTATCCCATTGCAAATTGCTCAACCAGAGGAATTCTACGCTTGGGGTATAGCCGAGGCGGAAAAAGGGAATCATCAGCAAGCAATCAATTATTTCAATCAAGCGATCGCAGCTAAACCCGAATATGCAGGTGCTTACCTAGCTCGTGGTGTTGCTCGTTATCAAATGTTTGATCGCCAGCGTGCATTTCAAGACGCTCAAATTGCCGAAAAACTGTTTACAGCGCAAAAAAATGACCCTGGAATGCTAATGGCGCAGGCTTTTGTGAAAGAACTGCAAACACCTTATACAGAGAAAGTCAGCGCTGGGAAACCTAGTTTTTTCAACTTTTTGGGAAGCCTTGGTTCAGTGTTGCTGCAATTTCTACCATTTTAATTTTCTTTTGTAGCGATCGCCTGACTTTGCTCTGTTTACATTTCTTTAGTAACAGCTTTTGCTCAAACACTAAGAAAAGTAGTTTTTTGATAACTGTTTCGTTTATAAAGGTTAGCTTGAAAACCCCTGAGAAACAGCAACGTAGTTGCGTTTTTCGTGCTTTAGCCAGGGGATGAAAAGCGCTCTTGCAGGTTTAAACCTGCCAGAAGGTTCAACTTCTTTGTTGTGCAATATAATTTTTAACCGCTTCAGTTGATATGCTTCCCGCCGTAGAAACAAAATAGCTGGGTGTCCATAAGGTAGGAAGTTTTAGTAGTTCTGGAAACTCCTTTCTTAAATGATGTGATGCCCTGGCTTTAACTCGTTTAATAATGGTCGATGGGTCATCTGTGGGTTTTGCGTTTAAAAAAAGATGAACATGGTCGGGCATAATTTCCATTGCGATGATTTGCCATCTATTCTCAGTACAAACCTCACAAATGATTTGTTGTAACCTTTCGGCTACCGCACCAACCAACACCTTTTTCCGTCTTTTGGGGATGAAAACAAAGTGATAGTTTAGCAAGGACACCGCGTTACTTTCATGCCTGTATTCGTCTGGGATAAAACTAGCCATAATTTAAACAACAGCAGTCTTTCTACCGTTGCTATTAGGTTGATTAGGTCTGTCCCAAATATTACAGTATTGTACAAAGCAACCCTCTGTTGCTTTTTGACAGGAGTGCCAATCAGAATAAATGAAAAGCTTGCCGTCGCTTCTTTTGTACAGGTGATGCCAAACATCACCCCATAAGTATTGATCTACCGGAGTTAATTGTCTGCATTCAGCAATGGAGATGGTTTCTCCATTCAGTATATAGTGCCAAGATTGGTAAATATTTGTAGACATAAGTATTCAGACGATTAAGTTGACTATGTTGATTCTAGATTATATTGTATAATCAACATAATCAATATACAACAATATGTATGGATGCCAACAAGTATTGCTTTCTCCAAACAGGGAATTAAAAGCAATACTGGAGTTCATTTGCTCTGAATCAAATAAACTGACCAACTGTGCAATTTACTATGGCAGACAGGTTTGGTTCAAGCGTCATTGCTATCTGGGTAAGTTTGACTTAATCAATGAGTACAAAACCAATCCACACTACCAAGTGTTGCACTCACAAGTTGCACAACAAGCTTTACTGTCTGTTAGAGAAAGCTTTAAATCTTTCTATGAACTTGACAAAAAATACCGTAAGGGTGATTTAGAAGATAAACCAAAGCCACCAAAATATAGAAAAAAAGGAGGACTATCGGTTGTCAGTTACCCAAAACAAGCCTTGAAATTGATAGGCAACCAAATTCAAATACCATTAGGGTTAACAGTTAACCGTTGGTTTGGCATAAAGAATTTTTCAATTACAATGCCTTCTAACATGAAATTTGAAGATATTAAGGAGTTAAGGATACTCCCGCGCAATGGTTGTTTTTACGCAGAGTTTCCATACAAAGTTAAGCCTGTAGCTACCAAAATAGACCAAAAATTAGCACTTGGTATTGACCCTGGTGTGACTAATTGGTTAACTTGTGTTTCCAATTTAGGGACAAGTTTCATTGTTGATGGACGGAAACTTAAAAGTCTCAATCAGTGGTACAACAAAATAGTATCTAAATTAAAAGAAGGTAAACCTCAAGGATTTTGGAGTGAGCGATTAGCGCATATCACTGAAAAGCGGAATCGTCAAATGAGAGACGCTGTTAATAAAGCAGCAAGGATTGTAATTAACCACTGCACTAATCACGGGATTGGTAATGTTGTTTTTGGTTGGAACAAGGGTAACAAGAACGGCATTAATATTGGCTCTCAAAATAATCAAACGTTTGTTCAAATCCCTACTGCAAAGTTAAAACAGAGAATATCTCAACTTTGTCAAATTTACGGCATTAACTTTGTAGAGACTGAGGAAAGTTACACTAGCCAATCTAGCTTTTTAGATGGCGATATTGTACCTGTATTTGGCAACAAGTCAAAAGGGTGGAAGTCGTCAGGAAAACGGGTAAAACGTGGGCTATTCGTAACTGCAAAAGGCTTCGAGGTCAATGCAGATTGCAATGGATCTGCCAATTTGTTTTTAAAGGTAAAGGAACAGCTAAATCTAGATTTAGCTAAGACCTATAGGGGACTTTTGACTGTCCCGCAGAGAGTTTTTCTCTGGAAGAATAACTGTAAAAAGCTACGGGGAGTGGCTTTAGCCCTCCCCGTAGCAACAGTTTGAATCACCGTGGCTTTAGCCCGGTGAGAGTCAATGTTACTAATAATGTTGGAGACTTTAGTGCTAAAGCTTTGACTCCTTGGAATATTCAATCACAGTCACCAGATAATTTTCTCAGTGAGCTATTTGACGAATACCCAGAAGAAATGGTTCAAGTCTTGCAAAGACAGTGCCAAAAATATAAAAGAAGGCCCCGGACTTTTGTCGAACTAGTTGACCTGCTGAGTAAACAGATACCTGAATTTACCAGAAAGGTTTTATCACGTGAATACAACGCTTAGAACAAGCTAAAATACAAAAATCTCAAACTTTATAGCCTAACGTTGACCGCAAATGTTACATCTAATATCGTTGAGCGGTGAATAACCAACGTGAAAGCACAGGTATTTAGAGGCGTTAATCAACTGTCTTACGAAGAGATCCCCGTACCGACTCTGGAACCAGATGAAGTGCTGGTACAGGTGCGGGTAGTGGGGTTGTGTCAATCAGATATTAAAAAAATCCGTTATCCTCTGTATGAGCCACCACGGATATTTGGACATGAAACGGCTGGAAATATTGCCGCAGTGGGTTCTGAAGTCAGAGGTTGGCAAGTAGGACAACGAGTAGCGGTAATGCACCACATTCCTTGTATGCGTTGCGCCTACTGTTTAAATGACAATTTCTCGATGTGCGATGTTTATAAAAATATCTCCACCACAGCCGGATTTAATGCCAGTGGTGGCGGTTTTGCCGAGTATGTCAAAGTTCCCGGACATATCGTACAGAATGGTGGGTTAATTCCCATTCCCGATCGCATAAGTTTTGAAGAAGCGAGTTTTGTAGAACCAACTAATTGCTGTCTCAAGGCAGTAAAAAAAGCCCAAATTGCCCCAGGACAAACTGTGTTGGTGACGGGAGCAGGGCCAATTGGATTAATGTTTGTCATGTTGGTGAAGTATTTCGGAGCCAAAGCGATCGCCACCGACTTACTGCCCTCTAGAATTGAAAAAGCTTTAAATGTCGGTGCCGAAGCAGCTTTTGATGCTCGTGACCCTGATTTACCTCAGAAAATTCATGCACTCACCGATGGTATGGGTGTTGATGTCACCTTGCTAGCAGTTCCTAGCGAGAAAGCTTTCGCTCAAGCACTTGACTGTACCCGCAAAGGCGGGAAAATTCTGTTTTTTGCAGAATTTCCCGATGAATTAGAAATCCCCATCAATCCGAATATTCTCTATCGTCGCGAAATCGACTTAATGGGTAGTTACAGTTCATCCTACCGTTTGCAGAATCTATCCGCCGATATTGTATTTAATCAGCGTATAGATGTCCAAGCATTGATTAGCGATCGCTATCCATTACAAGATTTATCACTAGCCGTAGAACAAGCGATCGCTCCCACACCGGATACCTACAAGATTTTAATTTATCCCCAGTGAGAGGATGGGGAGATGAGGGGGATGAGGGGGATGAGGGGGAGGGACAAGGAGAAATTATCTAACAATTATCATCTCCCCATCTCCCCACCTCCCCTGCTCCCCATCTCCCCCGCTCCCCCGCTCCCCTGCTCCCCATCTCCCCCGCTCCCCCGCTCCCCTGCTCCCCATCTCCCCATCTCCCCCGCTCCCCTGCCCCCCTGCCCACCTCCCCCGCCCCTCTTCCGGGTCTCCCCCCTCTCCCCAAATATAAAAATGACCAGTACATTACTTATAGTTGCTCTACTAGCCTTCTATGTCGCTTGGAATCTTGGAGCCAACGACGTTGCTAATGCGATGGGAACCTCAGTAGGTTCCAAAGCCATTACTCTGAGACAGGCAATAATTATTGCCGGAATATTAGAGTTTACGGGTGCAGTATTGTTTGGGCAAGAGGTAACACAAACCTTGGCAACTAAAGTTGCTAATCCTGCCTTATTTGCCGCCACGCCCCAAATATTAGTTATGGGGATGGTGACAGTACTACTATCGTCTGGCATATGGCTACAAATTGCCACTTCACAAGGTTTACCTGTATCTTCTTCTCATGCGGTTGTCGGTGCGATCGCTGGATTTAGTTCGGTAGCTTTAGGATTAGATGCAATTGATTGGTCATCAATTGGCTCGATTACCATCGCCTGGGTTTTAACGCCGATTATCAGTGGTGCTATTTCCGCTTTGTTCTATAGTCAAATCAAGCAGTGGATTTTGAATCAACCAAATCAAATAGTACAGTTAAGAGAATGGATTCCCTGGTTGAGTGCCGTTTTGCTAGGGGTATTTGGCGTGATTGTACTACCCTCCCTCACTCAACCACTAACCAATTATTTGCGGGATCAAATTGGATTAACCATACCTGCTTACGACATCCCCTTATTAACAGGTGCAACAGCAGCAGTTGGACTCACCATTATTAGTTGGCGAAAACTCGATGGTATGGGAGATGAGGGGGTACAGGAGCTCTTGAGCAGGGGGGCAGGGGAGCAGGGGAGTGATTATTTTCCCAGTCCCCAGTACCCAGTACCCAGTACCCAATCACCAGTTGAACGCTTATTTGCCCGCTTTCAAGTACTGAGTGCTTGCTTTGTAGCTTTTGCTCATGGTTCTAATGATGTTGGCAATGCGATCGCTCCTCTTGCTGCGATCGCCTATATTAATCGTACTGGTACTGTACCTACCGATGGGATCAATACTCCCTTGTGGATTTTAATCTTGGGCGGTGCTGGTATTGTCGCTGGTTTAGCCATCTGGGGAAAAAAAGTTATTGCCACCATTGGCGAAAATATCATTTCCTTACAACCTAGTGGTGGATTCTGTGCTGAACTCGCAACTGCTACCACCATCCTACTCGCCTCCCGGCTAGGTTTACCCGTCTCCACTTCCCACGCCCTAGTTGGCGGTGTAGTTGGTATTGGATTGGTGCAAAACATCAATTCAATTAAATTTCAAACTTTACAAGGAATTGCAGCCGCATGGCTAATTACAGTTCCCTTAAGTGCATTCCTCAGCGCTGCCATCTTCAGCATCGCTCGGATTTTCTTTTTTTAAATGAAGCTAACAACCCGTCATGAAACTTTACTTTAGGGATTCCTAACTCAGCACTCAACAGCACTGTTTTGCAGAATCGCTGTTAATTCACTAAAATATTGTGCAGGAGATAGTAATACTTTTAATTTATGTAACTGATTACTTTATTCTCCATTAGAGATATAAACTGTCTCACAAGTTACATTCTGTAAAAATTTACATATAGAATTAAAAACTTCGGTAATTCAGTTTTAGCAATGCCTCAATTTGCAAGACTTTGGCAATTAGTATTGCTACCAAAATTATAAGTATTTATATTAGGTGAGATATTTTCTCCCAGGAAAATCTCACTTGAGAACGGAAGATTAAAATAAGACCCATGGACTGCTAGTCTGTGATGTTGAAGATAACACAGTATATTAAGCTGTGGAGAGCATAAATTTATATACTTTGCCAACTTGTGTTCAGCATGACAGAATTACGTTGATATGCGTAGATCCTGCTAAAACTTTTAGATTATCTGACAAAATACAGGAAACTTAGTATGAGTGCCAAGCAAGTTTACGGGAAGCAGCTTTATCGTCAATTTGTTAGAGGTTAGAAGCTAATGGGGCGATTCGAGAAGCGACCAGACAACCCGCGAGTCAGAGGTGAGCTATCCAGAACAGCAGAGACCGCTCTGTGGGCTATTGTGGAAGATTTGGAAAATCTCCAGCAGAATGTACTGAGATCGTTGCAGGAAGAAATAAAACGGCTGCAAGGAGAAAAAGACCGATTAGCTGTTGAAATTCAACAACTAATAGAGGAAAAAGAACACCTGCAACATGTGCGGCAAATTACTGAGCAGCAAGTATTAATCCGTCAGCTAGCCGAAGCTTTGGCGAAGCATATATGTTCGCAATTGCAATCATCACTGACAACTCTAGCTAGCCAAGTCATAGAGACTAGCTCCCAAGAACGAGCTGCACTAACTTCAGCCCAAAACCATAGCAACTCCACCATCCAGAACAATGAAAATACCGAACAACTACTCGGCACTCTGGATGATACCCTGACCATCGCCTTTAACTCATTGCAACAGGAGCTAAAGAATTATCAAAGTGATATCTCTCAACAGTTGTCACGGATGTATAGCCAACAACAACAGGGAGAAGCAATTTTAGAGCAGTTCACTAATCACCTGCGTGAAGAACTCACAAAAACAATCAAAGAAGCTTCAAAAGCAGCAGTAATCTCACCAACTACTGTGGTGCAACCTGCTGAACCACCAGCACAGAGTTCCCCAGAAACAAAACCACCGTTGGTAGAAGTAGTTAAAGTTTCACCACCGACTGTGTTGCAACTTCCACAGCCACCAGCACAGAGTTCGCCAGAAACCAAGCCACCGTCACCAGAATCAGTAATCTCACCATCGACTGTGTTGCAACTTCCACAGCAACCAGCACAGAGTTCCCCACAGACCAAGCCACCATCACAAGAACCAGTAATCTCACCAACCACTGTGTTGCAACCTCCTGAGCAACCAGCACAGAGTTCCCCACAGACCAAGCCACCATCACAAGAACCAGTAATATCTCCAACCACTGTGTTGCAACCTCCTGAGCAACCAGCACAGAGTTCCCTACAGACCAAGCCACCATCACAAGAACCAGTAATATCTCCAACCACTGTGTTGCAACCTCCTGAACAACCACAGGAGAGTTCTTTAAAAACATACCCACTTTTAGCAGAAGTTACAAAAAGCACTGCTGAACCGACTAACAAGATTTCTCAGGAATTACCACACAGCAATAGTGAATCTTCACCTCCTGTGTCCGAAACCATACGTCCAAAAGTCTCTGAACCAATTTCTGTACTGAGTAAGGACTTGTCAGAGAACGAGACGACACCAGAAAAAGCCAAGGAAACAGTTATCGAGTCAGTTAGTGTTAGTCCCAAAAACTTGTCTGTTGACGAGAATAAATCATCTGCCAAGAAAAACATTACAGAACCGATTTCTGTACTGAGTAGGGACTTGTCCAACAGCGGTACTAAATCCCCGCCTCCCGCACCAGCAGCCAAGCAGAGAAGGACATCTTCACCACCGCGATCGCGTGGAAGTTCAACGTTGTCACCAATTCAGATCGGTTTCTTATTGGTGGTGTTATCAACTATACTGACATCGCTTTACAACGTCGCTATCAAGCAGATGTTTTACCAAGCCTCCGAGATTCCCACAGTGATAGCGGAGGGTTTAATATCGCCAACTTTGGGCAATATATTCCTGATTTTGACTTTGCGGTTACTGGTGGTTGTGCCACTGATGATACTACTGGCTCCCATCATGTATCCCCAGGTGTGGCAAGACTTACAAAACTTAATCACATCAACACGGAGTAATTCTACTGCTGGTAATGCCAAAAATCAGCAGAAAATTTTGCAGCTATCGATCGCTAGTGGCTGTTTTTTGTTTTTATCTCAAGTGTTAATCTACTTGGCTATTGGTCAAATTGCCACAGGGACAGCGATCGCTTTGTTCTTTATCTATCCGCTGTTTAGTGGACTTCTGTCTTGGTTTTTGTTCCGCGATCGCCCGAATTCATTTGGCGCTATTGCGATCGGCTCTATTTTCTGTGGGGAATTGCTGGTATTTGGAAGTTCTGTGAGTAGCGGTATCGAGAATATTTCCCTAGCAGCCACTACAGCAATTTTCGCTGGCTTGGCTTTCGCCTGCTACGTGATTCTGACGCGAATGTGTGCTACCAAAGTACATCCGGTGTCTTTCACCTTAATTAACTTTTCTACCATGTTGGCATTGAGCTTTATCGGTTTAATGTTGCCTTTGACAGGAACCTGGAGCCTGATAGTTGACCAATCTAAATTGCTGGAAATTGTCTTAAGTGCTTTTATTTTGGGTGTGCTGACTCTTTCCGGCTATGTATTCAATCATGTGGGAATTGGCAAACTCGGTGCATCACGAGCCGCGATCGTTGGTGCAGGCGTACCAATTTTAACCGTAATTTTTGCGGGTTTGATGATTCAGGAAAGTTTGGAAATTGTACAGATTTTAGGAGTCTTGTTTGTCACCTTCGGAGTTGCAGCTTTCAGCTTTGAAAAAATGCGATCGGCACCTTAAAGCATCTAGCTAACAAGATTAAATGACGCATAGCAGCAAGCCTGAAGTTATAAAAGTTAAAAGGGCATTGGGGAGCCACTGCCGTAAGCGTTGCGTAAGCGTTGCGTTAGCGACGAAGGAGCGTCGGAACGAGCGTCACCCGTAAGGGTCTGTGGCTCTCTCTGCCCAAGTGGAGCAAGTGGTTCACTTTCATAAGTCATCACTCATCAGCCATCACTCAGCAACTTCAACCAGGATAATTTATTTCTTGAAGTTCCCTTAAGTGATGCAAGATAAGGGCTAATACCGTTTCACTTTGGGTTTCTAGTAGTGAACACCTGGAGAAAGTGAGTTAGTGAATGAGCATAAGCAGTTGATTCGATCTGTATCATAGATTTCTTATTTGTTCTCTCATTGCCAAAGTCTGGCTGAAATTTTACTTTTTCTGATCTGCGGAAATATCAGCAAACCTTAATACTGGGTTGTACATAAAGTATTTAAATAATAATTAGCAAAAAATTAAAAATAGATTACTTCATACAAAATTGACAAAAAGACTGTCAAAATAGAATATCATACTATAAAAAGATAAAAGGTATCCTCAAATTGGAATCATCTGCCTTATTTGAAGTCTATGATTGCCCCTACAGCAAACTGCTGATATTGCCAATAAATCACCGTGAGCCGTGGGCAGTATAGTGGTTCAAACCGTCCTAGTAAAGCTAATCGGTTTTGCGAAGGTGATTAAGTGACTTCTACCTAAGTAATTCCCAAACGAATTTGGGTTTTGGGAATCTCTTTAAAGTTGCGATGATATCTGCCCGATATGAGTACCTAGCCGCAATAGTTTTCTCATTGTTGCTCGTAAAGGGTGGGGAAAACCCGGATATCACAAGAAGTCTTTGTAGAGTACTAGTAAGAAGCACAAAGTTTGCTTGTGATTTACGAAGCCACATTGAGGGAAGCTAAATGTTATTTGATGATTTTCCGGTCAGATACAAGGCAACTTCACAAAAACACAACATTCTGGCTGTACACCAGAAAATACGGAGGTGAACGGTTCTAGCTAATAAACATTTCAGAGTTAATCTGTGATAGACAACCTAGAGTGAATAAATCGCCTCCATTCGGGTGTATACTACTTACTTCCCTTTGACTAATAATCGTGTAAACTTGCTATTCAATTATCTGTAATATGAGTAACGACGTAGATCTGATCAAACAACTCGGCCCCAGTGCGATGGATCAGATTATGCTTTATCTGGCTTTTAGTGCCATGCGGACAAGTGGGCACAGGCATGGGGCATTCTTAGATGCAGCAGCAACGGCAGCTAAGTGTGCAATTTACATGACCTATCTAGAGCAGGGGCAAAACCTCCGGATGACGGGGCATTTGCACCACTTAGAGCCAAAACGGGTAAAAATCATCGTTGAGGAAGTCAGACAGGCATTAACAGAGGGCAAACTGTTGAAGATGCTAGGTTCTCAAGAACCTCGGTATCTGATTCAGTTGCCTTATGTTTGGATGGAAAAGTATCCTTGGCAACCTGGGCGATCGCGCGTACCTGGTACAAGTTTAACAAGTGAAGAAAAAAGACAAATTGAGCAAAAATTACCTAGCAATCTGCCCGATGCTCAGTTAGTCACATCCTTTGAATTTCTAGAGTTGATTGAATTTCTGCACAAGCGATCGCAAGAAGGTTTACCACCTGAGCATCAGATGGTTTTAAGTGAAGCCTTAGCCGAACATATTAAGCGCCGTCTGTTATATTCAGGTACAGTCACCCGCATTGATTCTCCTTGGGGAATGCCCTTCTACGCTCTGACTCGTCCTTTTTATGCACCAGCAGACGACCAAGAGCGTACCTACATTATGGTCGAAGACACTGCTCGGTATTTCCGGATGATGAAAGATTGGGCAGAACGGCGGCCAAATGCTATGCGTGCTTTAGAAGAGCTGGATATTCCACCAGAAAAATGGGATCAGGCCATGGAAGAATTGGATGAAATTATCCGCGCTTGGGCAGATAGATATCACCAAAGCGGCGGCATTCCAATGATTTTACAGATGGTTTTTGGTAGGAAAGAAGACTGACAATTCAACAGTCAGAAAATTAATTCCTCGTCATTTTTGTCTAAAATTTTTCCCAGGTAAAACGCTCTTAGAATCTAGTAGTTGGCGAGTATAATACCGACTATTCAACAAATGCGACGGGCAGTTTATTGCCATATATATGAACAGGTGCGGCTTGTGTTCCTACCTCAATGAGCAGTATTTGTCCGTTGCCATGCGCTTCAGTAAAGGATTAGGCTAAGTACTAATACCAATTCGTAATTAAGAAAGTCAGATTTAATCAGAGCTTCCACACTTTAAATCTGTTACTTTGTTTTGGAAAATTAGTATGAGGTCAAGACGCTAGCTATTTGATTTTTAGGCTAATATGACTTACGCAAAAAACCTCTCAAACCCTCAAAACCCTCATGAATGTTCTCTGCTTCCTCTGTGGTATCCTGCAGGAAGGGGGCGGGTTTACCCATATCCTCGTTAATAGTTGATGATGTCTTTTGAACCCGCCCCTACTTGCGGGTTTCGGTTTTTCCCTTACCTGTGCGTAAGGGGCGGGTTTACCAGCCCATACATCTTAGGGATCAGTGGACTTAGTATGATTATGATGTACGCCTAATAACTTAGGATATGTCAGTCGCGAGTCGAACGTTCGCCGTTGGGCGAAGCCCTTCCCGCAGAGTAGGCGTTCCCGTTCGCGCTCTTCGTCTTTGAAGGAGAAGGGTAGCAATTCGCTTGCGGTTTGCAGATTGCTTGACTTCGCTATCGCTGCGTAAAGCCCTTCGCGCATACCTTAGCTTAGCGCTGCGGACAACTATTTAAGTGGACTTGGTATCAGTTGATGATAACAGTTTCAAATTAAATTGACAGCAATGGGGTTTCGCCCGTGCCTGATTTTTTTGGGGCGGTAGGTGGGTGAAAAAATCTCCCACCCCCTAAAAAACTCGTATTGCAGTCAAAGTAGAACAGCAAGAATTTACTGGCTACCTGGAATCACAGGAAGTGGGTTAGTCTCAAAAGTAGGACTAGATTCCGTAGGGGTTTGAGATGGCGATAACGTAGATGAAGGTGTAAGTCCACCAATGCGATCGCTACCATCAATACAAGTATCCAGGGCTGGAGCAGGTTGTAATTCTTTGATTTCAGCACGCAAGCCGACTACGCACTGAGCAAAAGGCCTGGGTAACAAACTACGACCACAATAATCTAAAACTGCTGGGTTAATTGCATCTTGAGTATTCTGGCTAATGTTAACTACACAGTAGCCATAATCCAAAGGACGACGAGCCTGGCTACAGTAAGAAAGGGCATCCGTAGGAACAATTTGTGTCTTCTTCTTAATATCAACCACGCAGGTAGCCAAATCTCTTGGACGCAGAGAAGTTGCACAAGCTTCTGATATTGCTTGTGTATTTACCCCCTCAGTGTTTGTCAAAATTCGACCTGCACAGTAACGGTAATCATTATTGTAGCGTTCGTTGATAGCCATACCTGGGGCGATCGCAGCTAACCATCCAGCTATAGCTAATACTGGTACTGTCAGCCTAATTGCTTGATTCGTGAACCTTCCAGCAGAACTACCTTGTGGGGTTCCACTTCTGCTAATTTTTGTTTTGGACATTGCCATTCTCCAAACACCCAAGGTTATGCTAACTCAAATATGCATCAACTCTTTGGCAAAACAGGAAATTTCGGCGGAAGGCTTCCAGTAGGGATGGCTGATGACTGTGAAGAGTGGGTGCGAATTGGTTACTACTCAAATGGGATTGCCATAGAATAAAGTTCTGATGATGAAATTTATGATTTTTGGCAATTATGATTTGCTGGTATTTATAATAGTATGTCTGGGTAAAGTTTAAACAGGATTAGATTAAGGAAACTCATGTCCCGATATCGAGGGCCACGCCTCAGAATTGTACGTCGCTTGGGCGACTTACCAGGATTAACTCGTAAAAGCGCCAGACGCGCTTATCCGCCAGGCCAGCACGGCCAAAACCGCAAGAAACGTTCTGAGTATGCTATCCGTCTAGAGGAAAAGCAAAAACTCCGGATGAACTATGGTCTGACTGAAAAGCAACTGCTGCGCTATGTACGTAAAGCTAGACGTGTGACTGGTTCTACCGGGCAAGTGCTGCTACAACTGCTAGAAATGCGCTTGGATAATACCATTTTCCGCTTGGGTATGGCTCCCACCATTCCAGCAGCACGTCAGCTAGTGAATCACGGTCATGTGACGGTTAATGGTCGTGTAGTGAATATTGCCAGCTACCAGGTTCGTCCTGGTGAAGTAATTGCTGTCCGGGATCGAGAACAATCGAAGAAGTTGGTAGAATCCAATTTGCAATATCCCGGCTTGGCTAACCTTCCCAGTCATCTGGAGTTTGACAAAAACAAATTGGTTGGCAAAGTTAACGGTGTGATTGAGCGTGAATGGGTGGCACTGCAAGTTAACGAACTACTTGTGGTGGAATACTACTCACGTCAAGCTTAAGGAATTAGGAGTTAAGAGTTAGGAGTTAAGAGTTAAAATCTTCAATTTATAACTCATAACTCATAACTCATAACTATTTTCATCCGCCAATCTGCGACATGGTACGGGTGTATGTACCTGAAGTACCAGAGTCGCGCCCTTTGAAGTTAATTTCTGGCTTGATTGCTAATAGGTGTCTGACTTGCTCTTGTAATTGAGTGGTGCTTATACCAGCACGCAGAGAAGTTTTTAGGTCAAGTTGACCGGTTTCATTTAATAAACAGGGACGCAGCCAACCATCGGCGCTAAGGCGCATCCGGTTACAGCGATCGCAAAAACACTCGGACATCTGACTAATAAATCCCAGTGTTCCCTTCGCTCCCGGAATTTGAAAGACATCAGCAGGGCCAGCACCACAAACTTGAGATTCTGTCAAGCCCCAGCGATCGCGGATGCGTTGCCGTAACTCGGCTGAAGTCACCCAACCGCGATCGCCAAATAACTGGTCGTTACCGATAGGCATAAACTCAATAAACCGCACATGCCATTGTTTGTCTATTGTCAAGGCGGCTAAATCGAGAATTTCGTGGTCATTGACCCCAGGAATTACCACTACATTGAGTTTCAAGGGGTCAAATCCGACACGATGGGCGGCTTGAATTCCATTCCAAACTTGTTGCCAACGGGGACGACCGCGATTACCGATAATTTGGTCAAAGGTATCGGTATCGAGAGAGTCTAAGCTAATATTAATGCGCCGCAGACCTGCATTGTAAAGGTTTTGCGCCATTGGGGCAAGTAAAAAGGCGTTGGTCGTCATTGACAAGTCTTGAGTTTGGGGAAGAGATGCGATCGCCCGTACTAACTCCACCACACGAGGACGCAGTAGAGGTTCTCCCCCAGTCAAACGAAACCGGCTAAAACCGACGGGAATAAATACTTCCCGAATCAGGGTGAGCAATTCCTCATCAGTCAACAGTTCTTGGTTGAGGATATAATCCAGTTCTGCCCCCTCTGGCATACAGTACTGACAACGAAAATTGCAGCGATCGATTAAGCTAATCCGGAGGTAGTCTACCTGGTTCATAGTTAGTCTTTATTTTTATTGTATTTTCTGCCAGGGGGTAGAAACGGATAGCGATCGCCCTTGTTTGATCGAGCAGGGGGGCAGGGGGGCAGAGGGGCAGGGGGGCAGGGGAGCAGGGGAGCAGGGGAGCAGGGGAGATAAAGGAGAAATGACAACTTAACACTGACCACTGACCACTGACCACTGACAACTGACCACTGACAACTGACAACTGACAACTGACCACTAACTAATTTCTACCAGCCAACTGATCTAAGAAAGAGATTTTTACTGCTAGGTTGACTATATCTCGTCGAGATTTGGGGTCTTTAATTTCAGCATTGTTAAGGGCGATAATATAGGGTTCACCATCTATTAAGCCAATAATTGGCCCGCCTGAAGAACCACCAGCGGTATCACAATCATGAAATAGTATTTCTTTTTCTTCTTTGACAATACTGCATCCAGCTTGAAATCCAGCAGTCCATCCAGGGCCAGCACTCAAGAACTCATAACCTTTTTTGCTGGGATCGGGAAAGTCTCCAGAATAACCTACGAAGAAGAATTTTTCTCGGCTCTTAATTAGATCTGAAGAAGGTATAGATTTCCATCCGATATAACCATACTTGCGACCGAGAGGCTTATTAATTTTCAAAATTGCCCAGTCGTTAACTTGATTGGCGATGCGATCGCCTTTAAAATCAGTACCATAAATTACTTGCTCTACTAGAGCTACGTCTCTTTTATTTTGGACATTACCATTAATAACGTTTGGTAGAAACAGAATTTGTTTACTTAATTGATGGGTATCAGGATCAATAACACAATGGGAATTTGTCAAAACTATATTGGCAGCAATTAAAGTTCCCGTGCAATGATAGCTTTTGGCATCAGCTGTTGTTCCTTGCACGCGACCGATAGTAGACCAAGGATATTCTCTGCTAAGCATAGGGACGCGATCGTCTATACCGTCAGGAATTCCCCGAACGCCTGCGGTAGGTTTTTCAGACTGATTCAATCCTGAAGGTTTGTAAGGTTTACCATTTTGTGGTATTGACAATTGACCTGCATCTTGAAATTTGGTGAATTTAGGCGGGGTACTTTGTGGTGCTTCTCTATTTGCTTGGGCTTGAACAGATACCCAACCACCTAATGTTGTTACACTAAGCATTGCAGCGAAAAAGACAGCCAAAGGTTGTTTATAGATAGGCTCTTTAGTCATTGATTTAACTCCTGATAATATTTGGGATTTTAGACTTCGGCGTGAGCGCTCAGTTGAACGATTTTAGATTTGAGATTGTGAAATACTTAGTAAGTTATGGTTATCATCACGCAAACAAGAATGCTGTTATTTGTACATTATTTAGTTGTCTTCAGAGATATTGCGGAAAATTTATTGTTATTTTATGAGGTTGTTAATCAAAAAACACATTCGTTTCGGTTTTTGCAACATAATGGCTGAACAACAGGGTTCAATAAATGCTGCGGTGCAACGCTTATATCAAGTCCAGTTAATTAGTTACAGTTCCCACAGTCATTGCACCTCACGCCACTTGCGCTTTGTCTGTCGGCGAAGCGCGCTCTTCGCAGTGGCTCTCCTTACTAAGGTAAGGGGAGGGGAAACAAAGCTACGCTTTGGTGGCGTGGGGTTGTTAGGGTTTAATAAGTAATCAACCGGACTGATATTAGACAGGATCTTAGACTATCTCATGCGGTGTGATAGCGATCGCATAAGTTTTTGGTCTACTGTTTGTAAGTGATTAGGCGGACATGATATGAGTCCCAATACCATAGTTCAGCAAAACCAAAATTTAAGGGGTGATTACAAAATCACCCCTTTATTCCCCTCAAAAATATAATTTACTTGTTGCACCCTAGTTGGAAAGTATATTTACTTTGAAATATTAACTAAACTTTCAACCTCAGAAGTAGCCAATGTTGGCGCTGTGAAAATACGCGAGTACAAACTTGATGGTTGCTGGTGAGCTACAACTGGTAGAACTTGACGAGCATGTGCTGCTAATTCTACTGTCTTCACATCATAAATCTGCGTTGCCAACTTGGGATAAAAACCGATACCGATGATTGGTAGAAGCAAACAAGCGGTGATGAACAATTCGCGGGGTTTGACATCAGAGATTACAGCATCCAAATGCAACTCTTCGCTTTGGTTGCCGTAAAACACTTGGCGGAGCATGGACAGTAAGTAAATCGGTGTTAAAATCACGCCAACCGCTGACAACAGGATAACTACAACTTTGAAACTAGAACTGTAAACATCACTGGTGGCGATACCGAGGAACACCATCAATTCACCCACAAAACCACTCATTCCTGGTAAGGCGAGAGAAGCCATTGCACCAGCGGTAAACAAAGCAAACGTTCTAGGCATTACTTTACCGATACCACCCATTTTATCCATCATCAAAGTGTGGGTGCGATCGTAAGTCACGCCAGATAAGAAGAATAAGCTAGCAGCAATCAAACCGTGGGAAACCATTTGTAAGACTGCACCGCTGATACCAATTTCTGTATAAGAAGCAATACCTATTAACACAAACCCCATGTGAGCAATTGAAGAGTAAGCCAAGCGCCGCTTAAGATTAGTTTGGGCAAAGGCACAGCAAGCGCCGTAAACAATATTTACTACACCCAAAATCGCTAGCACTGGGGCAAAGTAAACATGGGCATTTGGTAACATTTCCACATTGAAGCGGATCAGGGCATAACCACCCATTTTCAACAACACACCAGCTAAAATCATCGAACCTGGTGCTGAAGCTTCACCGTGGGCATCAGGTAGCCAAGTGTGCAGAGGGAAAATTGGCAGCTTCACGCCGAAGGCAATTAAGAAACCTGCGTAAACTAACAGTTCCAAAGCTTTGGGATATTGCTTCATTCCCAGAGTTGCCATATCGAAGGTGACAGTATCTCCAGAGAATGCGATCGCAAAACCGGCAACTAAGATAAATATTGATGCTGCGGCAGTGTAAAGAATGAATTTAGTAGCTGCATAGCGGCGCTTTGGCCCTCCCCAGATGGAAATCAGCAAGTATACAGGTACTAACTCGATTTCCCACATCAAGAAGAACAACAGCAAATCTTGGGCGACAAATACGCCAAGCTGGGCGCTATACATTGCCAGCATCAGTCCATAAAATAATCGCGGCTTGTTGGTAACTTTCCAAGCCGCGAATATTGCGAGAGTGTTAATTAAGCCTGTCAGAAGCACCAAGGGCATCGATAAACCATCAACCCCCACAGCCCAGTTCAAACCCAACTGCGGTATCCAAGAGTAGTTTTCTACAAGTTGGAATGTTGAGTTTTGAAAGTTGTAACTATGCCAAAAGGCATAAATCATTAATGCAAAGTCTGCGAAAGCAACTCCCAAACCATACCAACGGACAGTTCTACCTTCTTTGTCTGGAATCAACGGAATGGCTAAGGCAGCCACCAAGGGCAAGAGAATTATGGCTGTTAGCCAAGGAAATTCAGTAGGAATCATCACTTCTGACAATCAATTTTCATTTTCGCTTTTGATTACATTATATTAAGGAATTCGTACTTTTGTAAACGTTGTTGATCTCTAGAATCTGAAAATTTAATAATTCACTAGGAATAAATGCTCAGCTAAATGCCAATTTTGGGTATTTTTAAGCATAAATACTCATTAAATTTTAATGTATTACTTTCCTGAATGTAAAGATTTGCAAACAAAGTGCAATGGGGAATTGGGCATGGGGAATTGGGAATTGGTAATTGGGAATTGGTAATTGGTAATTGGTAATTGGGAATGAGGTATTAGTGATTTCTCCCCATCTCCCCATTGCCCCCCAACTCCAGAGGGGGCCCCAATGCCCCCCATCACCCCTGCTCAAAAACTCCCTCAAACAATGCGGTTGACAATTGACCACACTTCCCCATCCGATCGCACATAGGGAACTGATATGGTTTTGAAGCCTGTGATGAAAGGTTTGTAATACACTTGCCAATACAAAGGACTGAGATGATCGGCACAAGCTTTCAACTGGCGGATTTCCCCTGCCAGTTCTCCCGCCAGTTCATTAATGCGTTGGGCATGAACCTGAGCGACTTTTTTGGCTTCTTCTAGCTGCTGCTGTTGGGTAAGTTGTTTTGATTCAACTTGCCAACGGACTAATTCGGCTTGTTTGTGCTGTATCTGCACTTTTAGGGCTGCGATCGCTGCATCTATGCCTTGAATTTCAGCAGATAGTTGGGGATTTTCTCTAGCTTGGCGGCGGTAAGCTTCAACTATTGCCAGGGGTGAATCATTCTCGCTCTTGATTAGATTATTAATATTGAGGGCAGCGCGTTCTTGCTGGAGAACCTGAATTTGAGAGTTAAGCGCTGCTATTTCTGCCTGAATTTGGTCTATCATGCGGGTTTATCCTTGGTGAAAACTGCGCCTTGGTTATCTAAAGAAAGCGATCGCACTGTCGCCCTAATTCCTGCTGCTTCCCAAGCCGCTGCCATTGCCAGTTCTGTTGCTTGGGAGTTGGCAGGATTTGTTAAAGCTAACAGTGTCGGCCCTGCACCACTAATCACCATGCCATAAGCACCAGCAGCCACCGCCGCTGCATTCACCGCATCGTAACCAGGAATCAAAGCTTGGCGATAAGGCTGATGCAACTTATCTTGTAAAGCTGCTTGTAACCATTCTTCCTTGCCAGTTTCCAAACCGCGCAACAATAAGCCTAGATGCGCCGTATTAAAAATTGCATCTGCACGACTGACTTCAGTCGGCAAAACCCGCCGCGCCTCTTGAGTGGAAAGCTCAAAATCAGGAATCGCCACTACTGTTACAATATCCTGATGCCAGGGAATATCACAAATTTCCCAAGCTGCGTTATTGGTAGCAGCCAGACGACATCCTCCCAATAAAGCCGGAACTACATTATCAGGATGTCCTTCCATTGCGATCGCTAATTCCATCACCTGCAACTGAGACAAAGGCGCACCCGCCAATTGATTAGCAGCGACCAACCCGCCAATAATCGCCGTCGCCGAACTTCCCAAACCCCGCGCCAGTGGTACACCCAACTGAATCTCTATGTTCACCGATGGCGGAGTTTGCTCTATATATTGATATAACTTCAAAAATGCCTGATAAAGCAGATTACTTTCATCAGTTTGCACTCGTTCAGCTTCTGCACCTGTGACATGAATAATTAACCCGCCTTCTTCAATGCCAGTGAACTTAAACTCATTGTAAAGCGGTAAAGCTGCGCCAATACAATCAAAACCAGGCCCCAAATTAGAAGTTGTGGCGGGAACGGTGACAGTAATACCAGAAACAACAGACATCTGCAAATACTCAACTAACCAATCAACCAGCATCCCATGTAAAGGGTTGATTTGCTCATTCAAGATGCTAATTGTCTGTCTGCACTACTCCATAACATATCACAAGGCGATCGCTTGATATCAACACACTCCGACTCATGGCATTTAGGACTTACGCAAGTGTCATATATTTTTGACAAAAATCGTCCAAAGTCAAGAGTCAAAAGTCCAAAAACCTTGACTTTTTACTCTTGACTATTGACTATTGACTGCCATCGCAGAAAATATGTGTGCCAGTTGCGTAAGTCCTGGCATTTTGTGAATAAATGTTAAAACATCCAGAAATCAAGTTAATTGCAGTTGTAGAACAATTAGCTTTTATTGCCCGAACTGTTTGGGCGATCGTAGGCAGCTAGAGGTTAAATACCTGCAAAAAATTGAAAATTTGGTGGTTTTTGTCATAGTAGGTTTTAAATCTCCATCTGTAGCTTGCTTTCGTAAGGATACGAAACCTTGCGCCACCTTCATAGCTAGCTTATTGAATAATTAATGAAGGACATCAAAATATGTCGAGTAAATTGATCCAAAAATTTTCACTCTTTTTGAGCGCTATCTTTTTCAGCCTCATACTTTCTATCAATCATGTCACAGCTAATTCAGTACCTTTTTACTGGGAATTTATTAATGTTGATATTGCCGTTCAGGATAATGGCGATATGTTAATTTCTGAAACTCAGAAATATACTTTTACTGACGATTATAATAATCAACGTTATCGATACATTCCACTTGATAAAGTAGACAAAATTACCGATGTTGCTGTTTTAGAAAATGGTAGAGTCTTGTTTAGCGAAACAGGTATTGAAAACAATCAACTTTGGATTAGATGGTCACATCAACTAAAACCACCCGAAAGTCATACTTTTGTCTTGAAATATCGCGTAATTGGAGGATTACAAGTAAATAACAATGATGCTCAAGTATACTGGAAAGCTATCTTCGCTGAGCGTAAAGCTGCTATCAAACAGGCAAAAGTGCGAGTTGAACTTCCTGAAAAAGTAGCTAGTAGTATCAAAAATTTCCAGAGTTTTGGAGCTTCTGCAAATGTTCGCCAAGTCGATACTACAACCATTGAGTTTGTTACTCAACAGGCTATTGAACCGCAACAAGAGCTAGAAGTTCAGGTGACTTTTGATTCTAGAGGTACTGACATAAAAGCTCCTCAATGGCAAAATGGCTCCTCAGAATTTTCCTCTTTTTTGATTTGGGTTGCTGCGGTAATTTGCTTTTGGATATGGAGCTTTTGGATATGCAAATTGCTTACTGAAAATAGCAGTGGTAGTGGCAGTAACTCTGGTCGTGATGCCAGTAAATTTCGTCGTAGTGGCGGTGGTAGTGGCGGCGGTGATAGCGGCAGTAGTTGGGGCGATGGCGGGGGCGGTGGTGGCGATGGCGGGGGCGGTGGTGGCGATGGCGGGGGCGGTGGTGGCGATGGCGGTGGTGGCGGTGGCGGCGATTAAAGGAGTTTCGCTGCTACTGTTTCAATTTATGATTGTAGGCTAGGCATTGCCTAGCCTATTGATTGGTAGAAATTGTCGCACGTTAATGACTTTTATAACTAATCTAGCTAACTTGACATAACATAAGTGTAACTCAAATGAGTTAAAACTAAAGTATGCAACTTTTACAAACCATATCATCTGTTATGGCTTTTTACGTATTGATTTTAAAAGAAAAGGAGGATGAAGCCGGCGTTATTTACCGCTTTGGCTCAAATGAAGATCGTCTGGGATCTTTATGGCTAGATAAATCTAGTGGAGAAGTTAAGGAACTTCAAGAATCACCAGATCAAAACTCGCAGGCTTTTTTTCAACGAGCAGCAGTAAAGATTTGGCAACATTGGAAACAAGGGACTTTACCTGAAAAAACATGCTGGGCATCCTGAGAATGATTTGGTATTGATAGCTTACCTATCGTGATAGGCTATCAATACTCTGTTGTTTCTCAAACACTTACCTCAAAGTTTTCGCACTTTAGCGATCGCCAGATTTCCAACATTTCTGGATTTAATCAGCTTACTTCACAACTCCTAAAACGGGCGTTACCTCAGTCTCTAAGATTTTCGGAACCAAGAATCCATTGGCATAGACACGCGGATTGGTTTGTGAAATGATGCTGTATGATTGGCGAAGTTGAGTATTCACTGCTACAGTCTTGACATCGTACATCTGCATAGCCACCTTGGGGTAGAAGCCGATGCCAATAATCAGCACGAGAAAACAAGCAGCAATAAACACTTCTCGCGGACTCGCATCTCTGTAGGGTGCGTCGGTGGGTAACAGACAGTCAGTACCAAAACAAACTGTTCCTTCGTCCTCCTGATTTTCTAATTTTGCATTATTAATGTCGCATACCAGCGCTGCACCCTTACCATAAAATACCTGGCGCAGCATGGAAAGTAGATAGATTGGTGTGAGGATAACTCCCACTGCAGCGAGAAAAACTGTCACCGTGCAGAAAGTCGAACTGTAAACATCGCTGCTTGTCACACCAAGGAATACTGAAAGTTCCCCAACAAAGCCGCTCATACCGGGAAGGGCCAAAGATGCCATTGCACCGATGGTAAACAAAGCAAACACTCTGGGCATGGCTTGACCAATACCACCCATATCTTTCATTACCATTGTGTGGGTGCGATCGTAAGTAACGCCTGCCAAGAAGAACAACACCGAGGCAATCAAACCGTGGGAAATCATCTGCAACATCGCGCCGTTGATTCCCAAATCGGTGAAGGAGGCAATCCCAAGCAGTACAAACCCCATGTGTGAAATCGACGAATAAGCCAAACGCCGCTTCATATTGGTCTGAGCAAAGGAGTTTAATGCACCATAGATAATATTGACAACACCCAGAATGGCTAGAACCGGCGCAAAGTAAATGTGTGCATCGGGGAGCATCTCCAGATTCAGGCGAATCAGACCGTATCCGCCCATTTTTAGCAACACACCAGCCAGAATCATCGATACAGGAGAAGATGCTTCACCGTGAGCATCAGGCAACCATGTGTGCATGGGGAAAACCGCAAGCTTGACACCAAATGCAATCAGCAAACCTGCATAAAGCAGCAGTTGGAGACCAAGCGGGTATTCCTTCATGGCGAGGGCGGTGATATCAAATGTCATATTACCGCCGCCGTATAGCCCCATTGCCAGGGCTGCTACCAAAATAAATATAGAAGCTGCTGCCGTATACAGCAAAAATTTTGTAGCTGCATAGCGACGCTTTTGTCCACCCCAAATGCAAACTAGTAGGTAGACGGGAATCAGCTCGACTTCCCACATGATGAAAAACAGTAGTAAGTCTTTGGCAACGAACACCCCCACTTGTGCAGAATACAGCACAAGCATTAGAAAATAAAACAGGCGCGGTCGGTGATCAACTTGCCAAGCTGAAAAAATTGAAAGTGTGGTAACAAAGCCTGCTAGAAGCACAAGCGGGACTGAAAGTCCATCGACCGATACTGCCCAGTTCAGACCTAACTGAGGCATCCAGGCATAATTCTCCACGAGTTGAAAACTAGCACTGCTGATATCGTAATGCTTCCAAAAGGTGTAGCACATCAAAATAAAGTCTGCGATACCTACACCAAGTGCATACCAACGCACGCGCTTGCCATCTTTATCAGGCAGCACAGGGATGAGGAGGGAAGCAATGAGTGGCAGCAAGACGATCGCGGTAAGCCAAGGAAATCGATCGGCTATCATGTCAATAAGAAAAAATACTCATTTGTGAATAATGTTATTCTACTAAACTTTGTAACAATTTCTTCATAAGTCTTTTCCCCATCTATGGATAGATGAAAGATTTATAAATGCTTTCAACCATTCTTACAAAAGAAGATGACAAACCTCCAAAATACGCCTATCCCAGTGATTATAGATACAGACGGTGGTGTTGATGATGCCCTGGCATTGATTATGGCGTTGAACTCGCCGCAATTGGACATTAAAGCAATTACCGTTGTCGCTGGTAATATCCATGTAGACCAAGCGGCTAATAATGTATTGCGGGTACTGAATATTGTCCAACCGCATACCTGGCCAATTGTTGCCAAAGGCTGCGAAAAACCTTTAGTTAAACCTTTTTTTAATGCGGCGGGGATTCATGGTGCAGATGGGCTAGGTGAATTAAATCGCTTTGTACAAGCTGATGGCACAGCCCGTTATCCTCAACTGAATATCGAACCGTCTACAGACAATGCCATTGATCTAATTCTCAAAGCAGCCCAAGAGTACGGTGACAAGCTGCTAATTGTGGCTTTAGGCCCATTAACCAATCTAGCAACAGCAATTCAACAAGATGCCGCAATCATGAAACAAATAGGGCGGATAGTAATCATGGGTGGGGCTGTCACCGTACCTGGAAATATTACGGCGGCGGCTGAATTTAACTTTTTTGTAGATCCCCATGCGGCTCAAATTGTCATGGAATCAGGGATTGCCTTAACGTTAGTAGGTTTGGATGTAGCGATGAAAGCTCCCCTACCACGCCGAGTGGTGGAAGATAATTTACAGCGTCGTCCTGACAAACTTTCCCAATTTGTTGCCGATTGTACCGAAATTTATATGGCTTTTTATCGTGATTATGAAGGCTTTTACGGCTGTTATTTACACGATCCTTTGGCTATGGCTGTGGCTATCGATCCGAGTTTGGTAACTACTGAATCACTGTATATAATGGTGGAAACTGAAGGAAAATTTACCACCGGCTTATCGCTAGCGGATCGCCGCGATCGCCGAGATCATCAAACCAATCCACCTAATGTAGAAGTTTGTTTAGATGTTGATACCCAACGGTTTTTAAAGCTGTTTGCTCAACTTGGATGACATGCTGACAGTGTGTAGGGTGGGCCCACCCTACTTTTTACTAGAAGTTCTCGCGCGTTAGCGATCGCTTCCACATCTTCTAAAGCTTTGGAAGACCAAACTACTTGATAAGCCATTTGCTCAAACGTTCTTCAGCTTCATTTTGTGTAATTGGCCTTTCTGTCTTTGCTACTTCTAAACCACGACGAACTTTTTCTATTACATATAAATGATATTGAATATCTTCAATTGAGCAATCATCTGGTAGTTGCTGCAAAAGAGATTGGACTTGATCTTTTGTGGTACTCATAGCCTGATTTCTAATTCATTTATATGTAATTTTTGTAGGATGAGTATTGCTCACCCTACTTTTGACTAGAAGTTCTCGAACTTAGCGATCGCATTCTGCAACTTCTCCACCACCTCATCCACAGAGATAGCACCCAATTCTCCAGAAGCACGAGTACGGATACTCAAGCTGTTGGTTTCCACTTCCTTGGCTCCCACCACTGCCATTACTGGTATTTTATCTTTTTCGGCGTTGCGGATGAGTTTACCTAAGCGATCGCCACTAGTATCCACCTCTGCACGGATACCCAATGCCTGCATCTTTGCTACTACATCTTTTGTAAAGTCTAGCTGTGCTTCACCCACTGGTAGCAATCTCGCTTGTACTGGTGCTAACCACAAAGGAAAATCACCCGCGTACTCTTCAATTAAGATGCCAATTAATCGTTCCAAGGAACCAAAAGGCGCACGGTGAATCATCACTGGACGTTTGCGAGAACCATCTTCAGCGACATATTCCAAATCAAAGCGTTCTGGTAAGTTGTAATCTACCTGCACAGTTCCTAATTGCCATTCCCGTTCTAAGGCATCACTGAAGATAAAATCGAGTTTGGGGCCATAAAAAGCTGCTTCCCCTATGCCTTCAAAGTGTTCCATCCCCAGTTGTTCCACTGCACGGCGAATCGCACCTTCGGCTTTATCCCAAACTTCATCTGAACCGATGTACTTATCACTGGCTGGATCGCGGAAACTAAGTCTAGCTTTAAAGTTCTTCAGTTGCAATTTATTGAACACTGACAAAATCAAATCTACAACACTGAGGAACTCGCTATCTAGCTGTTCTGGGGTAACGAAAAGATGAGAATCATCCACGGTAAAACCACGTACCCGCGTTAACCCGCCTAATTCCCCTGATTGTTCGTAGCGATAAACGGTGCCGAATTCCGCCAGTCGCATGGGTAGTTCTCGATACGAACGCAACTCACTCTTATATATTTGGATGTGGAAGGGGCAATTCATCGGCTTCATAACGAAGCCCTGTTCCTGTGCGGCTGCTTCTTCATCATCTGCCATCAAAGGGAACATATCTTCTTTATATTTTTGCCAGTGTCCAGAGGTTTTAAATAAATCGACTTTGGCAATGTGGGGCGTTACCACAGGTAAATAACCGCGTTTTAGTTGTTCCTGTTTGAGGAAGTCTTCTAAAATACTCCTTAACAAAGTTCCTTTGGGTGTCCACAAGGGTAAACCAGGCCCCACTAAGTCAGAAAATATAAATAATCCCAGTTCTTTACCGAGTTTCTTATGATCTCGCCGCAGTGCTTCTTCTTTGCGCCGCTTGTACTCTGTTAGTTGTTCTGGAGTTTCCCAAGCGGTAGCATAAATCCGTTGTAGTTGAGCTTTGGTTTCATCCCCACGCCAATAAGCGCCAGCAACAGTTTCTAGTTCAATGGCTTTAGGGTTTAATTCGCTGGTGTTTTCCACATGGGGCCCAGCACACAAATCCCACCATTCACTCCCTAAATGGTAAATGGTGATTGGTTCTTCTTTAATGTCTGCCAGGATTTCTAACTTGTAAGGTTCTTTAATCTTCTCAATGCGGCTTTGTGCTTCTTCGCGGCTGACTTCTTCTCGAATTACTGGCAGTTTGCGATTGATAATCTTTACCATCTCTTTCTGGATGGCTTTGAGATCCTTGTCGGTAAATGGTTCTGGATTGTCAAAGTCATAATAAAAGCCATTTTCAATCCAGGGGCCGATTGTAACTTGCGCTTTGGGAAACAACTTTTGTACTGCCATAGCCATCACATGGGAAGCTGTATGGCGAATTTTTTTTAAATTTTCCGACTCGCTGGTACGCGGTAAATACATTTTTTCAGGTTTTTCTGATCCGAAGCTAGTATCGGCGGGAGCCACCGCTGGAACTTCTCTGTGATTGGGAGCTTGATTAGGCGACATCGGTTGCTGAACCATTAGCGAAGTGACTGCAAAAGTAATTTATCAGTTGGAGTTCTCAAAAATCTACTCAAATATAGCTTGGCATTATAATGTGTAGATTTCTTCTTTCAACTATAACCACTGTAAAAAGGATGGGGCACTGGGGATTGGGAATAAAAGCCCAAAGTTCCTCCCCGTACTACTCCTTAATATATAACTGTCGCCAGTAGTGTTAGGACATCAACAGATGATAAAACCTAGACACAAAGCGAAAAGTCGAGCCAGTGCGAACAATCGCGCTTGCGTCCCAAAGCAACTGGCGTCCCAGCGGCGGCTGACGCCGATCTGAACTTTAATAGACAAAGACTTTTCACCCAGTCCCCAGTCCCCAGTCCCCAGTCCCCAGTCCCCAGCTATAGTGGCGGACTCTGAAGTTTGCCTGCGAGCAGCCGAATTAATGCCTAGGGGAAAACCGACATTCACTTCTGCTTCATGACTCGAAGTAAAAACGCAAACACCAGAGTATGTAGGTTTTTTTAGACACAGGCTGAACTTGATCTCAAAATCTGAATATTTTTCAGACAATATTTCTATGCAAAGCTGTGGCTATATCACCGGATGCAGCTTCTACAGGATATAACCGAAAAAATCGTTAAGTATATATGAGGTTTTTTGTAACTATTATTACCTATTTTTGATAAAGTCTGTCTCAAGACAGATTAAATTTATTATTAAGAAATGTAAATTACGTTAATATTAACTAAGAAAATTAAAATTAGCTTCTCATTTATGCGAGACTCAAACTTACCAGGGCCAGATTTGCTGAAAACGGTTTTAGAACCTCTGCTAGAGGACTTTCAGTATTGGTTCACGCGATCGCGCGAGTTTCTGGAAACAGAGCAACTCTCATTTATGAGTGAACAAGAGCAATCTGACTTGTTAGGGCGCATTAAGCAAGCTCAAGACGAACTAAACACTGCAAAGATGCTGTTTGCTGCTACTGGGGGACAAGTAGGGATTGATATGGCAACATTAATGCCCTGGCATCACTTGGTAAAGGAATGTTGGAGTGTAGCAATACGCTTCCGTTCTCAGCACACCGATGGACAACAGCAAGACGATAGATAATTTTTATTGAGAGTATAGAATCCTTAACATTATTTTTATTCACAAATAATGTATCCTATGCTACCGTAATTTGAATGACGGTTAAAAATTTGCACAAATTTTGCACAAATAATAAACACAGGTGCTAAATGCGCCAAATATTTACACTCGCTCGAAGTCACAGTATCTACGAAACAAAACGTTACAGTATCAGTTTTTAAAATTTGCTGCTTCTGGAGGAAAATCTGATGTTACACCTACTTTACATTCTTGCTTTTACTATTCTTGCCTTTATAGCCGTTGCCAACTTAATTCGCAACTTGATCATGTTCAGTTTTGATCGAGAGCGCCCCTATCCGCCAAAATATTCACAAATGGGCAATCAGGGTAACTTTGGTTATCTCTCATCAAACAAACAATTCATACCACATCCAGAATTGTTGGATAATGCAGGCAACTTAATTAAAGAACCACTGTTGGTTATGCGTTCAATCAACGTTGAAGATGCTCGTCAACATTTAGATGCTCTTTATGAAGCTTCTCCAGGACATAAGAGTGAAAATTCCGAAGAAGCGTAAAAAAAGTTAGCAGAGGCGCAAGATTTTGCGCCTGTAGAAAAGTGATGAGTTAATAATTGCCACAAACCTCGGTGAGGTTGTGCAGATGTTGGCGGCGATTCAAAAGACATCGCTGCTTTTGATTGTATGGATAGTGGCAAACTGTTACAGCATGAGCAATAACGATTGATAAATTTTTATAAGACTTTCCGATAGGCGCAAAACCCTGTGTCTTTAGACCAGGGATGTAGCGCCAACGGTGAATTTATTCACCGTGATATTTTCTATTTGTGGTGAGGATCTTCAATATATTTCTTGATTACTGCCGCGCTAACATTTCCAGCAGTTGAATAAAAATAACTATTTGTCCACATACTAGGCATCTTTTTTAAATCTGGAAACTCGCTTCTAAGCAGATAAGATGACCTGCCTTTAAAGAATTTAACTATTTGATTAATCGCGTAAGTTGGTTGATATTCCACAAATAAATGTATGTGGTCTGGTGCTATTTCCAGAGCCAGAATATCCCAATCTTTATATGAAGCTAAATCATAAAATATCTGTCTTACTCGTTTAGCTACTTCATTCACTAACACCTTACGTCTACGCTTGGGTATCCATACCAGATGAACGACAGCGTTACCTATAGAGTGATTGTTGTGTCTAGGTTCTAACGAATTAGTCATGTTTTTTATTCGGAGCTATTGACACTTAAATAATAACTCGCTACTATATTTACAGTCAATGAATTAACCCAAGGAGGTGATTAAGTAATGCTAGTTTTAGAGTACAAAGTTAAAGCTAAGAAGCATCAATATGATGCAATTAACGAAGCTATCCGTACAACTAAATTCATCAGAAATAAAGCTATACGCTACTGGATGGATGCACCAAAAGAAGCCAAAGTTAATAAAATTGCTTTGAATAATTACTCAACAGCATTACGGAAGGAATTTAAATTTGTTGAGAAATTAAATTCAATGGCTTGTCAATCTGCCACTGAAAGAGCGTGGCTAGCCATTGATAGGTTTTACCAGAATTGTCAGAAAAAAGTATCAGGTAAAAAGGGATATCCCAGATTTCAGAAAGATAACCGTTCGGTTGAGTATAAAACGTCAGGATGGGCTTTAAACGCTATCAAAAGACGTATTACCTTTACCGACAAAAAAGCTATAGGTGAGGTTAAATTACTTGGTAAATGGGATATTCAAACTTACCCAGTCAAACAGATTAAGCGTGTTAGATTACTCAAAAAAGCTGATGGTTACTATTGCCAATTCTGCATTGATGTAGACGTTAAATCTGAATCCAGAATTGCTAATGGTGAAATCGGGCTAGATGTGGGTCTTGAATATTTTTACTCAGATTCCAAAGGTAATCATGAGGAAAATCCTAGATTTTTGAGTCAAGCTGAGAAAGCAATTAAACACGCTCAACGTCAAATTTACAAAAAAGAGAAAGGCAAAAACAAACGACGGATAGCCAGACAGAGATATCAAAGGAAGCATTTAAAAGTAAGTAGGCAACGGAAAGAACACGCCATGAGATTGGCGCGTAACGTATGCAAGGCTAACGCCTTAGTAGCCTATGAAGATTTAAATGTTAAAGGTATGGTGAAAAATCACGCTCTTGCCAAGAGTATTAATGATGCTTCTTGGTCAATGTTCCGTCGTTGGTTAGAATATTTTGCGGCTATATTTAACAGTACAGTTGTTGCTGTCAATCCGAGAATGACATCTCAAAAATGCTCAGATTGTGGTGCAATTGTGAAAAAATCCCTCTCAACTCGTAGCCATGTATGCAGTTGTGGCTGTAGTTTACAGAGGGATGTTAATGCTGCAAAAAATATTTTGAATCGCGGCATCGCTAGCTTGGGGCACAAGCGAAGTAACGCTTCAGGAGTCGGAACCTCTACGCTAATTGGCGTAAGCCTGTTAGAGCAAGTTCTGACGGTGAATGAAGAATCCCCCAACTTTACGACTAAGTGAGCGAAGCGATACTTAGTCAGTTGGGGGAGTGTCAAAAGTCAATTGGACTGCGGCTATCATGACACCCATGAATAGGGAAATCGGCGCGTTCAATCTATCAAAATACTGAATTGAAATAACAACTTTTGATAAAACAACCTCTATCTGAGGAATGTTATAGCTGCTCAGCCAAACGTAGTAAAAATAGAATGCTAAATCTAATTGAGATGTACTCTATGAAACTAAATTACTTGATGAAAGGACTTTCGACTGTAGGACGCTGGATGGCTACAACTCTATTTTGTGTGTTAGCGATCGCATTTGTTTGGCAAGGTGGGTTTTTCTCCAATACCACAGCAATGGCTGATTCTGGTGTAAACTTGATTGCATCGGCAGACGCAGGCGATCGCGTTCAAGATAAAGCGAGTGAAGATGCTGGACGAGCCAAAAATTTCATTGAAGACACCAAAGAGCGCGTCGAGCGGACTGCAAATAAAAATGCTAGTAAAGTAGACCAAGCAACCGACAATGGCAGTTTCATTGAGCGCAAAGCCAAGAAAGATGCGGCTCGAATTGAAAAAAGAGCAGAGGAAGATGCAGCTCGGACTGAAAAAGCAGTAGACAACACAAAGAATGCTGTTGAACGCACTGTTGATAACATCAAGAATGCTTTTAGCAACTAGAGAATAGAAGCGCCTCATGCTAGGTGTGAGCAAATATAGGCTCAGTTGCAATAATTGAAAGCAACAACAAAAATGTGTAGGGAGAAATCAAGCCAGGCTGAGAAAATGCTTGGCTTGATTTACAGCAGATGTCAATTGATCGGTTTGACTATTCTCCGCGATAAAGTGAGGGCAAGTATAAAAAGTTTTAGGCGTTGCCTAATCTAGGTATGAATTTTGTATCACGCTCCAGGCGCAGAGAGTGAGAGTTTTATTTTGCTGCATTTGTTTATTTCATACTTCTATTCAGCAACGCTAGGTTTTCGGTCAGTTATAAGCTGGCAAATTAAGATTATGTTGTCCACTTGACACTGATTCAGGTTGCTATGAGCGACAAAGAAGCTGTTATTGAGTTGGTGAAAAATTTACTCTCGGATGTAACCTTAAAAGAAATTGTTCAGAAAATTGAGTTTATTGCAGCTATACGGGAAGGATTTGACCAAATTGAGCAAGGTCATGGCATTTCGATTGAGCAGGTTGAGCAGTTAATCGATACATGGACTACCAAGTAATTCTCTCACCAAAAGCAGTTGGAAAGGTGTTTAGTTATATATATCAAATATTTTATTTTTGTGGTAAACGTCGTAACTCCTGCCAATTCAAGGTTACACCGTTATAGAGATATCTACAAAGTATAGTCATACAAACTTCTGAAATCACAGAAACTTTACAGATTTTATTGACCACTTGTAGTAAATTAATGGTTATATCTTACTAAATAAGCTATAAGTTTACAAATGAATTTATTTTTGTATCCAAACAGCAAAAAATGACTTATTCAAAACACTTCCCTGATGACTGTCCTCCATCACAATCCGATAGTGCATCAGGTGAGTTTTACAGGTTTATTCACAAGGCTCACGAAAAGCCACAACCAAAAGATTTTCTATCTTGGCGACAAGAGTTTCCACAAAAGGAATGCCCTGTCGGCTTATCTGAATGCCAAGCCTGTGGAGTATCAATTCATTCGTCGTTGGATGATGCCAAAAAATTGTCTCTCAGAATCCCGCGTTTTAGAAATATGAAAATTGCCAAGGGTTTTTTGAAGGATGAGATGGGAAAGATAAAACATACTCCATCAAGGAATGAAAAATCTCATCATACTTGGTGGATACCAGAAAAATCTGAACCCTGGAAAATTTTTGAACTATTTGATGCGAACAAAAAAGATTCAACCGAAACATAAATATTAATAAATATGAGTTTTTTGCCGGAAAGGACAATACTAGGAAATCTTGAAATCATAGAAGTTTATGACTTTTATGACAAACCAGTATTATTTTCCTGTAAAAATAAATCTGGATTAATTTATATAGTACTTTGTGTAGATAGTTCAGACTTTGTAGAAATATGGCTATATGCTCCCATATCTTCACTTCGATTTAAAAGTGCAGTACAAGGTGGAGTTGAGCTTAGAGATATATTTATTAATGCAGAAGATGCTTTTGTCTATCAGGTAGAAATTCCTTATGAGGATAACAGCAATCCTGTTATCACAACTCTTTATTGCAGTGAGATACCAGATAATTATTTACCAGAGCTAGGACAAGTAATTCAATCCGAAGACGATTCTAAAGATAGTAATATTGAAACAATTTCTCAACAAAAAAGAAGAGAAATAATAGACTTTGTTTTAGAGTTTTCAGAAAAAGAAATTGCAGAAGCCCCTGTAGGTGATCTAGGGCTAATCTTGTATTCATTACAAGAAACACTTGATGCTATAGGACAAATAAAGCTAGGTAAATCAGAAAGCCACATAATACAACCAGAGGTCAAGCAAAAGACTCAAGTTGTTATGTCTGGTATATTCAGCGGTTCATTCGGTATGCGCTTAGAAGGAACTGTATATGAAGAAGATACTCTAGGCTTAGGAGAGTCTTTCTTAGGGCAATGTTTAAAAGAATTTATACAGCTGATAAACCTTGGAGCAAACGCAGAGGAGCTACCAGCAAAATTAAATATTTTAAAGAAGAAAACTGCTTTTAAATATACTGAGTTTTTAGACGCTTTAACTAGAATTGGAATAAGTAAATTACACATAGACTGGGCTTCTCCTGACAGGAAAGTACAAACAGGGGAAATAGAACTAAAAACTGTGTTTGATGCTATTGATGTTATCAAACATACTAAACTAAGAGCAGAAACAGAGATTTATGTAAATGTAAAATTGACTCAGATTAGTTACAGTAGCAGAACAATAACTTTACAAGAAGAAGGTTCAAAGAAAAAATATAAATGCTTCATAGCCGATTCTGCTATGAAAGATGTAGACACTATTAGTAGAACACTGGTATATGAAGCAAGCATTCAGGATTATGTAATATTGTCTCCTGTCGTTGACAAGGAAAAACACGAATACGAATTATTAAGTTTAAAACTACAAACTAGCCTAGAAAGTAATGATGGTTTGCAATTAAGTTGATTCATCAAGTATGCTTTGCGGTTCATTAGTTTTACTAATAATTAATAAAATTGGTGTTGCTGAATCAGAGTATAAATTGGCATTTTCCGATATCATTAAACAACGCAAATATGCGTCTATGCGCCTTTGCATGAAACTAATTCATACTTTTAATCAGCAACGCCAGGAAATTCTTTATAAATCGCCATATTTAGAGACAAAAGAGATTTTTTAATAGGGTTTAAGTAAAATTTCAACTTATGTCGCTTAATCCTCTAGGATGATCGCACCAAGCATAAAATAGGGAGTATTACCTACTCCCCACTTTCTCTTTAAGCTTCGATAACCACCCGGAGGTTGCCGCGTTTTTTAGCTACGCGACAGGCGGTAGTGCCACCAGAACGCTCGAATTCTAAATCCAAAATGGTGGTACCAACTTGCAAATTGTGTATTGACAGACGATTAATTGACTCTGGCAAAGCAGGGTCAATAATTCGCAAGCAGTTATTTTGAGCGTCAGGCACTAAGTTGACGACCATTTGCAATAGTTGAAATACACTACCAGTAGCCCAAGCTTGGGGAGTACAAGCCACTGGGTATTGTACAGGGGCATTATCACCATTACGTTCGTAACCACAGAACAGTTCCGGGGGACGTTGATAAGGTTGTAGGCTAGTCATGTCAAACAAACCTTGAAACAGTTCTAGGGCTTGGTCGATTAAACCCAGCGATCGCAATCCTATGGCAATCAGAGAATTATCATGAGGCCAAACTGAACCAATGTGATAACCCATCGGATTGTAAGCCGGTGACAAACTACTGAGAGTACGAATACCCCAACCATTAAACATGTCTGGCGCACGCAAACGCTCTGCTACACTGTAAGCTTTTTCGGGTGTGAAAATCCCTAAATGCAAACAGTGTCCTGGATTAGATGTAATACTGTCTACTGGTTTGCCGTCTCCATCCAAAGCCAAAGCGCAGAAATCTTCCTCTTCCATCCAGAAATCTCGATTAAAACGAACTTTGAGATTTCTGGCTTCTTCAAGCCAGCGATCGGCTAAATCAAGCCGTTTCTTCATCCTAGCAATTTCTGCCAAACGTATTTTCGCGGCATAGAAATAAGCTTGGACTTCACATAAAGCGATGGGGCCGTTAGCTAAGTCTCCCTTGCGGTCTACAATACAGTCTTCAGAATCTTTCCATCCCTGGTTAACCAGACCCCGTTTAGATCTAAGGTAGTAAGTCAAATAACCGGTTGGTTTGGCATTACGATCAATCCACTCCATTGCCGCTAAAGCATTAGGCCAAAGTTGTTCTAGGGTTTCTTGATCGTGCGTCCAAGTGTAGTACTCAGCATACAACATCAACCACAGGGGAGTAGCATCAACTGTACCGTAGTAGGGTGTGTGGGGAATTTCCTGACATCGAGCCATTTCCCCCAACCGCAACTCGTGCAAAATCTTACCTAGTTCTTCCTCGCGCCAGTCGTCTTCGTTTTGACCTTGATATTGTGCCAGAAGCATCAAAGTTTCTTTGGCAATTTGCGGATTTAACATCAGAGTTTGGGAAGCTGTAATCAGCGAATCACGCCCAAACAAAGCAGAAAACCAAGGCACTCCAGCGGAGACAGTTTTATACTTGCCAAAAGACTGGCGTAACAAATACAAATCTTGCTCAGCTCGTTCAATTACTCGATTGAACATGGTTTTATCTGAACTGATACGTGTAATTTGTTGTACCCAATTTTGTTCCTCCATCAACTCCGCAGCTTTTGCCTGTGGTAGGGTATACGCTGCACTGACAGTGGAACTGGACGTGTTATTGGTAAACATGTTCATCCGATAGCCCAGCTTGCGAGTTTCGTGAGAAGCCAACTCTAGCTGCCAAACTGCTGTGTAACCTTTGAAATAGTCTGGTGGGCAATACTGGAATTGGATGCGGGATTCCATTACCAATCCATCCAGACCTTGATAGGCTAATGTTAAAAATTCAGTGGACTGAGTCTGCACGGATGCAACGCCATCAGTTGCCAAAAATGCTTCTTCTTCTGGTGTCAGTTCCGCTAAGCGTAAGAGCCTACCTTGTTTTTCTCTGCCAAAACCCCGGACTTCAAATAAATCGACAAAATCCGCATCAAAACTGATACTGAGTTCAAAGCTGACGGTGGTTGTGCTGTAGTTAGATACTTCTATTTCTTCAAATAGTGCGCCATTGAGTACAATTTCTCGGCGAATTCCTACAGTTTCAGCCCTCAGACCTTCTTCAATTCTGGGATTGGTACAAAGAACTGAGACTGAAAACCCTTTTTCAGCAGTACTGCTCAGGAGTACAGGCGATCGCCCTTCAATTTGCAACTCTAAGCGACTGAGAAATCGCGTATCACAACAAAACAGCCCCATACTGGGGTTGCCATCGTTGAGGGAACAGCCCGAAATGTTACCAATTGTATCTGTCACCAAAAATAAATCATCATCTTTGGCCGTCAAAGTTGGTTGTGGTCTTTCACTCACAACACAAGGCCACTCCGGGATAGGTAATTGTTCTGCTGGAATAAAAGTTTTTCCGTCCAAGAGAATTTTTTCCGGGTTGATTAATGTATCCGGTGTCATTAGGCAAAGTTCCGTGTACAGGTCTATATTTTTGTAGTTGTATCAGCATCAACAAAGTCAATCAAAACAAGGACGTTACTGAAGAACGCCTATGAATGGGGCAAGCTGGGGGAGAAAAGAATTGAGTTTTTGCAAAAATTCCCAATCATATTTCAATTTAGCAACGTCAAAACAAGATGTGGGGAAAAATTCAGTCGAGCCATTGAAATTAATTTAATACTTGCATACTGACTCGAAAATCAGGCTGAATCAGCAGAGTTTGCTCAAAAGCAACTGCTGTTAGCGAAAGGCAAGAAACAAGTTTCCCCCCAAGGGGGTATGCACTGAATGAAGGCTGTTGGTAAAATCGCAGGCATAAAATTTATCTAACAAATCTTAATAGAATTATGTGATCTACATGATGAAGTCAAGGTTGAAAATCAGGGTTTTTCAATTGGTTCATTGGGCATTAAACCTTCAGAATCCTCAGACACAGAGAATACATAGTTTTTTCTCTAAATGTGAGATACTTTTGTTTACAAGTATATAAAATTACTTCGGAAATTCTATATTTAATTAGACATATTTATTTATGTTAAAACTTACGCAAGTATCATATTTTTCAGCCAAAGCCGTCTAGACTCAAGAGTCAAATGTCCAAAAAACCTTGACCATTGACTGTTGACCCTTGACTCTTGACCAGAATATATGTGCCAGTTGCCTAAGTCCTGTTAATATCAGCTGAATAAAAGCTTATTTAGAAAGGAAATATTAAGTAGTAGCGTGACAAGGCTAAAATGATGCAATAAATTTTCTTGTGGGGTGGGCATCTTGCCCGCCACGGACGGGCAAAACGCCCATCCTACAAAAGGAAAGCTAATGCACAACTTTAGCCTTGTCACGCTATTACAATTTAAGGTTTAAGTAGGTGGGTGAAAATAAACATGACTATGTTACGAAACGTAAATATACCTGAAACCCTTACTACTGACAACTAACAACTGACCCTTCGGGTTCGGCAGTTCCTCATGGGGGTCTCCCCCATGAGGAACTGCCTCACAACTGACGACCCTCACTAGTTAACATCTCGGCTTCGCTCGATGTTAAAGCTGAGCGAAGTCGAAGCTTTAACTTTATTCGCACCGACCTACTTAGTTGATAATTCATATCTTGCACCAGTTACGTTATTGACATTTTTGTAGGGTGGGCACTGCAATTGGTTCGCTCAAAGCTTGATTTTTACATTGTTGGCAGTGCCCACCGCAGGGTTAATTGAGAATGGTGCAAGATATCAGATAAATTATCTCTAAGACTGAGGAATTGATGAGTTGATTTATATAAGCATTTAAAATTTTTACAATTGTTCAAGCAGCGATCGCAGTAGGTCTGCCCTTTGAATGTATATTGGGCGTAGTATCCTGTTGTTTTAACCTCAGTTCGACGAAAGTCGCAACAAAAACAAGGAGAAAAACCGATGGCTTAGGCTCTTTTTAATTTTTGCGATCGCGCTACCTGCCTTTGTGGCAAGTTTTGTCAGCATTGTTTACATATTGCAACTGTTTACTTCAGTTGAAAGTCCATTGTAATTTGTACAATGCATCTGTGACCTGGATCTTGTTCAGATTGCGGCTCTCTTTTAACGATATTCATGAGCATTTCGACTTCCGTCCTGAGTGAACTGCTACAGTCCATAACCTACCTGCGGCCCCAGCTATATTTTAAGGCTTCATTAACGGCGCTCTCCCACGCGATGGAAGACCAAGTTTTGGCTGCGACTTTAGACCAGCCCCTGGTAATTGCTAGCTTCCAACGAGAGCGATATTATCGCCAAGAAGCTCATCGCTATCAGCGGCTGGCTTTGCGAAGTAATCAAATATACGTTTTATCTGCACCAGAAACGGACTTTAGACACAGTTCGGAATACTATGAAAAGATAGCTTTCGAGCCAGAAGATGCCTTAAGTCAAGAGTGGCATTTGGTAGTGATTGCGGAAAACTATGCTACTTGCCTGGTTTGCCGAGAAAGTCTTGGTTCCATTGCCAAAAATAAGCAAACACCGGAGTTGGGGCCCAGTCTAGATATGGACACATCTCGCAGGTTTGAGGGGATTTGGACATCGGAGAGGGGAGCCAGTCTCAAGGCAGCTGAGTTATTATTAAACAGAATTTTAGTTTACAGGCCGAACTTAGCAGATAAAATTGGGGAGGCATACCAAAGATTTGGCATTGGGGAGAAAAGAAGCAACAAAACAGCCAACCAAGTGGCTGAATTTGCTTGTGACATCGACACTGACCCCTTTGTACAACGCCTAGTGACTTACCTGCAAGCTAGCCAGTACAAATTACACAAAGCTTACCGTTCGATCACTGCCCAAGCCCGCAAAGAACGCTTGGTAAATTCCATTAGTACTGCGATTAGGCGATCGCTCGATCCGCACGAAGTGTTACAAATTGCAGCGCAAGAACTCGGACAACACTTAGGGACTAGTCGCTGTCTGATTTACCGCGCTCAAGCCACAGATGACCAAGCCATAATTGAACATGAGTTTTTGAGCCAGGGTGTTTTATCTGTTTGTGGGCAAACCTGGGAGTTAGGTAATAATCCCCTATTTCAGGAAGTAGTACAACAGGGTGAGGGCGTGGGTGTAGTTGATGCGACGAATGACTGGCGCGTTACTAATTCGGCGTCACTGTCCTTGATTGCGAAAAAGTTTGCAATTCGTTCATGGTTAATAGAACCAGTATTGTATCAGGGACGATTGTTAGGCATCGTGGAGTTGCACTATTGCAATTTGCCACCGCATCAATGGCAAGCAGGAGAGTTAGATTTAGTAAAAGCGATCGCCACCCAAATCGGGGCAGCTTTAATTCAAGCAGAAGCTTATGCTAACCTAGAAGACCTCAACCAACAACTAGAAGCCCTTGACCGTACCCGCAGCAACCTGATAGCTATCACTGGACACGAACTCCGCACTCCCCTATCTACCATTCAAGTTTGTCTCGAAAGTCTCGCCAGCGAACCGGATATGCCCTTAGAGTTACAGCAGGTGATGCTCAACACTGCCCTTTCCGACTCAGAACGAATGCGGAAACTGGTACAAGATTTCTTAACTCTTTCTAACCTAGAAAGTGGTCGAGTGGAATGGCATCCCGAATCCCTGACTTTACAAGAGTGCATAGACTTAGGACTCAGCCGACTTCGCACACGTTCCCAACAAGAAAAGCTACCACAAATCAAAACTCACATTTCCCCAAACCTGCCCTTAGTGAAAGCTGACGGCGATTGGTTAGTAGAAGTACTAGCAAAACTCATCGATAATGCTTGTAAATTTACACCGCCAGAAGGAGAAATCTCCATTAGGGCTACCCGCAACGGCTCGCGCATGGTTGAAGTCACCGTGGCCGATACTGGACGTGGCATCGAACCCAATCGTCTAGAAATAGTTTTTGATCGCTTCTATCAAGAAGAGGGAGCGCTGCGACGTACCACTAGCGGCACTGGTTTAGGATTAGCAATTTGTCGCCAAATTGTCAATGGTTGGGGCGGTGAGATTTGGGCCGAGTCAAAAGGCAAAGACCAAGGCAGTAAGTTTCACTTCACTGTACCTGTTGTTCAAAGTAGCCAAGAGGAAAAGCACTCAAAAGTCAAGAGTAAATAGTCAGTGGTCAAGAGTCAATGGTCAATGGTCAATAGTCAAAAACTTTGGACTGTTGACTGTTGACTCTTGACTTTGGACTTTTGACTAAAAACTGTTACAGACTATGACGCGATCGCAATATGATGGTGATGGCGGTGTTAGGATGCCCTAAAAACCTTGAGAGAATGCTTATGGCAGAACAACTTTCTGGAAAAACCCCCCTGTATGCCGGCAACACTGGCGGCTTGCTCACCAAAGCAAACGTCGAAGAAAAGTACGCCATCACTTGGACTAGCCCCAAAGCTCAAGTGTTTGAATTGCCTACAGGTGGTGCTGCTACGATGCACCAAGGTGAAAACCTGCTGTATCTAGCTCGTAAAGAACAAGGCATCGCCTTAGGCGGTCAACTCCGGAAATTCAAAATCACGGACTACAAAATTTACCGGATTTTGCCCAACGGAGAAACCACTTTCATTCACCCCGCTGATGGTGTCTTCCCAGAGAAGGTGAACGAAGGTCGCGAAAAAGTGCGTTTTGTCCCACGCAGAATCGGACAAAACCCCAGTCCAGCACAACTAAAGTTTAGTGGTAAATATACCTACGACGCCTAGGGACTAGGGACTGGGGACTGGGGACTAGGGACTGGGGGCTAGGGACTGGGAACTAGGGACTAGGAAAATCTTTCCAATCCCCAGTACCCAATGCCCAATACCCAGTACCCAATCCCCAGTACCTAATCCCCAATACCCAATCCCTCACTTGTTTATGATCTTTCCCGACTTTTCCGATTTTAAAGAGCTAGCTTTGCAAGGTAATTTTGTGCCAGTGTATCAGGAGTGGGTAGCAGACTTGGATACACCTGTGTCCGCTTGGTACAAAGTCTGTGCTGGACAGCCTTATAGCTTTTTGTTGGAATCGGTAGAAGGTGGGGAGAAAATAGGGCGTTACAGTCTAGTGGGTTGCGATCCGCTGTGGATTTTGGAAGCCAAGGGCGATAAGTACATTGAAGATGGGTCTGCGGCGTACCGCACTATCCAAACACACCGCGACGGTTCGCAAGTTGTCTTTGAAGGCGACCCGTTTACAGCTTTAGCCCAATGTCTAGCACCTTATCAGCCAGTGAAGTTACCACAACTACCACCAGGAATTGGCGGTTTAGTTGGATTTTGGGGTTATGAATTAATTCAGTGGATAGAAGCCCGTGTGCCAATTCATGCACAAGATGAGCGCAATATCCCTGATGGGTTATGGATGCAGATAGACCACCTGTTAATTTTTGACCAGGTGAAACGGAAAATTTGGGCGATCGCCTATGCTGATTTACGCGATCCAAAAGTGGATTTGCAAGCAGCATATCAAAAAGCTGGCGATCGCGTTACAGAAATGGTCAGCAAGTTATCTCTACCCCTGTCACCGCAAAAAACTATATTGGAGTGGACACCCCCAGCAAATCAAAAAGCAGAGATACCAGAAGAATACAGCAGTAACTTTACTCGCCCGGAATTTTGCGCCAGCGTCCAAAAAGCCAAAGAATATATCAAAGCCGGCGATATCTTCCAAGTCGTCATTTCCCAGCGCCTATCTACAGAATATACAGGCGACTCCTTCGCACTTTACCGTTCTCTACGCCAGATTAATCCTTCGCCTTACATGGCTTACTTTCACTTCCAAGATTGGCAAATCATTGGTTCTAGCCCGGAAGTGATGGTGAAAGCAGAACGCGATCCAGATAATGGAGTGATAGCAACAGTACGCCCCATTGCTGGGACGCGTCCTAGGGGTAAAACAACTACTGAAGATACAGCCTTGGCTTGTGATTTACTCACTGACCCCAAGGAAATTGCCGAACACGTTATGCTCGTTGATTTAGGACGTAATGATTTGGGGCGTGTTTGTCAAAGCGGTAGCGTGAAAGTTGATGAATTAATGGTGGTTGAGCGCTACTCCCATGTGATGCACATTGTCAGTAATGTTGTGGGTAAATTAGCGCCAAATAAAACAGCATGGGATTTACTCAAAGCTTGCTTTCCAGCTGGTACAGTCAGTGGCGCCCCTAAGATTCGGGCGATGGAGATTATTCACGAGTTAGAACCGACTCGTAGGGGCGTTTATTCTGGTGTTTATGGTTATTATGATTTTGAAGGACAATTAAATAGTGCCATAGCAATTCGTACTATGGTGTTGCGTGATAATACGGTTATTGTGCAAGCTGGTGCAGGTTTGGTGGCTGATTCCGACCCAGAAAAAGAATACGAAGAGACACTGAATAAAGCTAAAGGAATGCTGCTGGCGATTCGTTGTTTGCGTTGAGATTTACTCATCAAATTTTTGCGAATCTTAGGTATCTGAGTATCCGCATACTCAATATTAAGGCGATCGCCTTTTTTCCTCTCAAAACCAAAACATCAAGGATTGCATTAACGGCTTGATTTAAGTAGGTGGGTGAAAATAAACATGACTATGTACGAAACGTAAATATAGCTGAAACCCTTACTACTGACAACTAACAACTGACGACCCTCACTAGTTAACATCTCGGCTTCGCTCGATGTTAAAGCTTCGACTTCGCTCAGCTTTAACATTATTCGCACCGACCTACTTACCCGTTCTAGTGTAAAGTCACAGGAATATCCAATAGTTGCATCAGCAAGAAACTTACCAGCCAAGAATTTCAACAGCTAGCGAAGCCGCCCAACGCAGTTGCTCTGATGAAATCTTATATGTTACATAAACATAATTTTAAAAAAATACCTGAGAAGTAATTGCCAGTTTGTAACAAAAACGTTATATTTCTTTACATAAAGTTACATGACTAAGTAAACGCGTTACACTAGTGATCGCGCTTGGCGTTCTGAATAACTGTGCAGTTGAATAGGCATTTACTGAGTATCCAACTCACAAGCAACAGATTAGCCATGCATTTGCTGTGTAATTGCACTCTTGCTGGTTTTGTCTTTGATGTTGACTGTTTTCACTGTCAGATGATCACATCTGACTTGCGTTTTAGCAAATTTGATTTTTCAGATTTGACTGAACTCTAAATTTATTGGGATTCTAAAATATGCCATTTACCATCCAGTCGGCTCAAAGTATTTTTCCCGGCACCGTCGTTGCTGACGTTGTTCCAGCTACCATTGAATCCTTCAATCAGCTCAAGGCTGAAGACCAACTAGCGTTACTATGGTTTGCCTACACCGAAATGGGTAAAACAATTACGGTTGCGGCTATGGGAGCAGCCAATATGGTTCTGGCACAAGGCATTTTGGAACAAATTAAGCAGATGCCTTTCGCGGCTCAAACGCAAGTCATGTGTGATTTGGCTAACGGTGCTGACACTCCCATTTGCCGTTCCTATGCTTCCTTCAGCATGAACCTGAAACTAGGCTTTTGGTTTCAGCTAGGAGAATGGATGGAAAAGGGACTCGTCGCTCCTATTCCAGAGGGCTATCAGCTATCTTCCAAAGCAGCCTCAGTGTTGGAAGCAATCCGACAAGCTGATTCAGGTCAACAAATCACCATCCTACGCAATACTGTAGTCAACATGGGATTTGATCCGAATGCTCCTGGTAGTTACAAAAAAGTCTCCGAACCGGTGGCTGCTCCTACTGCACCAGCATTACGTACTAAGGTGACAATTGAAGGCGTCGATAATGCTACAGTGCTGGCCTATATCAATAACATGAATGCCTTTGACTTTGATGCGGCTGTTGCTTTGTTTACCTCCGAAGGAGCTTTGCAACCTCCCTTTGAAAGACCGATTGTTGGGCACCAACCGATCCTCGCTTACATGCGCGAACAATGCCAAGGGCTGAAGATGAAGCCAGAACGAGGTGTATCTGAGCCAGCAGAAGATGGCTATACCCAAATTAAAGTTACAGGCAAAGTAGAAACTCCCTGGTTCAGTGACAATGTAGGGATGAATATTGCATGGCGGTTCTTGATAGACCCCCAAGGCAAAATTTTCTTCGTAGCAGTTGACTTGTTGGCTTCTCCTAAAGAACTGCTCAACTTGGTGCGTAAATAAGCTAAAAGGCATATTTATTGCATAGTCTCTGCGTTCTACTACTGAAAAGTTGTTGACTGATGACCGATGACCGATGACAGTCATCAGTCAACATGATTAGATAAAGCTCCATTCCTCCCGCCACCAATCTGAGTACAGATTTGGTGGGGGTCTCCTAGAGGTTTAGATGAACAGCTGAAAGTGCTGGGTTAGTTGCTTCTTTGCCTGCTTAAGCGTGAACGAGTTAGTGAGCGATCGCTATCTCACCACGCTTCAAACACATAAATCAGTACTTTTGTCAAACTATCTTAATATATTTTAATATTAGTGCAATGAAGATTTGCAAAGCAGGCTGTATGGATGCTGATGAACTTCTAACATGCTATGGTGCAGGCGAGAGAAAATTCACTCAGGTAAGCCTGCGTTTAGTTAACCTGAGTCAGATGTGTTTATCGGGAATTAATCTAGCTCAAGCTGACTTGGCTAAGGCAAATCTCTCTCACTCCAACCTGCGGGGAGCAAATTTGATTGAAGCAAATTTGACAACGGCTATCCTCTGGAGAACAGACCTCAGTAGAGCATATAGGACTTACGCATCAAGTACGAAATGTAGGGGCAATTCATGAATTGCCCCTACGGAAAATCAAGGCTTTCACTGCCTTTTTGCGTAAGTCCTGGCATACTTGATTTGGGCAAACCTTAAGGCTGCCAACTTGATTCGCGCAAACCTTACTCAAGTGGACTTGCACCAGGCTGACCTACAAAAAGCAGACCTGCGTTTAGCAGACCTCAGCGGTGCAGACTTAAGCTATGCCAACCTCAGCGGTGCAGACTTGCGCTATGCCAACCTCAGTGGCGCTTTTTTAGCAAAGGCAAATCTTAGTGGTGCAAACCTGACTGGGGCAAACTTGAGCAATACAGATTTAAGTTATGTCAATTTTGCTAAAGCTATTTTGTTCAAAACGAATTTAAGTTACGTTGATTTCACACAAGTAGATTTGACTAATGTAGATATGGGCGACTGCTTCTTTAGCAAAGTTAAACTACCTGAACGAAGTTTGGTTAAGGTGAGTTGACTGTAAGTTTAAGTTGCGGTTTGTGATAGTACTATTTTTTTCATGCTTTGCTGCTACTATCCATAATAAAAAGGCGATCGCAAAAAGTCTGTAACGTTGAGATGAATGTTCCAGCCCAAAACTAGCGATCGCCTAGTAGTTTACTGCTATCAAGTTTTTTCAAAAAAGCAGGTAGTATATCTTTTTCCTACTTTCGATTGACAGATGTGCAATTAACTTAACTTGTCATATTTTTGTTTACGCTTGAGCCATGAACTAGCACCGAAAGCAGCAAATGCCAGCGCCCCTAATGTAGTGGAAGGCTCAGGTATAGGCTCAGGATCGATTTTGAATTCGCTGGTAACAAATAGACCAAACACATTATCATCATTACTAGGGTTGATAGTGGTCAACTCGATGAAATCGTCACCTGTGTTGATAAAAGGAGTGGGATCTACGGTATTACCTAAGGCTAGATTGTAAAGTTCATCATCAGTTCTAGGGCCTCCACTATCAGAAGCAAAGGGATCTGGATTCGTAGGATCATCACCAATTCCACCCGCTGTAATTAAAGCGCCGTTAGCTCCTTCTCCATCATCTTGACCACCGGCAGAGCTAGTCAAGCGCCGAGAGATGGTAGAGTTTGTTGTTACGTCTATAGTGCTATACTGACCTGCTGGCTGAAAACTGAAGCTACCAGCAAGAGATGCTAAGAAATCGCCACTAGTATAAGGGTCAGCAAAATCAAATCTGGTAGTGTCACCTGTAGTGGAAAGCTCTCCATCTAAGATCACAGATGTTAAACCTGTGGTGCTAGCATCTTGATAAGCCACCACTAAAGTTTCACCATCATTGTCTCCCAGTTCTTCAATAGTCAGGTCTTGCAAACCTCCTCCCAAAGAACTCAGAAGGCTAGTAACATCCCAACGTACAGTAGTTGCTGGGTTTGAGTCAGGTGATAGTATAGTGCCATCAGCAACTTGTAACAAGTTACCGTTCAGGCTGACATTATTTACAGGGCCAAAATTCCAAATAGAAGAGGCGTAAAGGTAAGCTTTGAGGACGGTTGCGCCTGTGGGTACGTTTGTTTGGATTGTACCAACGTTACTGGTACTACCAAAAGCATCAATGGAAAGGGCTGCATCGTTAAAGGTATCTCTAACCAACAAGGTTGCAGATGCAGGTGAACTAAAAAGAGTGAACCCTGCACTGATACCCAAGATTGCAAATGTTGTCAGGCTAGCTTTGGATATGCCTAGCTTGTGGCTAATCTGACTTGAACGATGCTGTTGTATGGCATTAAATGGTGCTTTAGCAGCAGCTTTTTGTAAATTCTTGATGAATTGGAATTTGCCCATAGAAACACCTAACTCTTGTATATTCAAGGTGAAGTTGTTGTTGATTTGACACACAAACACTATGCCTCAGTTGATGAACCAAGGCTTAGTCTGTGTATTCATTTCGCATATAGATGCGTTTGCCCACAGGGAATCATCTACAGACAAGCTGTAGATTTGTCTTGGGCTGCGATCGCACAGATAGAAATCAAGAAAAATCACTTAGAGTTTGTTTTAAAAGTGCCAACAGCGACAATTATGCTGTTCTGACTTGGGTCAAATACAAGCACAACTGAAAGTTTCAGCTATCTCCTGAAATGTTTTGCTGTCTTCACAATGAAAGTAAAAGACTCTTTTAAAACATCTTCTAACGCTAGAAATTTTTCATGTTCTTGTCAATTAGGAGCAAGACTTTACTACCTGTTTTCTTTAGCTGGATACTTCAAACCTTACAGTGAATATACTTGATTATGCAAGTGGTAGACTGGATACATCACAATAACTTTATATTGTATAATCAAAGACCTAAATTAGCCAAAACCTAGATTTCGTCAAGGTTAAACATTATTTTTAACTCAATATCTACTATAAATATGAATAAATTTTTTGAGTAGAATTACTTAAGCCTTCATCAAATATTTATATTAGCTCAAAATCTAGTTTGAATCCAGGGCAACTGCATCATGCCAACAAGAATCTTTGATTCTCAGTCAGATCAAGACTATCGCATTAACAGCTACTTATTGACACAAGTAACTACATATGAATATAAATTTTTAGGCATTCAAGTTTGATTTTTTCAATATTAGGCAGCGATGCCTGGGTTGGGCTACGCCTACGCGCTTTGATCTAAAGGTAGCCGCCAATAGCCTGAAACGACCCAATTTAGTTAATACACATGATAGTCATTTTTTACAGTGCGTAAGTCCTAAGGAAATATTTACTGTTATCTGTAGTTTAGCAAACCTAGCTCGAAAACCTATATTCAGTGGGCTTACCTTTATGCGATCGCACCCCACAGAACACTAAACTAGAAAGTAAGATGCTCAGAATAGCCTATGGACGCTCTTACAACCACTTTACCTGCTACACTCAAATTGAAAATCGATTTGACTGATGAACAATTTTTCCAGATGTGTCAGAAAAACCGCGATTATCGATTTGAGCGTACAGCATCAGGGGAATTATTAATTATGCCACCTACAGGTAGTGATACTGGCAGACGTAATGTTAAAATAACCACGCAACTGGATATTTGGAACTCAAAAAGTAATTTAGGCGAAGTTTTTGACTCTTCAACTGGCTTCACCCTACCCAATGGTGCAGAACGTTCTCCTGATGCTTCTTGGGTGAAAATTGAGCGTTGGAATGCTTTAACTTTAGAACAGCAAGAAAAATTTGCCCCTATTTGTCCTGATTTTGTAGTAGAGTTGCGTTCTCCTAGTGACTCGCTAAAAGACTTACAGGATAAAATGCAGGAGTATATCGAAAATGGCGCTCAATTAGGTTGGCTAATTGACCGGAAAAATAAGCGAGTAGAAATTTATCGTCCAGGTCAAGATGTAGAAATATTAGACAATCCTACTAGCTTATCAGGAGAAAATGTTTTACCTGAATTTGTATTGGATTTACAACAAATTCTCTAGCTTGATTTATACAAAAAAGTTAGAGGTATAACAAGAATGTTCCCCTAACTTTGTTGGCTATGAAGCGCGAAGGTAAATCTACACCAACGCTGCTACCTTCTCTAATAATCCCTGAAATAACCTCAAACCATCACTACTCCCAAGCATGGCATCAGATGCTCTTTCTGGGTGTGGCATCATTCCTAAAACATTGCCCTGACGATTGGAAATTCCGGCAATGTTATTCAATGAGCCATTGGGATTTTCCCCTGCATAACGGAACACCACTTGACCGTTATCTTCAATTTCTGATAATGTGGCTTTATCAGCATAAAATCGCCCCTCTCCGTGGGCAACGGGTAGAGTGATGATTTCACCATCTGTATAAGCTTGCGTCCAAGAGATATTGCTATGCTCTACTTTTAGGGGGACGCGATCGCAGATAAAATGCAAATCTTGATTTCTTGTCAATGCTCCTGGTAACAGCCCAGCTTCAGTTAATACCTGAAAACCGTTACAAATACCGAGGACAAATTTACCTTTTTGGGCATGTTCAATCACCTGCTGCATTACAGGGGAAAACCGCGCGATCGCACCGCAGCGCAGATAATCTCCATAACTGAAGCCGCCAGGTACGATTACCACATCCAAATCAGCAATATCTGTTTCTTGATGCCAAACCATGCGAGTCGGTTGCTCAAGCAAATCTCTGGTGACATAAGCAACATCGCGATCGCAATTAGAACCCGGAAAAACAACAACGCCGAATTTAGTCATTAGTTAATAGTCATTTGTCATTTGTCATTTGGGAATAGGGATAGGAAATTAGGTATTGGGTATTAGGAAAGATTTCCCTACTCTCCCAGTACCCAGCCCCCAGCGATGCACTGACTTGTCGAAGTGTCCCCAATCCCTAAAAGACTCCCGTCTGGGTTTCAACCTCTATCAAATCGAAGCGATAATTTTCAATCACCGGATTTGCTAGGATTTGGTCACAAATCTGTTCCAGGTCGTGACGTGCTTTTTTTTCTTCCGTCGAGGTGATGGTCAATTCTATGTACTTTCCAATCCGCACCTGCTCAACGTTATTGTATCCCAGTTGCTGAAGACTAGATTGTACAGCCACGCCAGCAGGATCTAAAACTGAAGGGCGAAGCGTCACGAAAATTTTAGCTAGATACTTCCTTTGCACAAGCTTACAAACCTCTAAAATCAATACTTTCAACCATTAGTCTCTCTACGAATGCTGATCTAATGCTCAAAAGCATTATTTCCAGTGTTTGAGCAAAAACCTGGAGTATAATAATTTACTCCCAGTTTTTGCTCATTCAATGCTTACTATCTTAGTATCTCTTATTTATAGGGATTTTCCAACATCTGGCGCTGCCTTTTCGCTCCTGCTTCCTTAACTTGATTTTTACTGGTTTTAATTAGTTATATTTCAATAAAATTAATTATTAATATAGAGAAATAACTGTTATAAAATGCATCTTTTTAGGGCATTTTAATTAAGTTTAAGTATTACAAAGCCAGAAAAGTAATAAAAGTAAGAATCGTGGGAAAAGTAGGTTGTTTTGTATATATGGTTTACTAGATGATTGATATGCTGTAAGTTAATATATGGAATATTATCCAGTCAATTAATAAACAAGGACACACCCTTGTCTTAACCATACTGACAGCTAATGCTGATGTCATAAATGCTGAGCAAGCATAACTCGTTTAACTGAAAACTAAAAATTTGTAATTACAAATTGAGTAGCTAGGTTATGAGCAACTGACATATTGTGGTTGATGCCAATGCAGAAGATAACAGCAATACAGCCATCCAGAGAAAGATTGATGTAATACAAGCGCCAGTTTACCAGTTTTTGGTGTTGCTAGCGCTAGTTTGACCAAGCTAAATAGTTTTGCACTGAGGCTGTGAATAAATAAAAAATGTACTGGTAAATTCCTGAAAATTCCAGATAGTTATCAACACTACAACAAATAACAAGGTGTAAAAATGAACGCACAAAAGGAAATCGTCAACAACGCAACAATTGAGCCAATGGTAATAAAAGAACCTTCTCATCCAGAGAAACTAGAGGGAGCAGCTAGCACAGATGCATATAGGATAAAAATAGGTGCTACAGACATAAATTTGCAAAGTGAAGTACCAGAATTTACCAAAAATTATTTGAAAATAGTAGTAGAAAGAGGAGAAGATGTAAAAGATATAACTAAAAAATTACGCGATTTGGGGATTAAATACAGTATAAATACTGAGCAAGAGCCAATTTCGAGCTATTAGCCTGCGGTGGCTGATATAGCACTAACGATGCATCTTTATTGAATGCAATTGCTAGCAAGTGACTTTGCACAGAGTTTTGCTGAATGCTGCGATCGCGCTTATGAGAACTATCTGCTCCAACTAAGTCAAAATAAGCTTATGGAGCAGTTATAGTTAATTTATTGGTTAGCCAGTATAACAGCTTCCTCTACAGTGGCAAATTCAAACAATTGTCTATGAGAGCCATACACACCCGCAGTCAAGAGCGTATTTTAAACCTCCTGAAAATTCTTAAACAAGGCATTTCCGCCCAAGATATTTACGTAGAACTACGTAATCGGAATCAGAGTATGGGTCTAGCAACAGTTTACCGCTCCTTGGAAGCTTTAAAACTAGAAGGTATGGTACAAGTGCGGACTTTGGCTAACGGCGAAGCTTTGTATAGCCTAGCGCAGCAAGACAAGCATCACCTCACTTGCCTGCAATGTGGTATTTCCATTGCAATTAATCAATGCCCTGTACACGACCTAGAAGATCAGCTAGAATCCAGCCATAAGTTTAAAGTTTTTTATCACACACTTGAATTTTTTGGTTTGTGTGACCAATGCCACATAAATCAAGGTGCTGAGGTTAGTCAGTAATTGGGAATGGGGAATTAGGAATTGGGCATTGGGGAGCCAGTGCGTTGGGGAGCCGCTCTTGTTGTAACTGGCGTCATTGGCTATTAGTTATTTCTTCCTCATCCCCCCATCTCCTCATCTCCCTCATCCCCCTCATCCTCCCATCCCCCTCATCCCCCTCATCCCCTCATCCCCCCATCTCCTCATCCCCTCATCTCAACTAGCGCGGTTATTATTCACTCCCGGTATTTGCCCAGAAAATAACTGGTTGGGGTCAGCTTGAGAATCTGAAACTATAGAACGTATACCCTCGAAAGTAGCAGGAATAGAACGCGGATCCATAAACATCACCTTGCTGCTATCGCTTTTACCAATTGTCGCGCCCATATCTAGATAGCCCAAGGCAAACAGAACTTCCACTGCTTGGTGGGCACTAGGGATAGTGTTGATTTTTTGGGCTATAATTTCTGCTGACTCAGCAATAGCTTGAGCTTTGAGAACCTGTTGCTGGCGTTCGGCTTGGGCTTTGAGAACGATCGCTTTTTGTTCCGCTTCTGCCTGTAAAATTACGGCTTTTTGACGGGCTTCTGCTTCCAAAACTTGGGCATCAGCTTTACCTCTAGCACTATTGACAGCAGCCTCGCGATCGCCTTCGGAAGTTAAAATTGCTGCCCGTCTGCGGCGTTCCGCTGACATTTGCAATTCCATCGATTCCCGTACTGCCTGAGAAGGTATAATGTCTCGTAGTTCTACCCGTGTGACTTTTACCCCCCAAGGATCGGTGGCAACGTCCAAATCCCTTAACAAAAGTTCATTGATTTGAGAACGGGCAGTAAAAGTTTGATCTAACTCTAGTTGTCCCATTTCCGAGCGAATTTGAGTAAGTACCAAATTCACCATTGCCGACTGGAGATTTTCCACCTTGTACCAGGCTTTTTCCATATCCACAATACGCCAATAAACCACCGCATCCACTTCTATGCCAACATTGTCGCGGGTGATGCATTTTTGGGGAGGAATATCTAAAACTTTTTCCCGGATAGTTTCTTGGTAAACGATTTTATCTAGGAAAGGAAAAACAAAATTAAGTCCTGGTTCCAGTTTTTTGTTATAACTTCCCAATCTTTCCACCAAAGCTTCATTACCTTGATTGACGACTTTAACAGAGCCAGCCACAGCACCACCACCAAGGGCTAAAAACATTAGTAAAAATAAATTTCCCATTGTAATCTCCTATTTTTTGAGTATTAAATGTCACTTTTTTAAACCAGATAGGGGAGATGAGGGGGATGGAGAGGATGGGGAGATAGGGGGATGAGGGAGATGAGGGAGAAATAACTCCTAACTCCTAACTCCTAACTCCTAACTCATAACTCCTACCTAAGAATGCAACAAATTTTCTGGCATCACAATCAAGGTAGTGCCTTCTCTTCTGACTACATACACTCTTTGATCGGGTGCTATGCTGAGTTTGTCATCGTCACATTTCGCCCGCCAAGAATTTCCCTCATATAGCACGCGTCCGGCTTGCCCGGCCGGAATTTCTGTTAAAGTTTCAGCAATCACAGCATCCTGAATTTTTGATTTGCGTCGTCGTGGTTGCAAAAACCGCCGCGACAGCACAAATAACACAGTGGAAAGTAATAGCCAAAGCGTAACTTGTAGCCATATACTTAAACCCACTAAAGACAACAACGCCACTACCAAGGCGCTGATTCCCATAATGAAGGCAACAAAAGCTGATGGTAAGAAAAGTTCCATTAAACACAGAACCCCTCCCGCCAACAGCCAGATTAATGTAGAACTTGGCATAGCGCCATCCTAGACACTACATGTGGACTGGGGAACTCGGGGCCCCCACGACCGGAGGGAGTGGGGATTAGGGGCAATGGGGACTGGGGAGATGAGGGAGATGAGGGAGATGGGGGAGAAATAACTAATGCCCAATTACCAATCCCCTATTCCCAATTCCCCATGCCCCAATGCCCAATGCCCAATTTTTTTAATTTTGATTAATTTCAGTAACAAGTTGTAGTCAGGGGTACACAAGTACAGTCTATTCTAGCCTTCAAGTTGTTGACACCAAAATTTAATCGAAATTTACGAGTTGATTTATTCTTTAAATTTATACTTTTATGATTTCTACACAGCCGATAATTTATTGCATAAATCCAGACTGCGATCGCCCCATCAATACTATAGGCGATCGCTTTTGTGCAAGTTGTCAAACGCCTTTAATTTACCGCTATCTCTGGGCTAGTGGCTCATTGGCAGCGAAAATCCCACCAGGTACAAAAGTTGCAAATAGATATGAGGTAATTACGCAGCAAATTTGGCTAGATACTCAACCGGCACTGCCACCAAACGCACCAGAAGAGTTACCAAAAGTAGTTATTCCATATCTAAAGCTATATCAAGAGCATTGGCATCTTCCCCAAGCATATGGATTTGCTCGCTTTTCTATGGAAGATGCAAACGATAGTGATATCCTCTTACTAGAAAATGTTCCTATAGACGAAACAGGAAATCTCTACCCAACAATTGCTGACTTCTGGGAACAAGCAACGGCAATACGACAAGTTTATTGGCTGTGGCAAATTCTGCAACTTTGGCAACCATTATTAGAATTGGGAGTTGCTCACAGTTTGCTATTGTCAGATAACTTGCGAGTACAAGGTTGGTGTGTGCGACTGTTGGAACTTCACGAAACACAAACCATCCAAAAACTGAGTTTACAAGATTTAGGTCAATCTTGGCAGCCTTGGGTAGCATCTGCAAAAAGCCAAGAGTTAAAAAATATAGTTCAGCAGATGTGTAGTACCGAGGTAGAGTTAGAGACTATTGCCACTCAACTCAATGCCTTATTACTTTTATCGGCGGCACAATTGCCTTTAAGCTTAAAAGTGGCAGGGGCAACAGATACAGGCCCAGAACTGACACAAAATGAAGATACTTGCTATCCACTTGCTTCTAGTGAAGATGACTTATTACTAAAGCATTTGTCGATTGTTTGTGATGGCATTGGCGGACACCAAGGTGGTGAAGTTGCCAGTCAATTAGCGGTGCAGTCTTTGAAATTGCAAGTTCGTGCTTTATTAGCAGAGGTGGAAGAACAGACAGAACTTGTACCACCAAAGTTATTGCAAGAACAACTAGAAGCAAGTTTACGGGTGGTGAATAATGTAATTTGCTCTCGCAATGATGAACAAAAACGCCAAGGCAGAGAACGCATGGCTACAACCCTCGTCATGGCGGTGCAAATTCCCCAACGAATACAAACCACTTCTGGATGGCAATCAAAAAATGCCCACGAACTTTATTTAGCAAGTGTCGGTGATAGCCGTGCTTACTGGATAACTTGTGACTACTGTCAGCTATTGACAGTTGATGATGTTGTGGCAACACGCGAAGTCCGCCATGCCCGGAGTTTGTATCGTAAAGCACTCACTAGACCAGATGCAACTGCCCTCACCCAAGCATTAGGGACAAAAGATGCTGAATTTCTGCGTCTTGTGATGAAGCGATTGATTCTAGAAGAAGATGGAGTATTGCTACTGTGTTCTGATGGTTTAAGTGATAATAATTGGGTGGAACAATCCTGGCAAGATTACGCAATACCAGTGTTAACAGGAAAACTTTCAGTTGAAGATGCTGTGCATGATTGGATTAATTTAGCAAACCAAAAAAACGGTCATGATAATACATCCGTTGTTCTGACTCTTTGTCGTGTTTCTCCAGCAGACTTAGTGCAGGCGACTCCCCCGCAGTTACCAGTTGAAATTTCAAAAGTAGAAGAACCACAAGAACAACTAGAAATAGAACAAATACAAGAAGAACAACTAGAAATAGAAGAACTACAAATAGAAGAAGATTCTTTGACAGAAAGTTCTCAAGCGCTGCTAGATTTGGAATTGACACAGGAACCAACGCCAACACCAACACCAGTTAAAAAACCTAGTCGGGGTAAGCCTTTATTACTGCTTGGAGGATTATTAATTTTGCTGGTGGGAGGTACTAGTTTGGGATTATTTGCTTGGTGGCAACTTAATCCTCAAACATTCCAACAAATGTGTAGGCAACTTCCCCAAAGAGTACAGCAATTTTGTCCCCCAGGAAAGTAGAGAAGCAGTTTGAAGCTTTTTAAGACTTATATCAAGTCCGGTTAATTAGTTATGATTCCCACAGTCATTGCACCCCACCCCTAACCCCTCCCCGTGAACGGGGAGGGGAAAGAAAGCGATTATAAATCGCGTCTACACAGACGAAACCCACGGAGGTGGGTTTGAAATTGCTGATTTTGTATTAGTCCGCGCAGGCGGACGCGCGTTTGTGTAGTAGCGAATTCTATTCGCCCAAAATTTTTAAAACATCCTCTTAATCAGTAATCACGCGGACTGTAGCGAGTCCTTGAAGGTTGGTCAAATCCGAGTCTTTTTTCAAAGTAAAATAAAATGAATATTTCTAAACGAATAGCAAGGCACGAAAGATGATCTGGAATTAAATTGATTACAGTAGAGTTTACGCACGCCACAAAAATCGTAACTTTTACTAGATCAACATGACACACGACCCCAGTCTTTCATATTCTGCTTGTCTGATCTTATCTGCATACTCAAGTCAGGTAGCAAATAGTTCTGAAACTAAATATTTCCTATCCTCCACAGAAGAAGTACTGATAGGACGTGAGGTTACATGTCAAATCGCTGTCAATTCAGAACAATATCCTACTGTTTCTCGGCATCATGCAAAAATTCAATCTTTTGAAGATGGTTCACGAATGTCATGGCACATCTACGATTTGAATGCAGCTAATGGAACTTACGTGAATGGTAAGCGGTTGCAGGGGTACCAGATTTTGCAGCCAGGCGATCGCGTTATGCTTGGCAAAGATGGCCCAGAATTTCTCTTTGAATGTCAAGTGGTTTCAGAACCATTATTAACTACTTCTGAGCCGAATCCTGCTGAGGTGATGACATCTGAGTCTAGGGATGATCTATCAGTATTGGAATTAACACCCATAGATACAAGCATCATACCCCAGATTTCCTCCCACCCAATCAACATCACAACTCAACCAGTGATAACTGTACCCGATGTTACCACTCAGAGTTCTCCACGAAGTCTATGGGATTTGGTCACTGACGAGAGAATAATAGTCTTGTCGGGACACACTGATCTAATCCGAGGAGTTGCATTCAGTCCAGATGGTAAGTTTGTGGCTAGTGGTAGTGCAGATAAGACCATCAAGATATGGAATATTGCTTTGTGTGAAGAATCTCAGACGTTTTCTGGGTACAAGTTAGCCGTTAGTGCAGTTGCGTTTAGCCCAGATGGCAAATTGCTAGCTAGCGGTAGCGCCGACAAAACGATAAAAATTTGGGATCTCAAATCAAATGAGGAAGTTCAGACAATAACTGGGCATAATATGGGCGTTAGTGCGATCGCCTTTAGTTCTGATAATAAATTTCTTGCCAGTAGCAGTGCTGACAAAACTATCAGAATTTGGGATCTCAAATCAACTGAGGTAGTCCATACCCTAGCAGGACACAAGATGGGCGTGAATGCAGTTGCATTTAGTCCAGATGTCCAATTGTTAGCAAGTGGTAGTGCAGACAGAATAGTAAAACTATGGAAGGTAGAGTCTGGGGAAGAACTTTTGACTTTACCAACGTTCCGTTCATCGATTAATGCACTGTTTTTTAGCCCGAATGGGGAACTATTAGCAATTTCTACTGACGACAAAATGATTAGAATCTGGAATTGGAGAGCAGAGCAAGAACTTCGAGTTTTTTCGGGCTATAGTTGGCAGATTGGCTCTATAGCCATTAGTTCAAATGGACAAATGCTAGCCTGTGGTAGTGAAGATAAAATG